>NZ_NXBA01000027.1:0-149493 GCF_002383835.1 Campylobacter sp. 107
GTCCTTTTTTCAAAAAAAGGAAATGAAAGTATAACCAATTAAACTTAAAAGGGGATTAAACAAAGGATTAAATAGTATAAATATTTGTGTAAGTATTTATATAAGTATTTGGTGGGTTTAAAAATGGGGGGGGGAGGTTATATTTTAGAGCACTCGTAATTTTTATTTTTTATATTAACAAATTGACTTTTAAGTGTTTTAAAATCTGGAATATAAGCATAACCACTAAGCGTATCTATAACGATACAAAGAGCATGCTTTTTTGATAACAAACGTATAATGCAATCTGAATTATTCTTTGCTAAAGTTTTTTCATAGGCATAATTGGCATTTTTTAACGGAGAATATACTCTGCCCATTTCATCAAATACTAATCTAGTAAATCTTGAACAAGATCCTTTGAATTCAACCTTTTCTATTCCGAATCTTTTTGTAAGATTAAATCTTTGTGTAGTTTTTTCATCATCTTTACTAATAACTCCACTTTGACCTGAATTCATTAATTTGTTATGATTGATTACATCAACAGCAATTTCTCTATCTATATTGATTTCAGTTTTACCTAAATTAGCATTTCCATCGCCATTTTTATCCAAGAAAATAGTATATGTTTGATCATAACCTGTGGCAGCTGATTTTATAAAATAAATCTGCCACCTACTTTTAAACCACTCTCTTTTTGCGATAGCCAACTCATCAACTCTTATACCTTCTTGCATCATGGCTAAACTTTGGGTGTATTGGATATCATTAAGAATTTGTATTGCGCCTTCTAGTAAATTGTCTTTTTTTAAGTAAAGACTACCTAAATTAAAAACTATACCTAAAATAAGAATTATAAACACAAATTCTAACAAACTGAAAGCTTTAATCATAGTTTAAAATCTGATATACTTTTTCATATTTTCCAAGTTTTACTTTAACAATTTTTTTATCCATATCATACTTATCAGCTTGTTTTAAAGCTTTTAAATAAAACTTATTGCTATTTTTTATTCCATAAAATCGCAATCTTTTTTGCAAACTTGGGGCTGTTGCAAGCTCTAAAACATCTTGTTTTTTTAATTCTAGCGCCAATTCTTTAGCAAAATGATAATTATTGGCAAAATGACGATTTGGATTGTTTATAAAATAATACAATAATTGATTAGCGACGATTAAAAAGTAACAAAATATCAAAAAAATTATAGAACATTCTATAAAGATTTTATACCTTAATCGAAAAACTGGTAATCTCACCCTATAACTTTGCATTAAAGTTTTTATAAGCAAAGGAGTGCAAATAACACAAAAAGGCAAAAAATCATCTAAAAAAAGTTTTTGTCTTAAAGAAAGCAACAAACAAAACACAAATGTTACGCTCATTAAAAACCATAATAAATTTTTATATTTCTGAAAAGTCAAACGATAAATAGTATAAAAAAAATACACAAAAACCAAAGGAGAAAAACATGCAGCAAAAATTCCTAAAGTATCTAAAAAATAACCTCTTGGGCGACCACCTGTATCAAAACCATAAAAACTGATACTCACTCCAAACAAAACAAGAGATAAGGTAAATAAAATAGCATTTCTTTTATAAATCCCAAAAAAGAAAAAAGTTAAAAATAAAATATTAAAAGATTTATCAACAAATAACACCATAATCAATAATATATAAAAAAGCCATTTTTTTTCATATTCGTAAGCACATAATATAGCAAGGGTTAAAAAAATCACCAAAGATGCGGCATTAATCAGTAAAGCACTTGCAACAGTACCCGGCAATAAAACAAATAACAATAAAGAAAAGAAAGCATCGATTTTAGTTTTAGTATATTTTAAAGCTAGTAAGTACAAAAGCAAACAACTTAAAAAATGAAAAAATAAAAAAGGAAGCCTTAAACCAAAATCATTTTGCCCAAAAATAAAAGTTCCAAAATGAGATATATAATAAAGCAAACTATAGGAAAAAATAAGCGATTTACCCTGCTCGCCGAAATAAATATCAGCTTCATCAGCACTAATACTCAGTGTTGAAGTTCCATAAAGCAAAGCCAACAAATCAAGACTAAGTAAAATGATGATAAGTTTATAATTTTTGATTTTTTCCATAATGAAAATTTTACAAAATTAAACTTAAAATATCAATGCAAATCATACAAATATCAAATATCTTAAAAATTAACATCAAATTGATTTTAGTTTTTATAAGTATAATTTTAAATAAAAGAAGGCAAAAATGCAAACTATTGATCAAATTTTTCAAACACAAATCGATATTAAAAAATCTACTTTCTTATCTTTTCTTTGCCCTTTTGAAGATTTTAAATTTTTAATAGAAACACTAAAAAAAGAACATCCAAAAGCCGTTCATTTTGTCTATGCTTATCGTGTTTTAAATGATTTTAATCAAATTGCAGAAGATAAAAGTGATGATGGAGAGCCTAAAGGAACTTCTGGAATGCCAACTTTAAATGTTCTAAGGGGCTATGATCTTATCAATGCGGCTTTAATCACTGTAAGATATTTTGGCGGTATAAAACTTGGCACAGGGGGACTTGTAAGAGCTTATAGCGATGCAGCAAACGCTGTGATAAATAATTCTTCTTTACTTTCATTCGAATTGAAAAAAAATATAACCATTGCTATTGATTTAAAAAATTTAAATCGTTTTGAACATTTTTTAAAAACTTATTCTTTTAATTTCACAAAAGATTTTAAGGATTGCAAAGCTATATTACATATCAAATTAGATGAAAAAGAGGAGCAAGAATTTGAAATTTTTTGTAAAAATTTTGCACCTTTTGAAATAGAGAAATTATAAATTCTTGCAAGTAAATACAAAAGCTCCAAAATGGAGCTTTTGATTAAATTGCGTTCAATAAATCATTTAACAAAGTATTATTCTTACTTTGTTCATTTACACCTTGTTGTGTAAGATCATTATGAACACTAGCACTTTGAGCTCTCATAGACAACTCGCCTTCATTTTGTCTAAAACGATAAGCGTAAACATTTGACATTTGAGCATAATTACTTAAATTTGAATTTGAGTTTTGCGCATTACTTTGAAAACTACTACTAGAATTTAAAGCATCTCCGCTTGACTTCTCATCCGCCTTATTTAACATATCCATAAAATCAGAATCTCCAGATGAAGAATAATCTTCAATCTGTTTATCCACCTGTTTATACTGACCACTAATAGCATCGTATTCATACGAGCTAATCGTTCTATAATTTACCTGCATAGTTTTCTCCTTTCAAAATATGCAAAAACTATACAAGCAAAAAGCGTTCCTTTTTATGTAAAAATCAATGTTTTTTAATCATGGTGAGTAGGCAAATGCTCCACATCAAGCTCATTATTGGCTATAAATTCTTCCTTGGCTTTTTTACAGTTTTCATCACGCATTTTGCGGTATTCATTGCGAATAGTGATTTCTTTATCGCTTAGAGGTCTATCTTCTAAAAAACTGATATGAAAATAAGTATCATCGCTCTTTGAATAAGTTTTATAAAAATCTATATAGTCAAAATAATCCTTGCCATTATCAAACTCTACGACTTCTTCTATATAAATCGTAGGCCCAAAACCCTTGTGATTTTGTGTATAATGCCCAAAACCTGCGCTGTATTGAATTCTAAATTTAGCCATCATTTTCTCCTAAAAATTCTTGATAAGTTCCACGAAAATCTGTAAGCTTATCATTTTCTAAATGCCAAATTCTATTAGCAAAAGCAGAAACTAACTCCCTATCGTGGCTGATACAAAGCACTACACCTTTGAAATTATACAAAGCTTCACCTAATGCAATAATACTTTCAAGATCTAAATGGTTATCAGGTTCGTCTAAAAGCAAGAAATTCGGACGCTCTAGCATTAAACGAGAAAGCATTAAACGATGTTTTTCACCCCCACTTAAACTTGCTGCCATTTTTTCTTGATCGCTGCCACTAAAAAGCATTCTACCTAAACACTTGCGGATTTCATCTAGATCTTTAAATTTTTCACTCATCAGCCATTCATAAAGTTTCAAATTTTCACAAATTAAATTACTTGTATCTTGAGGAAAATATCCAAGTTCTATAGTTGCCCCAAGATGTATAGATCCACTATCTGGACTTATAGCATGGGCGATGATTTTTGCTAAAGTACTTTTACCCACACCATTTGCCCCAATCAAAGCGATTTTATCATTTTTTTCTATTTTTAGCTCCAAATTTGAAAACAATTGTTTATCATAAGCCTTGCCTATACCTTTAATTTCTAAAACTTCATTACCTATTTCACGATTGGTTCTAAATACTATACTAGGATCTCTACGGCTTGAAATTTTAATCTCTTCAAGCTCTAGTTTTTCAAGCGCCTTAGCACGGCTTGTGGCTTGTTTTGCTTTAGAAGCATTTGCACTAAAACGGCGAATGAAATTTTCTAATTCTTCTCTTTCTTTTAAGGTTTTATCGCGTTTAAGCTCAGCTTGTTTTGCCAAAAGCGTTGAAGCCATATACCAATCATCATAATTTCCCGCAAAATCACGAATTTGTTTAAAATCCACATCTAAAATTCTTGTGCAAATTTTATTTAAAAAATGCCTATCATGAGAGATGACAACCAAAGTTCCTTCATGTCTTAAAAGTTCACTTTCAAGCCAAGAAATCGCCTCTAAATCAAGGTTATTTGTAGGCTCATCTAAAAAAAGCACATCGGCACCTAAAAACAAAACTTGAGCTAACAAAACTTTAAATTTATCCGCACTTTGTAAGGTGCTCATTAAAGCATCGAAATCTTTAATCTTTAAAGAACTTAAAATTTTTTCACAACGTGTTTCACAATCATAATTTGGATCTTCTTCGGCCGTTATTATCTCAAGCTCACCTAAACGCTCATTGATTTCATCTGTAAATTTCTCGCTCATATAAAGCTTTTCTTTTTCTTTTAAAGCCTCATACAAACGCTTATTTGCACACATCACCGCATCTTTGATAGTGTAGTTTTCAAAGGCAAATTGATCTTGTCCTAAAACTGCAATTTTTAAACCTTCATCAAATACTATTTCACCACTACTTGACTCAATTTCTCCTGAAAGAATTTTTAAAAAAGTCGATTTTCCCGCACCATTAGCACCGATAAGTCCATATCTTTGTCCTCGAATAAGCTTTAAATTAACATTTTCAAATAAAAGCTGATTTGCAAAACGCATAGTAAGATTTTTTACTTCAACCATGATTTTCCTTAAATTTTTTACTTATGAAAATTTTTAAGAAATTGTATCAAAAAAAGACTTGAAAATAATTGAGATTGATAGTCTAAAATTTCATAATTAAAATAAATAAAACCCGCTTTTAAGCTTTTTTCTATACAATTATCACTTTTATTAAAATCAAGGATTTGAAATGTTTTTATTAGATTTTTTAATATCATTGAGTTTTATTTTTGAAATTTCAGCACTTGTGCTATCCTTTTACTTTAAAAATTCAAGAATTTTCTTTTTAACTTTAGTGCTATTAGGAGCTAAGTTACCTTATTTTTATACAAGTTTTTTTCAAACTAATTTATTTGTGGCTTTGTTTTTACCTATGATTTTTACTCTATTTTGCCTTGGAAAACACCATGCTTTAATTTTAAGTAAAAAAAATATCACCTCAATTACAACCCTTATTTTTATAGGCGTTTTAAGCATCATTTTACCTAGAAATACTACTTTCAATAGCGCTGGTTTAGAATTCCATTTTATTACATTAAATTTTTTTAAGCCTGTGAGTGAATTAGGATTTTTATTTTTTTTAGTCGGCTTAATACTCATTTTTATCAAAACTTTTAAAACTAAAGAATATTATCTTCTTATCGCATTTTTTGCTGCATATTTTCAGTTTTTATTCCAAGAAGGAGCAGGAATAAGATATTTTGAATTTGCAAGTTTGGTTTTTTGTTTTTATCTTTTAAATCACGCTTATAGGTTAGCTTTTTTCGACACCTTAACAAAGCTACCCAATGAAAAAAGCCTTATACGCTTTACAAAAGGAAAAAACAACTATATCATTGCCTTGCTTCATTTTAATGAACTAAAAGATACCAAAGAAAGCTATACCAAACTCATTTTAAAACAAATTGCAAAAATTTTAAAACGCTTTAGAGCAAAAATTTTTATCGTAGAAAATGATTTTATTTTAATTTTTAATGATAAAAATCAAGCTTTAAATCATCTTGCTTTTTTAGAATCCACCTTGAAAAACACGGAATTTAATTTAGAAAATGAAAATTTTAAACCGGATTTTAAATTGATTTGGCAAGAAAGTGAAGAAAATTTGGATAAAAATTTACAAAGTCTAAGAGCAAGAGACTCTTAGACTAAAAAATTATTTTTCGTTCGCTTCAACTTCGATATTTAAATTAATATCATCACTTAAAGTAATAGTTGAAGTACTTGTTGCAAATTTAAAATCAGAGCGTTTGATTTTTCCATTTAAAGAAAATCCTATTTTTTCTTTTCCATCTTTGCCTTTAGCTACACCGCCGATTTCAGCATCTAAAACGATATCTTTAGAAACTCCAGCTATAGTTAAAGTTCCTGTCATTTTGCCTTTTTCATTATCGATTTTTTCATATTTTTTCATTGTAAAAGTCATATCAGGATATTTTTTTGCTTTGAAAAAATCATCTTGTTGTAAGTGATTATCTCTTGTTTGATTTTCTGTATTTACAGATGCGATTTTTATCGTTGCATCAAGCTTTTTAAATTCAGCACTCGCAGGATCAAAATCAATCACCGCAGAATAATCCTTGAAATTTCCTTTTACATTGCTAATTTGTAAATGTTTGATTTTAAAACCTACATCTGTATGTGCTTTATCTAAAGTATATTCTTTAGCAAACAAACCTGTGCTTAACAAAGACACCGCAACCAATGAACTCAATACAACTTTTTTCATTTTTTTCCTTTTTTATAGTAATTTTCAATATAAAAATTTTATTAGATAAAACATAACAAATCATTAATAAAAATTAAAAAATTTTACTATTTAAAAATTTTACAAATTCTTCAAATTTAGGCAAATCAAGCTTTATTGCTTCTCTTTGCTGTTTTCCCCACATACACTCTGGAAAAAACGCATCTTCTTTAAATCTTGCCATAACATGAAAATGCACCCTTGGCACATAATTTGCAAAAGAGGCGATATTGATTTTTTCAGGTTTGTAAAATTCTATCATAGCCTTTTCACAAAGTAAAATTTTTTCAAAAAGTTCCTTTTGCAACTCTAAAGGACAATCGCTAAATTCTTTATAAATTTCTTTAGTAAAAATTTTAAGCCAAGGCACTTGAGCCTCCTCTTTCTCTATATAAATCAAATCATTTTCATAAATCATTACATTCCTTTGAAATTGTATTTATGATTATTTTACAAAATTTATCAAATTTTTAAGTCAAAATGCGTTAAAATTCCTAAAATTTAAAAAACAAAAAGGAGGATAAATGCAAATTAGTTCAAGTTATAACTCTTATGATTACTACTCTAGCAAACCTTCTTTTGATAAAACAAATCAATCTGATTCCACTCAAAAAGATGAAAAAAATCTTAGCGAAAATAAAGATGATAAAGAAAAAAATGGCGAACAAACCCAAATGGTTAATGGCGTAGAGCTAAGCCAAAAAGAAGTAGCTCAAGTTCGCGAACTCCAAAGTATCGATAGAAATGTAAAGGCTCATGAAGCTGCACATCAAGCAGCGGGCGGCGGCTTAGCAGGTGCTGCAAGTTTTACTTACACAAGAGGCCCTGATAATCAAATGTATGCTACAGCGGGCGAAGTTCCTATCAGCATGCAAAAAGGAAACACACCAGAAGAAACTATAGCCAATGCAAGACAAATCGCAGCGGCAGCTATGGCTCCTGCTGATCCTAGCCCACAAGACTATAAAGTTGCAGCAAATGCTGCAAAAATGGAATTTGAAGCAAGAGCTGAAGCAATGAAGCTTAAAGCCGAAGAAGCCAAAGAAAAAGAAGAAGAAAATAAAGAAAAAGATGACAAAAATTCAGAAAATAGCTTAGAAAAAACAGATAAAGATTCAAAAAACAACGACAAAAATTCAAATTTTGATAAAGACTTTAAAAATTTTGTCGCTAGAACTTATCAACAAAACTTACAAAATAACGACATTAAATTCAGCATCGCATCTTAAAATTCTTAATTTAAATAAAAAATTTCCTTATAAAAACGATGACTTGAATTTGTATGTTAAGATATTTAATATTTTTTCTTTTTTATAATTTAAATTTTTGCATTTTCAAGCCTTAATATCTATACTTTTTGGTGCAGAATTTAAAGAAAGGATTTTGTTAAATTCTCCTGTGTTATCATCACTAAATTTCATACCAAAAAGAATTTCTAATTCTTTACTAGTGTTAAATTTACCTTCTAATAGTTTTTTTACAAGCTCGTTTCTTGTGCTATCATCTTTGTAAGTTTCTTTGTTTTTACTTTCTGCTTGTATAGGTTTGAAAGTTTCCTTGTCTTCTTTTTGATTGTTTTTATTAGTTAAGAACCTATCTATATCTTCTTGAGTAAGTGGCTTACCAAGTTCATTAAAAAATTGTTTTTCTCTTTGTGCCCTTTCAGCACCCCATATTTTCTCAAATTCATTCATACTTGTAAGAGTTTTTAAAAGATCAACTTTTCGTTTATGAAGTGCGGACAAATCTACGCCTTCTGTAAGATAGTCTGTGCCAAATTTATTAAGTATTTTTATTTCATCCTTGCTTAGTCTATCTTCCATATATCTATAAAGAGTTTTCTACTTCTTTTACATCAGGAGATCCATTATATCCTTGTTCCTCTTTGGTTTTTTCAGAGAAATTAAATTTTTTTATCACGGAATTAAAATAATCATCATCGTTTTTAAGCACAGATTTTTTATTGTTCGTGTTATTGCTTAGATAATTAATATTTGTATATTGAGTATCAAAATTTACCATAGAAAACCCTTTTTTTATGATATTTTATTAAAATAATCTTGGATTCCAACCTCAAAGAGCAGACTCCATTTGCCCTTTTGTATAATTGTAGTTTAAATAAGAATTTATACCATTAATCATTTTTGCCTTCCTTGATATTATACTATATCGGCAGAAAATTAAAAATTTATAATCTTGAGAGTTTTCAAAAACTCTCAAGTTATTATCAAGCTAAGCTTTTTCCACTTTTATGATATTTTAAAATACCTTCAGCACAGCGATAAGCCAAAGCTCCCACAGTATCAGTTGGATTATATCCACTATTGTGTTGGAAATTTCCTGCTCCTACAACAAAAAGATTATCCGCATCCCAGTGTTGTAAATAAGTATTAACCACACTAGTTTCTCTATCTGCGCCCATTGTTGTTCCACCTGTGTTATGAGTAGATTGATAAGGCACAACGCTATAATCCTTAAGATAAGCACCTTTTTTGATTGATTTTACTCCTTGCATTCTTTTTGCTACCTCAGCTGTTTTATCTGTGATAAATTTATGCAAAGCTCTATCTTGATCGGTGAAATTATAAGTTAAGCGTAAAAGTGGCATACCAAAAGCATCTTTATAAGTTGGATCAAGACTTAAATAATTATTCTTATGAGGCAAAGAAGCACCTTGCCCTCCTACTGTAATAGCTCTTGTGAAATTATAATTTAATGCTTTTTTAAATTCGGCACCCCAAGTTGGAGCTCCTGCTGGAAGTGGGGCTGATTGTATAGGGCGAGTTCCAAGCTGAACGCTATAAATCATAGCTCCATGAAGGAATTTTTCCTTAGAATGATCAAAATTATCTCCGTTAAAATCATCACTCGTAGTTCCTAAAGCACCTGAACCCATGAAGGTATTAAATTGCTCATCAAAGAAAGCTGTTGTGCCCATGTTCATTTGATAACAATAATTTCTACCTAAAGTTCCTTTACCTGTTTTTGGATCGTATTGCTCACCTATGTTACTTACCATTAAAAGCTTAGCATTGTTAAACATATAACTTGTAAGTACAACTATATCAGCGGGCTGGATATACTCTTTCATCGTTCTAGTATCGACAAATTTTACCCCTGTTACTTTTCCGTCTTTTTTAAGAATTTGCGTTACATTGCTATAAGTGCGTATAGTGTATTTACCTGTGCTCATAGCCTTTGGAATTACTGTGTTTAAAGGACTTGCTTTTGCGCCATACTCACAACCAAAACGCTCACAATACGCACAGTATTGACAAGGAGCTAAATCTTGACCATCAGGGTTTGTATAGCCACCTTTAGAATTTGAAGCTGGCAAACGATAAGTGTGTAAATTTGAACTTTTTGCTGCACTTTCAAATCGTTTAAGCATTTTAGTATTTTCAAGAGGTTCTTGTGGATAAGGACTAGATCTAAAAGCCCCCATTTTTTCTGCTAAAGGATTTGGCTCACCTGATACCCCACAGGTTTTTTCAAATCTATCATAATAAGGCTCCATATCCTTATAAGTCACACCCCAATCTTGCAAGGTATAATCATTACCTAATTTATTACCATATCTTTGTTTGCTTAGGGTTTGAATTTCAAAGTCATAAGGCATAAACCTAAAAGTCCAACCATTCCAATGCACCCCTGCACCGCCAACATTATTACCCAATAAAAACGAACCCATTTTACGATAAGGTAAGGCTAAACCACTAGGATCATGGCGAAAAGTCACAGTGTCTTTTGAGCAATCTTGCATCAAACCATAATTAATCCCATATCTCCACTCATCATGGATAAAATTAAAATTTTCAGTACTTTGCATATGTCCGCGTTCTAAACTAAGTACATTCAAACCTGCTTTAGTAAGCTCTGCAGCCACTATACCTCCAGTCCATCCTGCTCCAACTGTTACCACATCTACTTTTTTTAATACTTCAGCCATTTTAACTCTCCATATCTGCTAAACTCATAGGTTCAATGTTAAAAAATTCATCACTTGCAATTTTATCCACATAGCTCATTTGTGCGCCTGGATATTGCATCATTCTCCAACCATTTTTATTATCATTTCCGCCATAAATTGGATCAGCTAAAACTCCAGCTACTGTCATATCTCTTAAAAGAGTGAAAAAATAAGAAGATTTAAAACCCGTAGTTTGAATTTTTCCTTTTTCAAAATCGCTTAAAATTTTATCCTGATCTCCACCTTTAAGCAGAGAAAAAGATTTTTTATAACGCTTTTGAGCATTTTCTTCAAGAGCATGCACACCTTCTAAAAAAATATCTTTGCGTTGCATAGGAGTTTGATAGCCTTGTTCAGCTTTACCCTCAATGAAAGGTCCTTGCATATATTCTCTATCATTATAACCATAAGCACTAGCTAGCTGATTATCGATAAAATAAGGCACGCCTAAACCTATAGCTCCTTCTCCTTGCTCATCTTTAGGATAAATTCTTTCACAGGCTGCACTTAAGGTATCAAATTCAGTTTGAGTTTGAAAAAACATTCTACCTCTAACTTTATTTGATTTTCCTTGTGAAGCTTGATGCGAATGCGTAAGTTCTGCTGCCTTTAAAACAGCACCGCCACCTATAGTACTAGCTGCTACTACAGAACCACCTAAAAGCCCTAGTTTAAAAAAGCTTCTGCGATCAATAATATTGTCTTGCATTACTTCTCCTTGATAATAATTTAAACAAGACTATATTAGTCCTATTAATATAAATTTAACTTTAAAAAGCGATAAATTTTGTGTTATTCTTAATTTTATTTAAGTATATCTTTGAAAGTAATGAAAATAGAACTTTTAATAAAGCTCTATATCTTTAGAATTAAGTTCTTTATAAGCTGCACAAGCTTCTTGATGTTTTTGATCACAAGCCATACCAAAATATCTTTTTGCCTTTGTTAGATCTTGTTTTTCTAGTTGATTATAGCGTCCTAGCAAATAACAAGCCTCACCAAAACCTAAAGTGCAAGATTTAGAATAAAAAGCAAGAGCAGATTTTACACTTGCTTTAACAAGCTCTCCTTTATCATATAAAGATCCTAACTGATAACAAGCTCTTGCATTTTTTAAATCACAAGATCTTTTATAAAAACTTGAGGCCATTTGTCCATCTTTTTCTTTTTCATAAAATAAAGCTATATTATTACAACTTAATGATTCTCCTAAAGTGCAAGCTTTATTAAAAGCCAAAAGAGCTTCATTTTCATAACCTTGATTTTGCAAAAGCAAAGCCATATTAGAACACGCATTTGCTAAACCCAATTTACAAGCTTTATCATAAAATTTATAAGCTTGATTTAAATCCTTACTCACACCCCTAGCACTTTCATGCATAAAAGCTAAAGAAAAACAAGCTTTAGAAATATCTTTTTCACAAAGACTTTTAAAAATTTCATAAGCTTTATCAAATTTATTTGCCTCGTAAAGTTTTAAACCCTCTTCTAGTTCACTTAATGCAAGTAATGAATTAAAAAATAAAAATAAAGCTAAAAATATTCTCATCAATCTTCCTTTATACTTTCTCTAACATTTAAAATCTGTACTCTTCTTTTTCGAAGTTCTGCTTTTTTAAGATCTAAAAATTTACTTTTTTCTTGGATTAAAATTTGACTTTGTTCTAAAAAATTTTTTGCAATTTTTGTCAAAATAGGTTTATTAATAAGCAAAGCTTCAAACTCATAAACATTTAATTCATTTAAAACTCTTTCATAAATTTCACTTTTTTTAGGATAAAAAAGTACAAATTCAGAACTATCAAGCTCATAAAGAACACGGCTTTCATTGATTTTGCGACTAAAAAATGCGAGGCTTAGTTTCGTAGCATTTTCATAATTTGTAAAAGCCTTAAGATTTAATTTTTCAAAAAATAAATCAAGTTCTAAAATACTTTTAAATAAAAGCTCCTTAAAATCTTTCAAAAAGTACTCATCACTTGCATTGCAAAAAGCTCTTAATTCACTAAAATTTTTATCACTTTGGAAAATGTGATCTTTTTGTATGTTTGAAAATTCTGCTTTAAAAAGCAAAATTTCTCTTTCAAGTATGTTTATAAAATCTTTTAATTTCATCTTGATTTCTTCAAAAGATTTATAAAGTTCATTTTTGATTTTTTTAAACTCTTTACTCATTACATCACTATTGTAAAACATCGCCAAAAAAGCATCGTCGCTTGAAATATAAGGCGCTTTATAATCATATCTTGTGTATAAATCTTTCTTTAAAAATCCTTTGCTTTCTTTGTAAAAATAAGCATCTTTTTCCTTAACACTTGCAAAAATTTCACTAGAAATTCTTTCGCTAATGCTTTTAAGCTGTTCTAAAATCTGATGATTTAAAATTTCAATCTCTTTTAAAAAAAATTCATACGCTAAAAGTAAATGCTTTTCATAACTTTGAAATTGATTTAATAAACGATCAAAAATACCTACAAAAAGTTGGTTTTCATCTTCTAAAATTTCGCATAAATTTAAAATTTTTCTTTTAACAAATTTTTCTTTTAAAACTGTTGTATCTAGCTGAGTTAAAAAATCAAGCAAAGATTGAAAATTAGATTTTTCATAGCTTTGCTCATCTTTAGCCTCTTTGCAAGAAATGGCAATAAGCTCATTAAAATATTTTAAAAACACACTTTTTGCATAATTTAAAACATTATCTAGCTCTTCTGTGCTTAATTTATCTTTTTGATTTAATACACAAATGCTATTTTCTCCTAAAAGTTCTAAATTTGCTTTTATGGCATCTTCTTCACTTTTTTTACCTGCATTATCAATCAAACTTAACCAAATCGCTCCATGAATATTTTTAAGCTCATCAAGAGTTGTTAAAGTATCATTTTCATTTGCATTTAAACCTGGAGTATCTACAAGAGTGATTTTTTCAAGCAAAGGAATGGGTGCAAAAATATGCAAACTTTTTGCTTGTTTTACTTCATTTCTTTGATCCGTATAAAAGGCTAATTTTTCTATATTTGTGATAATATCACTTCCATCTTCAAATTCTACTCTTAAAAAATATTCTTTTGCATAGCGTAAAAAAGTAGGTTTAAAAGTAACAGGAACAACACCCGTAGGCAAACAATCACGCCCTAAGATCAAATTTAGCAAACTTGATTTACCACTTGAAAACTGCCCTATAATAGCGATATTAACATTCTTATCCAAAGAAAACACAAGCTCTTTTAATTCATTTTCTAAAGCATAACTTGCGTGCATAAAAGGCTCGTTAAGTTCCTTGCAAAGCTCTTGAATACGCCCTTTAAAACTATCATCAAAACTCACACTATAAGTATTTTCATAGGCTTTTATAAAATCATTTAAAAGATTAATCTGCATTTAAAAGCCCCATTTCAAGTTGTTTTAATTTTTCAATTTTTTCTAAATTTTCTTTAAAAGAATTTAAAATATTGGCATCTTGATTTTTCAGACTCTGTAAAACTTTTTCAAGACTTTCTAATTTTGATTTTTGATTTTTTTCATAATGTTTTAATTTATCATTTAAAAACTCAAAAAATGCTCCATTGATATTTAAAGAGTTTAAAATTTCGCTCATTTTAAATTCTTTAAAAGTATCAAAAATAACCGTATCTAAATTCGTTTCAAGCTCATATAAATCTGATTTTAGATTGCTTAATTTTTCAATTTTCAATCTTAAAAGTGCAAATTTTTCGCTTTGAAAAATACTATCTATATTTTTTGAAATTCCATCTTTAAAACCTTCAAAACCATTATCAAAATCATCTTTTAAAAAATCATATTTTAAAGATAAATTTGTTTTAAGCTCCTCGATTTTTTTAATATTTTCAAATTTAATTTCTCTTAAAATATCATTAATCCCATCTTTTGTGGTAATATCAACTATATTTAAAATACGAGAAAGATTAAGCTTTTGTGCATTATTTTTCAAATATTTAAACTCATCTATCAAGCGTTCTTTTAATTTTTTAGCCAAAAGTAAAACAAGATTATCTATGCCACTATCTATATTTTTAAGTTTTGCAACGGAATTTGAAATTTCATCTTGTGCTTCTTTTAATAAGATATTTTGCTTTTGAAGTTCAAGTAAAAGCTTTTGATTTTCTTCACTTACACCTTGTTTATTCTCCTTAATAAGACGATTTTGCATTTCATATTCGCTTAGAATATTTTTAAGTTCCAAATGTAATTCTTTTTTGTAAGCTCTTAAGGCAATCTTGCTTTTTTCTCCTGCATAAAGCTCGTTAAAAAGATAGTTTTCAAATTCTTGCATACCACTTTTTTGCAAACTTTCCTTAGGTGCTAAACCCTTATAAAAATCACTTGCCATTTTAGCACTCACACATAAAAAATCAATCTTTTCCACTAAATTTTCATCTAAATCCACAAGTCTTGATTTTAAGCTTTCCTTGGTATAAACAATGACTTCTTCTAAATCCTTTTTGCTTAACAAATCCGCTTTAGTTAAAACAATTAAAAACTTACTCAGCCTTGAATTTAAAAGACAATGCACCAAAAAGTCTGCATCTTTTTGAGTCAAGCTTTGAGAAGCATTCATTAAATGAATTAAAAAATCACTTTCTCTAAGATACTCATTTGTAACAATTTCTCTTTGAACTACAACATCATCAAGCCCTGGAGTATCAACTATGGAAATATTATTTTTTAAAAAATCTAAATGACTTTTAATTTCTATTTTTCTAATTAAAGCTGAAATTTTATTTTTAGCTGAACTGAAATTTTTAAGTTCACAAAGTGCGATATTTTGTATTAAAGGTTTATCCTTGATAAAATCCTCTATATTTACACTCTTATCCAGCTTGTCAATAAATTCTTTTAAATCTGCATTAAAGTGCGAACTTTCAAGTATATTTTGCCATTCTTTTTTATCCCAAAAATATATCTTTGCTTCTTCACTCTTACCATAGCTTAATACTGTTAAATTAGCTGTTTCAGGTATGTTTGAAACCCCTAAAAAATCTTCTTTTAAAAGAGCATTTAAAAGACTTGATTTTCCTGCATTCATCACGCCAGTGATGGCTATATTAAACTCTAAATTTTGAAATTTTTCCAAAGTTTTTTGAAGTCTTGATTTTAAATTTTCATCAAAACTTAGCTTTTGAAGCTCTAAATTAATGGTGTTTAATTCTTTAAAATCATTTTGAAATAAAGCTTTTTGATCTATACTTTGAACTTTTTCTTGTGAAATAAAATCAAGCATTTCAGTATTTTTTGAAATTTTTTCTAAAATTTTTAGAGCCTTAAGCAAATCTTGCTTTGAAATAAAACCTGATTTAAAAAAATTTAAAATACAAATTTGAGCATTTTGTATACTAAAAATATCCACTCTTAAATCAATTTTTTTGCAAAGCTCTTGAAATTCTTTTAAGAGAAAATATCTTTCATAATTGTCTTTATTGACACTTAAAATAATCGCACACTCGGCCGTATTAAGTTTGTTTTTATCTTGAAATTTAGCATCAAAATTTAAAAATTGAAGTTCATTTTGCCAAATTTTTTGGAATAATTCTTTCATAATCTTCCCCTTAAAAAGGGGAAAGATTTATTTGTTTCTTTGAGCGACAAGTTGTCTTCTCATATAAGCGATTTTACTTTGCAAAGGTAATTCTTTAGGGCAATTATCTTCACAAGCAAGCAATGACATACAACCAAAAACACCATCATCATCGCCTACTAATTCATAAAAATCTTCCACACTTCTATGGTCATGCGGATCTTGTAAATATCTAGCTGTTCTTAAAAGTCCTGTAGCAGCTATGAAATTTGGACGCATAAGTTTAGTTGCACAAGAAGCTACACAAATTCCACACTCTATACAACGATCAAGTTCAAAAGTTTCATCCGCAACCTCCGGCTCAATACGTTCTTCAAGTTTAGAAATATCAGTTTCTTTTTCGTTATGCACCCAGCTTTCAACGCGTTTACACATGTCTTCAAACCACTCTCCTGTATTCACGCTTAAATCTTTAATATGTCTAAATGCAGGCATAGGCATAAGCTCTATCACTCCATCAGGATAATCTTTAGTCAAAGTTTTACAAGCAAGTTTTGGCACTCCATTAATCATCATCGCACAAGATCCACAAATCCCTGCACGACAAACAAAGTCAAAACTCAGATCCGCATCCATTTTTTCACGAATCAAAGTCAAACATACAAAAACCGTCATAAAAGGAGTTTCTTCAAGCTCGTAAGTCACAAAATGTGGTTTAGAAATTTTGCTTAAAGGATTATATTTAAATGCCTTTATTGTCAATTTTCTACTACTCATAATCAACTCCTATTCTTTGGTTTGGTGCTTTATATTTAGCTTGTAATTCATAAGGCATTAAAGCGTTTTGAATTTCATAACGACCTTTGCCTTCAGCTTCCATTTTTTCACGTATTGCATCCACTTCAGCTTGGCGTTTTTCACTTAAAGGATTTTCTATAATATTTCCTTTGGCTCCGTATCCACGGAATGCTGGTGGAATTTCCATTTTCATAATATCAAGCTCTTCGTATTCTATGCGTGGTAAGGTTTCGCCTTCTACCCAAAAAGTATTGGTTCTTTTCATCCAATTTAAATCATCTCTTTTTGGATAATCTTCCCTATAATGCGCCCCACGACTTTCTGTTCTTAAAAGCGCTCCATAAGCTACACAAAGTGCTATTTTTAACATTCTTGGTACTCTATACGCTTCTTCAAGCTCTGGATTTGCACAATCAAGTTCTTTACAATGTACTTTAACATCTTGAGAATCTTTATAAAGTTTTTCAAGTTCATCTACTGCTTCTTTCAAACCTTCACCTGTTCTAAAGATGGCTACCTTATCCCACATGATTTCTTTCATTCTATTTTTGATTTCAAAAACATTATGTTTACCCTCTTTATCTACTAAAGATTTTAAATATTGATACTCTTTAGTTAAGAAGTCTTTTACTACATTTGTGTCAATTACTTCACCATTATTTTTACAATAATCTGCAAAATAATCTCCCACTATCATACCTGCTACAACAGTTTCAGCACATGAATTTCCACCTAAACGATTAAATCCGTGCATATCCCAGCAAGCTGCTTCTCCACAAGCAAAAAGTCCGTTTAACCATTGACTTTCACCCGTTGGTTTAGTTCTAATTCCACCCATAGAATAATGCTGCATTGGAAGAACTGGAGCCCAACCTTTTGGACCTTCATCTGCTGGATCAATACCATTAAAAGTTTTACAAATATCTTGCACATCGCGAAGATTTTTTTCCACATGCGCACGACCTAGTATAGAAATATCAAGCCATAAATGATCTCCATAAGGACTTTTTACACCTTTACCTTTACGAATATGCTCCATCATTCTACGACTTACCACATCACGGCTTGCAAGTTCTTTTTTCTCTGGCTCATAATCAGGCATAAAACGATATCCATCCACGTCACGTAAAATTCCGCCATCGCCACGACAACCCTCAGTAAGCAAAATACCGCTTGGCACAATAGGAGTTGGGTGAAATTGCACTGCTTCCATATTAGAAAGTCTACAAAGTCCCGTTTCAAGAGCGATAGCCGCACCTGTTCCTTCGCAAATTACCGCATTTGTAGTTTGTTTATAAATTCTACCATAGCCCCCTGTTGCTATCATAGTTCCTCTTGCAATATAAGCAATGAGTTGTCCATTGGTTAAATCTCTAGCGATCACACCTAAGCATTTTTTACCATCATGGATAATTCTTACCGCTTCCATTCTATCAATAATTTTTACTTGATGTTTAATAGCTTCATTTGCTACACCATAAAGCATACAATGCCCTGTTGCATCTGCGATATAGCAAGTTCTCCATTTTTTAGTTCCGCCAAAATCTCTAGCATTAATAAGTCCATGCGCTTCTTCTTTTTCTTCAATCACAGTTTTTTGCGCATTGATTACAACAGTTCTTGGACCTTTAGTAACTCTAGTCCAAGGCACACCCCAAGCCGCAAGTTCACGCACTGCTTTTGGCGCAGTTTGAGCAAACATTCTTGCTACTTCTTGATCACAGCCCCAATCACTTCCTTTTACTGTATCTGCGAAGTGAAGATCTTCATTATCACCCTCACCTTTTGCCCCATTTGCTAAACTTGCCTGCATACCTCCTTGCACCGCTGCAGAGTGAGAACGCTTCACTGGACAAATACTTAAAAGTGTTACACTTTGGCCACTCTTTGCTACTTCAATAGCCGCTCTAAGACCTGCTAATCCTCCGCCTATTACTAAAGCATCACTATATTGTATATTCATAATTTGCTCCATTGTAGTTTTTTATCATCGCAGTAGTTTGGGTTTGATTTTGGTAATTTTCATAACCTATTTTTATAAATGCTACAAGACTTAACACACCTAACACTAGGAAGAAAATACTGATTATCCATTTAGCAGTTTTAAGCTTTTTACGACTTTCTTTTACATTTTTTCCTTCAAACCAACCCCATTTAACACAAAGTCTATAAAGCCCTATACTTCCATGAAGTTCAACACAGACTAAAAGAACAGCATAAAAAAGCCACATAAAATGACTTACAACCCTATCTCCTGACATATCGCCGCTGATTTTATCTGCATTGGTTACAATAAAAATAAGATGAGCAGAACCCAAGAAAAACATAATAAAACCTGTAAAAGCTTGAACCCACCATAACGAAGTATCGCTGTGATTCATTTTTTTGCTGTGTGTTCTTAGTATTTGATATTGACGGTAATTAATAGGAAATTTTCTCATTGCAAGTAAAGCATGAACGAAAAAAACCACTAAAACACAGGCGGCTAAAAATGAAGTAAGATAACTCATAACAGGATTATCGTAAACAAATTTTAATTCTAAAAAATGTACCACAGAATTAAAAAAATCCTCACTGACTAAAATTGTAGAAACAAAAAGCATATGCACCCACATAAAAAGACCTAAAAAAAGCCCTGAGGCACTTTGGATAAAGTCTAATTTCGCAGGCATTTTACTTTTTTTGCCCTCAATGCTCTTACCCAAATAACCTTCGATAAGCTCACGCATCTTTACTCCTTTGTAAAAAGAAATTAAAAAAAATCCATTTCATTATATTACAAAAGTCTTTAAGATAGATTAAATATTTACTTTTTTAAACTTTATACAAATATAAACTAACAAAGCTGTTATAAACATTATAAAACTTAAAATTTGTCCCATACTCATACCCCATAAAACAAAACCTATGCCAAAATCAGGCTCGCGATAAAATTCACATATAAATCTTGCTAATGAATAAGCACCAGCATAAACAAGAATCAATTCCCCTTGAAAACTTTGCTTAAATCTTGCTAAATAAACTATAATAAAAACAACAATACCTTCTAAAAATGCTTCATAAAGTTGCGATGGATGGCGCAATATTCCATCAACATAAATTCCCCAAGGCACATTTGTAATGCGACCAAAAAGTTCTTGATTTAAAAAATTTCCTATACGACCAAAAACATAAGCTAATGGAACACTTAAAGCAACCAAATCAAGAAAAATCCAAGGATTTGTTTTGTATTTTTTACAAAACAATAAAGTGGCTATCAAAAATCCTATAATTGCTCCATGATAACTCATACCTCGAATACCTACAAATTCGCCATTAATATAAGGATTAAAAATTTGCCAAGGATGAGTAATATAATACATAGTATTTGCATCATAAATCAAAATATATCCAAGTCTTGCACCTAAAATAACCCCTATTTCAACCCATATAAAATAACTATCTAAATGTTTTTCATTAATGTCTAGTTGAAATTTTTTTACAAAAAATTTAGCCAAAAGCAAAGCCAAAAGCAAAGCTATAACATACATAATGCCATACCAATGCACCTTTAAACCAAAGATGCTAAAAGCTATAACATTAAAATTTGAATAAATATGCTGCCAAAATTCCATATATCTTTCCTAATTTTCTTTTATAAAAATATAACAAAAAAACTTTAACTTGCTATAATTAACACAAACACATTAAATAAAGGTCAAAAATGAAAAAATATATTTTACTTGCTAGTAGTATGTTAATTTTAGCAGCTTGTGGAGGCACAAGTAGTAATTTTGTCAATGTTTCTATGCCAAAATTTAAACCACAAGTTTCAACAAAGGTTGAACCTATTGATTCTGGAGTAAGCATTGCTCTTGAGCCTATTAATATAGAGCAAAATAATAATTATTCTGATTATTTTGAAAATTCAGTGCTTAAAATTCGCATAGAAAAAGAAATTGATCTTTTAAAACAAAATTTAGAAGAACAGATCAAAACCATCGCTCGACTAAAAGGCTATAAAATAGTTACTGCTAATCCAGACTACACTCTTAAAAATTCAATCAGTATTTATACAGAAGAAAAAAATGCACAAAAAACAAGCAATTTTATGAGTGGAGATTATATAAAATCCAATTTAGGTATAAATTTTAAAGGTAAAATAGATTTTATAGATGCACACAATCCACAAAATTCAACCAATCTTTCAAGCAGCACCAAACTGGATTCTTTAGTTGCGCTTAACTATCCTATTAAAAATGATGATGGGGTTAATATGTTTAAAACTACTATCTCCACCGTACCAACTCAACTCAATAAAGGTTTAGAGCAACCTGCTTTTGAAATTGATAAAAGTTTTTTAGCTTTTTATAAAAACACATTAAATACACTTTATAACAATCTTCCAAAAGCAACAGACATAGGCAAAACTATACCTAATACAAACAGTGGTTTTAATAGTTTTGATGGCGATGCTACCTTTGAAGAAAGCTTACCTCAAACAAATTCTAATCAAAATAATACAATTGAAAACACACCTACACAAAATATTCCTACAAATCCATCTTCAATAAATCAAAATAATAAAAGCAAAAATCAAGATGGGGTAGAAATATTTGAATGATAAAACTTGTGAGAAAATTAAACTTTCTCACACAAAAAATAAGTTTTTCTTATACAAAAAAATAACTATCATTCTACTTTAAAATCAATGCCTGTTGCATTGCATTTTTTATCATCTCTCTTTTATCTCGTATTTCAAAAAAAAGCTCAAAAGCAAAAACTCCCTGCCATAAAAGCATATCAAGTCCATCTTTAATTTTTAAATGATATTCTTTACACAATCTATAAAAAGGCGTTTCTCTGCCATAAATTACCTCAAAAGCAAATTTAGCTTTAGGTAAAATTCTATCTAAAAGCTCTCTATCACAAGGTAAATTTTCATCTTTTAATCCAGCAGAAGTTGAATTTACAACCAAATCAAAATCAAAATCTTGCAAGTCTTTATAAAGATAAGCTCGATAAGCTAAAAAATCTTTAAATCTTTCTTTGCTACGATTAGCTATATGCACTTCTACACCTTTTTGTTTTAATACATAAGCAAGTGCCAAAGCTGTACCTCCAGCACCCAAAATCAAAGCTTTTTTTATATTATCAAAATCCTTAATAACTTCTAAAAAACCTAAAGCATCGGTATTATAAGCGTAAATTTTATCTTCTTTTAAACATAAAGTATTTGCAGAGCCAATATTTCTAGCAAAATCATCCTTCACATCAGCAATATCTAAAGCTTTTTCCTTAAAAGGCAAAGTAATATTAGCTCCGCTAAGTCCTAACTTAAAAAAATCTTCTCTTAAACAGTTAGCATTTCTTAAATGATAGCGTGTATAAATGCTATCAAGCCCTAAGGCTTTGATAGCATTATTATGCATTCTAGGCGATTTAGAGTGAGAAATAGGATCGCCTATAACTGCTAAAAATTTCATTTTAAAGTAAAAGAAAAAGCATCTTTTGCAATATCCTTACGGATTTTAGCAAGTTCTGCTGCAATATCTGCCTTTTCAAATGGTCCTATTAAAACCTTAGTAATTTCTTTACCTCCAACTGTAGTTTTATAAAGTTTATAATCATAACCTTTTTGTTTTACAGAAGCAAGTTCTTTTGATTTTTGATCCAAATTACTTACTGAGAAAATTTGTACATAAATACCCGATGCTAAACCACTTGGATGTACAGGTTTAGCATCAACATTTTTAAATAAATCATTTGCATTTTGTTCTTTTTTAGGGGTTTGTTTTGTGCTTTCTTTTTCTTTTTTTACAGCTGTTTGTTTTTTTGCTTCTTCCTTAGGTTTTACAGTTTGTTTTACTTCTTGTTTGGGAGCACTTGCTTGCGGAGCGGTATTTTCCGAAGTAGCTGCTGTTGGTTCTGCTGGAACTTCTTGATCAGGCATAGCAAAATTTGTACTATCATTGTTATTTGAACTAGAGGCTGTTGTATTTTGAGTTGTATTTTGTTCATCTTGAAATTGTTTTCTTAATGCCTCAAATTGATCTTCTGCTGAAGTATTATCTGTAATTGGCATACTTTCAAAAGAAGTATCATTGTTATTGTCTTGAGTTGCTATAGGTTCACTTGGCAATACACTTTGATTTTGCGTATTTTCATCACCACTACCATTAATAAGCTTCATAACTATCATGATAGCTAAAAACAAAATAACTAAAGCAATAACTCGTAAAAGAATTTTTTTTACTTTTTCACTTTTATTACTTTTTTCTAAAATAATATCATCAAATTCATTTTTTTGATTTTCCATAATTTGTCCTTTCTTACATATGCTTAGACCAAGAACTTCCTCGTTCTTTTTGATAAACCTCATAAGGCAATATTAAAATATTAAATTCCCTAGGTACATCCATACTAGGAAACACCTTCCATTCTACTGGCATTTTACTCGCAAACATCATTGAAAGTTTAGACGCTAAAGAATAACCTTCGTTTAACGCCGTATGTCCTTTATGAATATAAAGATGTAAATGTCCTGGAGTTTTAGTTTTATAAGCTGTGAAATTTATAAAACCTTCTTCTCTTAAAATAAGTTGTGCACGGTGATAAAATCTTTCAGCATTAAAACCATTATAATCAAAGACAATATTTTCTACTTTATTATCTTTTGTTATTAAATCATGAGCGACAACAATTTTTTTAGCAGCGTGTTCTCTCATGACATTTAAATTTAAAGGAGCATCAACTCTTTCAAATTTATCAAAAAATAAGCGACCTCTATGTGTAATTTTATTTACAATTTTATCGCGTCTTATATAATAATGATCGCCAATTATTTTAATTAGCGACATATCCATTGGTGAAATCAAAACATAGCCCTTTCATAAATAATAAAATTACTTGCAAGTTTTTTTAATTCTTGTTTAATATTCTCTTGTAATTTTTCATTATTAATATCATCTAAAATATCTGCAATATAATTTGACACAATTTCCATTTCTTTTTCCTTAAAACCTCTGGCAGTAAGGGCTGGAGTTCCAAGTCTTAATCCACTTGTGATAAAAGGACTTCTAATCTCTCCTGGAACAGTATTTTTATTTGCAGTAATACCTGCATTTCCAAGAGCTAAATCTGCATCTTTTCCGCTAAATTCGCGATCTAAAAAACTCATTAAAACAAGGTGATTATCCGTTCCATCGCTAACAAGTTTAAATTTTCTATCCATTAAAACATTAGCTAAAACTTGAGCATTGGTTCTTACTTGTTTTGCATAAATTTTCCACTCATCGCTAAGATTAAATTTAAATCCTACTGCTTTTGCAGCAATTACATGCATCAAAGGACCACCCTGAATACCTGGAAAAATCGCAGAATTAATTTTTTTAGCAAACTCTTCATCATTTGTCATAATAATACCACCCCTTGGGCCACGCAAAGTTTTATGTGTAGTTGAGCTTACTACATGAGCGTATGGAAAAGGACTTGGATGCTCACCTGCCACAACAAGACCTGCAATATGTGCTATATCAGCAAAAAGATAGGCACCTATTTCATCAGCAATTTCTCTAAATTTAGCAAAATCAATCACTCTTGCATAAGCACTAGCTCCACAAACTATAAGTTTTGGTTTTTCTTTTTTAGCAATTTCTCTTACTTTTTCATAATCAATTCTTCCATCAAGCTCTACGCCGTAAAAACAGCTTTCATACATTTTGCCCGAAGAACTTACTTTTGCACCATGAGTTAAATGTCCACCATGACTTAAATCCATTCCTAAAATTTTATCACCTGGATTAATCAAAGCCGCATAAACACCTTGATTAGCTTGAGAACCTGAATTAGGCTGAACATTAGCAAATTTACAATTAAAAAGTTTTTTACATCTTTGAATGGCTAGAGTTTCAATCTCATCAACAAATTCACAACCACCATAATATCTTTTACCTGGATAACCTTCTGCGTATTTGTTTGTCAAGATACTTCCCATAACTTCCATTACTTCAGGTAAAGTGAAATTTTCACTCGCTATCATTTCAAGACCTTCACATTGACGCTCTAACTCTTTGTTTGTTAAATCAAAAATTTCTTTATCAAACATTTCTAAACTCATTCTTTCTCCTTTAGTTCTGATTTTAATGGACGCATTGCAGGAAACAATATCACATCACGAATCGATTTTTTATTTGTCAAAAGCATAACAAGTCTATCTATACCTATGCCCTGCCCTGCCGTTGGAGGCATTCCATAACCCAAAGCATTTACAAAATCTTCATCCATTTCACAAGCCTCTTCATCGCCTGCATTTTTAGCTTCAATTTGTTTTAAAAATCTCTCATATTGATCAAGAGGATCATTAAGCTCATTAAAACCATTTGCCAATTCTCTTCCGCAAATAAACAACTCAAATCTCTCAGCAATCTGAGAATCCTCATCGCTACGTCTTGATAAAGGACTTATGGAAATAGGAAAATCAATCACAAAAGTAGGATTGATCAATTTTTCTTCCACATAATTGTCAAAAAGTTCAGCTTGCAAATGTCCAAGTTCAAGCTTTTCATTCGCTTCAAAACCATCTGCTTTTAATTTAGTAAGAATTTTTTCCTTATCTTCGATTAAATCCCTATCTAAACCACCATACTTACAAAGTGCGTCTTTATAGGTTATTCTTTCAAAAGGTTTAGAAAAATTTATCATTTTTCCATCAAATTCTATTGTTTTTCCTAAATTAAGTTTATCCAAAAGTAAAGCAAAAAGTTCTTCGGTTAAATCCATTAAATCTTTATAATTATGATAGGCCCAATAAAATTCTATAGTTGTAAATTCGGGATTATGAGTTAAATCCATACCTTCGTTTCTAAAACAACGATTGATTTCAAAAACCGCCTCAAAACCACCTACTATAAGTCTTTTAAGATAAAGTTCTGGAGCAATTCTTAAAAATCTTTCTACGCCTAAAGAATTATGAAAAGTTACAAAAGGCTTAGCGTTTGCTCCACCTGCAATCGGATGCATCATAGGAGTTTCTACTTCTAAAAAACCTTTATTTTCAAAAAAATGACGGATTAAACTCACCACTTTAGAACGCACTAAAAAATCTTTTCTAACTTCGACATTCATTATCATATCAACATAACGTTTACGATATCTTTGCTCAATATCTGTTAATCCATGATATTTTTCAGGTAAAGGAACAATAGCTTTTGTAGCGAGTTTTACTTCGCTTGCATGCAAACTAAATTCACCTGTTTTAGTTACAAAAGGAAAACCTTTAACCAAAACAATATCACCCACCTCTAAATTCTTTTTTAAAATCGTATAAAGCTCTTCGCCTACGCTATCTTTACTAAAATAAATTTGTAAATTTGTATCCTCATCTTCAATGTTTGCAAAAATTGATTTCCCAGCTATACGCAAAAGTTTCAAACGTCCTGCAACAACAGCATTGACACTTTCATCTCTTTTTTCAACTTGCTCTAAAATATAAGAAAATTTATCCTTAAAAGTCTTTAAAGACATTTCCTTTTCTAAAAAATGAGGATAAGGATTAATCCCTAAATTTTTTAACTCTTTAGCTTTTTCTATTCTTTGTTGCTCTAAAATATTATCAAACATTTATATTTTTACCTTTGCTTTTTGATTATTACAATCACCACAAACACCATAAAGCTGCATCAAATGCCCTGTAAGTTTAAAACCATGTTCTTTTGCAATCAAGGCTTGCTGTCTTTCTATAATAGGATTTTCAAACTCTATAATTTTTCCGCAATTTTTACATATCATATGATCATGGTGAGGTTTATTAGCAAGCTCATATTTTTTACCTGCTGAACCAAAAGAAATGGAAGTTACCATTTCTGCTTCTTCAAGTAAATTTAAAGTACGATAAACAGTTGCAATTCCTACATTTAAATCAGGTTCAGCTTGTTTGATTTCCATATATAAACTTTCGGGTGTGTAATGAGTATCACTGTGATAAAGAGTTTTTAAAAGTACTTCTCTTTGCTTGGTATATTTAAGTCCACCTTGTCTTAATATTTTTTTAAATCTCTCAAGTAAAACATCATATTCCACATTTTCTATCAGCATATCACTCCCCTTTTTGAGTATTGTTTAAATCACTTACAATATCTTGCAACTTTTCACTAGCATGATCTAGACTATTTTCTGTTAAAGGTTGATTCATAATAAAAGATCCCGTTTCTTTAAGTAAATTTAAAGTATAGCTATTTTTAGCAAAATTATCTAATTTATCATTTAAAAAATCAATTCTTGCTACACAAAAAACCAAAATTGCAAAAATTAAAAAGATTTTTGCTCCACCAAATATAAAGCCACCAATACGATCTAAAAAACCTAGACCACTTAATTTAATCAACCTAGAAAGAAAATTACCCACCAATAAACAAACTATCCAAAAAATAATTAATATGGCTAAAAATCCAGCAAATCCAGCTAAGCTTTGATTTTCTATCTTATAAAAAGTACTTTGTATAAATTCAGCTGCTTGAGTTGCATATTTTGAAGCAATAAAAACACCGCCAATAATACCCAAAAGTCCAAAAATTTCTTTTATCAAACCATTGATAATACCCTTAAGCCCTAAAAGCAAGGTAAATCCTAAAATAAAAGCATCAAACCAATAAAAATTCATTTCAATCACTCTCTGATTTTTTGTTTTAAATTTATTCTACAAATAAGCACTAAATGCTAAGTTAATCATTCTATGATTTTAGGAACAACAAAAAAATGTTCTTGTTTTTTTGGAGCACAATCTAAAACCTCATCAATAACATTGCTATTTCTTATCTCATCAATCCTCAAAGGAGCGCCACCTTTTATAGTACTCACAGCAATCTCTTGGGAATCTAAATCAAGTTCGTTTAATTTTTCAACAAAATTCACAATTTCACTTAACTGTGCAATGGTTTCATTTCTGTTTTTTGTTATTTGTAAAGCACTTAATTTTTCAAGCTTGCTTAATAATTTCTCATCTATTTGCATTTCTTAAACCTTAATAAAAAAGTTAAAATTTTGAAAATTATATCATAAAAAGCTTTAAATTGTTTAGGATATTTTGCAATTTATATGATACAATATCATAATTTTTCTATACAAAAATAAAAATATTTTTTCAAGGATAAATTTTGGGACTAAAAGATAATTTAAAAGCTGTTAAAAATGAACTTAACACGGAAGAACAATTTATAGAAAATTTTATCAAAGGAGAGAGGTTTATACGCAAGTATAAATTTTATATATCTGCTGTTGTGATAATTTTAGTTGCTTGGTTTGCTGGAAATTTTATAATCTCAAAAATAAACGATTATAAAACAAAAGAAGCAAATGAAATTTATGCCAATCTAATACAAGATCCTAGCAATAAAAATCTTTTAGAACAACTTAAAAATAAAAATACCAATCTTTACGCTATCTTTTTACTAAAAGAAAATATTAATGATTTTAATAATACAGCTCTCCAGAATGAACTAAAACAAATTTACAGTAATACTCAAACAAACACTTTACTTAAAAATATTATCGCATTATCTTTAGGGGATAAATCGATATTTTTAAAAAATTATGATAAATTATTAGAAGCTTACAAATTTTTAGAGCAAAATAAAATCGAAGAAGCTAATGTTTTACTTTCTCAGATAAAAGAAAATTCAAGTTTAAATCAAATAGCTAAAAATCTCAAACATTATCAAGGCATTACACAATGAAAAAAATATTTTTAACACTATTTTGTTTAATATTTCTATGTGCTTGTGGCACCAAAAGACAATATTTTGAACCAAAACAAACCGATGGAGATTTAAGTCATAATAGCAATTTAAAAAGTAAAATCGTTGATTGGAATCTAGTTTCTGCAAAACTTAGCAATAATACAGCTATCTTAAAAAATAATATTTCCATAGACAAGTTTAAACTTCCTAAAAATTATATACTTCTAGCTTATCAAGATGGGGAATATTTTACCGCAGATAATAATGGAAATTTAAAAATTTTTGACAATTCTTATAATGAAATTTATAATTTTCAATTTGACGCTAGTGTTGTAGGAGTAGCTTCTAATGGAGATGATTTAGCCCTTGTACTTGCAAATAATACTATAGTTCTTGCAAATCGTTCTTTGGGTATTAAATTTAGTCAAACCCTAACCTCAGCTCCAGCTCAAGACAGTCGTACCGCTAATCCTATATTTTTAGACAATATCATCGTATATCCAACGCTAGATGGCAAAATTTTAATTCTTTCAAGAAACAATCTTCAAGTCATTAAAGACGTGGTTATTTCGGCAGAAAATTTTTTCAACAATGTAATCCATCTAAGCGTAATCGGAGATAAACTTATAGCAGCAACAGCTAAAAAAATCATTATTGTAAGCCCTGCTAGAACTCTTTATCTTGACACTGACATAAAAGATGTTGCACTTAGCGATGATGGTATTTTTATACTAGAAAAAGATGGCACTATTATTAAAACTGATTATAACTTAAGAAAAATTGCAGAAAAAAAATTTGAATTTGCTATTTTTGTAAAAAGTAATATATACAATAATTATTTATATATTTTTGAAAAAACAGGCTATCTTATCAAAATGAATCTAAATTTAGATGATGCGCAAGTATTTAAACTTTCAGAAGCTATTGATAAAATTTCTTTCATGGGGAATGGTAAATTTTACTACGGAGATAAAATTTTAGATTTACTATGATAAAAATTTTAGAACAAATAATAAAGTCTTTAAAATTAAATTTAAAGCCCTATGACTTAAGTATGTTGACTAGAAAAAAAAGTTATATTTGCGCTAAAGATCAAAATAACATTCTTTTTATGTATACAGGAAAAACAAAATTTTTAATGAAAGATGCCTTATTTTTAGAAAATCTAGCACAGCAAATTAACATAAATAACAAATATTTTTTTAGCATGACTTCTCTTTGCTCTAAAGCAAAAAATCATCTAGAAATGAAAGGATTTAATATCTATGCTGCTCTGTGATATTGGGAATTCAAATGCTAATTTCCTAGATGATAACAAATATTTTACTCTTAGTATAGATCAGTTTTTAGAATTTAAAAATGAACAAAAAATTTTTTATATCAATGTCAATGAACATCTTAAAGAACATTTAAAAAATCAAAAAAATTTTATCAATCTTGAACCTTATTTTTTATTTGATACAATTTATCAAGGATTAGGAATCGATCGCATAGCAGCTTGTTATACTATTGAAGATGGGGTTGTTGTAGATGCAGGTAGTGCTATTACAATTGATATTATTTCTAATTCTATACATCTTGGTGGTTTTATCTTGCCAGGTATTGCAAATTATAAAAAAATTTATAGCTATATTTCACCGCGATTAAAAAGTGAATTTAATACTCAAGTTAGTCTTGATGCATTCCCGCAAAAAACCATGGATGCTTTAAGTTATGGTGTTTTTAAAGGAATTTACCTACTGATAAAAGATGCCGCTCAAAATAAAAAGCTTTATTTCACTGGTGGAGATGGGCAATTTTTAGCAAATTATTTCGATCACGCAATTTATGATAAACTTTTAATCTTTCGAGGAATGAAAAAGATTATAAAAGAAAATCCCAATTTACTTTATTGAAAATGTTACAAAAATTCTCATTGTTATCAAACCTTAATGAAATTTAACTTTTTGTAAAACAAATTCAATTAAACTTCTATTTAGAAAAAAGTTTATTAAAATAAAAAAAGGAAAAACAATGAGCCAACAAGAATTTGATGTGCTTGTCATCGGAGCTGGAATTTCAGGAGCAGCATTATTTTACGAGCTTGCAAGATATACAAATATTAAAAATATTGCTTTGATAGAAAAATATAATACAGCTGCAACATTAAATTCTAAGGGAACGAGTAATTCTCAAACCATTCATTGTGGAGATATTGAAACCAATTATACTTTAGAAAAAGCGCGAAAAGTAAAAAGAACAGCTGATATGATAGTTAAATATGGACTCATGCAAAATGCGCAAAATAATTTCATGTTTTCTCATCAAAAAATGGCTCTAGCTGTTGGAGATATAGAATGTGATTATATGAAAAAACGCTATGAAGAATTTAAAGAACTTTATCCTTATATAAAATTTTTCGATAAAGCAAAAATCAAACAAATTGAACCTAAAGTTGTTTTAGGAGAAGATTGCAATCAAGATAGACCTGAAAATATCTGCGCCATGGGTGTTGAAAGTGGCGAGGTTTTTACAACTGTAGATTTTGGGAAAATGAGTATAAATCTAATAGAACAAGCACAAAAACAAAATAAAAATACTTTCGTTGCCTTTAATCAAGAAATTATTCACATAGAAAAAAAAGATGATATTTTTATATTAAAAACCTCAAATCATCAAGAATACCATGCCAAAAGCGTAGTTGTCAATGCTGGGGCGCACTCTTTATATTTAGCACATAAAATGAACTTAGGTATGGATAAGTCTTGTTGGCCTGTTGCAGGAAGTTTTTATTTAACCAAACAAAAACTTTTAAATGGCAAGGTTTATATGGTGCAAAATCCTAAACTTCCATTTGCAGCTCTTCATGGAGATCCTGATTTGCTTGCTGATATGAACACTCGCTTTGGACCTACTGCACTTGTTATTCCAAAACTAGAACGTTATCATGGTCTAAAATCAGTTCCAGAATTTTTTGAAGCACTAAAACTTGATAAAACTGTTTTAAAAGTAACTTTTAATATGTTTAAAGATGCAACAATTAGAAATTACATCTTTTATAATTATCTTTTTGAACTACCTTTTATTGATAAAAGCTTATTTGTTAAAGATGCCAAAAAAATAGTCCCAAGTCTTAAAGCAAGCGATATTTATTATGCAAAAGGTTTTGGAGGCGTAAGACCACAAGTTATTGATAAAACTAAAGAAGAATTAATGCTAGGTGAAGCAAGCATCACAGAAACCCCTGGTATTATTTTCAATATGACTCCAAGTCCTGGGGCAACGAGTTGTTTAGGAAATGCCGAAAGAGATGCAAAGCTTATATGCAATTACCTAGGAATGGAATTTAACGAAGATAAATTTTCTTCAGAATTATTGTAATCATTTTGTTTCTATTTTTAGCTACAATAATTTCAAAAGGAGTTTACCATGCTTAAAAAAACAAAAATTGTAGCCACAGTAGGTCCAGCAAGTGAAAAGGAAGAAATTCTACGCCAAATGATTATCAATGGTGTAAATGTTTTCCGTTTAAACTTTTCCCATGGAACACATGAGTATCATAAAAAAAACTTAGATAGCATAAGAAAAGTAGCTAAAGAATTGCATATTCGTATTGGAATTTTACAAGACATTAGTGGTCCTAAAATTCGTACAGGTGAACTTAAAGAACCATTTGAATTAAAAAAGGGTGATAGACTTGATTTTTATCGTGAAACAATTTTAGGGGAGAAGATTGCTCAAAATCATTACAAAATCAGTATTAATCAAAAATCCATTTTAGATATGTTAAAAATTGATGAATATATTTATCTATATGATGGATCAATTCGTGCTAAAGTAGTAAGCATAGATGATCAAAAAATTGAAACCATTATAGAAAATGATGGTTTTTTAAACTCAAATAAAGGTATTAATTTTCCGAATACTAAAATCAATATTGATGTTATTACACAAAAAGATAAAAATGATTTACTTTGGGGTATAAAAAATGAAGTAGATTTTTTAGCAATATCTTTCGTACAAAATGCGCACGATATTGATGAAGTTCGTGAAATTTTAGCACAAAATAACGCAAAAATATCTATTTTTGCAAAAATTGAAAAATTTGATGCAGTAGAAAATATTGATGAGATTATTAAATCTAGCGATGGTATAATGGTTGCAAGAGGAGACTTAGGTATTGAGGTACCTTATTATAAAGTTCCTAATATCCAAAAAGAAATTATACAAAAGGCAAACAATGCCTCTAAGCCTGTTATTACTGCGACTCAGATGCTTTTTTCATTAGCCAAAAGCAAAACCGCCACAAGAGCTGAAATTTCAGATGTTGCAAATGCTGTTTTAGATGGAACAGATGCAGTAATGCTAAGTGAAGAAAGTGCCGTTGGTATAGATCCTGCAAACGCTGTTGATATAATGTGCCAAACTATAATAGAAACAGAAAAACGCTATCCATATAACAAATTTAATGATTTTAATGATTTAGACAATACAGATAAAATCATGCGTTCTTCAGCTCATCTTGCAACAGATCTTAACGCTGATGCTATTTTTTCTTTAACAAGTAGCGGAAAATCTGCTATTAAGATTGCAAGATATCGTCCAAATATAGAAATCATAGCAGTAGGGCATTCTGAAAAAACCTTAAACTCTTTAAGTATAGTTTGGGGAGTTAATCCTGCGATCTTGGTTAACAAAAGTAATAAACTTACAGAATTATTAAAAGACTCTGTAAGATCAAGTGTTGAAAAAGGTTTTATGGATGAAGATAAATGCTATCTTCTAACTGCAGGCTTTCCAACAGGAGTAGAAGGTACTAGCAATCTTATCCGCATTCTCAATAAAGAGCAAATTACTTATTATCTACAATAAAACATTAAATTCCTTTGAAAATAAGGAATTTAATGTCCTTATAAATTTTTTAAGTCAAAAGTCGATATAAATTAAAGCCTCACACAAAGGAGCAAATATGCAAGTGAATACTTTTTCAAATGTCGCTAGCATGGCACAAACACAAGTTAGCAATAAGAAGGCAGATGATGCTAAGGAAAACACAAAAGACAAAAATGTTCAAAGTGCTAATTCTAGCAAGGATGTAGATAAAAATACCCTTGAAAAATTAAATGCACTTGGTGGAAAGGGCATTACACAAATTTACCTAGTTCAGTTTCAACAGCAAACAATGAATGCTGTAATAGGTTCGAGCAATGCCCAAACTGGACTAGGTAGTCTTTTAAATGGTGCCAATTTAGATACTGCAAAATCTATACTTACAAATATTGATTTTGCATCCTTAGGCTACAGTGGCAAAAATCCACTTGATATGAATACAGATGAACTTCAACAACTTGTAAGTGAAGATGGTTTTTTTGGAGTGGAAAATACAGCCAATCGCATCGCGGATTTTGTTATTAAAGGCGGTGGCGATGATGTTGAAAAATTAAAAAAAGGTCTTGAAGGTATGAAAAAAGGATTTGAGCAAGCAGAAAAAATGTGGGGTGGAGAACTTCCTCAAATCAGTCAAGATACAATAGATGCGGCACTTAAAAAAGTTAGCGATCGCATCGATGAACTAGGTGGAAAAACTCTAGATCTTCAAGCTTAACTAAAAATGCTTAGAAATTTCTAAGCATTTTTAGTTGTTATTAATATCAAAAGTAAAAAATTCACTCTTAAAATTATTAGGTAAAGTTTTATACTGAGATATCGCAGCTTCATAGTTCTTTACTTCTTGATACAACATACCAAGGGCTGCTTTACTTTCTTTGTTATTTTTATCTGTAAGTTTAGAAAGCTGCAAAAGTGCTATAGCTGAATTTGGATTATTTGCACCTACGGCTGCTACGGCTGCTAAAAATAAAGTTTTAGTATCTTTAGCTCCATAATCATCAATCAAAGAATTATAAAGCGCATAAGCCTCCTCGTATTGCTGTGCAAAAATATCCAAATAAGCTAAAGTTTGTAAAATACCCTCATCTTTTACTCCTGAAACATTAATCAACTCTTTAAATTTCTGTCTTTCTAAATTCAAAAGCCCTGCAATATGCATTAAATTAACATAAAATTCTCTAGCGATACTTGGCCCACCAAAAACACTACGATAATCAAGTTTTAAATTTTTAAAATGAATTTGAGCATTTTGAGCATATTCTTTAATATTTAAATTTGAATTTAAAGAATTAAAATACAAAATATTTGCCAAAATATCTTCAGGCAACTCTGAACGCAATTTAGCAATTTTCACATCTACTTGATTATTAAGGTTATTATTTTTAGCAACAATAGCTTCAAAAATCAAACTCAAAGGCGTATCTTTTTTTGTTTCATCTAAATAAGGAAGCATAGAAATATAATTATTATTAACTAAAAATAACATACTTTTTTGCATATTAGCTTTAAAATTAGAATCAGCAGCTATATTATCAAGAATTTCATTGTAAAGTTTAGTTGTATCAATATCAATTAATTTTGCACAAAACATAGCAAAAGCACCCGCTAAGTAATTTTTAGGATTAAGATGATATGAACTTGAAAAATGCTTATAAGCAAGTTCATAATTTTGCATTTGGGCATAAGTTAAAGCCAAATTATAATGTAAAATACTATGTTCTGGATAATCCTTGATAAGTTTTTGAAATTCTTGGTTAGCAAGGCGTAACTTCTGATTTAATGCATAGTTAATAATATTGGCAATTTTTACATTGGTAGATGAAAGAGCTTTACTTGTATTAAGATAAACTCCCGCATCAGCACTATCATCTACGAAATCTGTAACATTAGCTTTTTTAATATATAAAGCAGCCTGCTTACTATCAAACACTTGATAAGGTGCAAAATAAAAAAGCAAATCAAATTGATCTTTTTGTTTTTTTAACAAATCTTTTGAAAAAGAATTTTGAGCAACTGCTATATTAAAAAGATCCTTATTTAAACGAACTTGAATTTTATAAGTATCTAAAATCTTGTATCTATCTTGATCATTATCATAAGAATTTTGCAAGCGCGCTAACATATCTTGATAATTTCCTGTTTTAATATCAACCAATGTTAAAGCCGCCAAACTCTGATTAAAATCTCTTTCAATTTTCATCGCTGTACTTAAAGCAACTTTAGCTTTAGCATATTCTCCTATTCTAGCGTATAAAAGTCCTAAAGATAAACTGGATTCAAAATTGCCTTGAGAATTTAATTGCTGTATAGCCTTGGAATCAAAGTCCATTTTTGCATAAATTTTAGCAGACAAATACTTTGCAACATCAGAATACGGCTCCACATCTGTTCTTTGCAACATTTGCAAGGCCTCAGGGTAATATCCTTTGTAATAATTAATCAAGCTTAAATAATAATCATATAATTTTGATTTTCCTTCTTTTGGAAGATACACTTGAGCTAAATCAATATAATATCTAAATTTTTCCTTATCATTAAGCTTTAAAGCACAAACAGCAGCATTGATAGCAGCTACACATTGATTTTCTCCATTGGCTATAGCTTTCTTGAAACTTTCAAAAGCTTCTTGGAATTTATTCTCATTCATTTGAGAAACACCTAAATTATAATTAGATAAAGATTCATTATATACAGCAACTTGCTCATAAACTTTTAAAGCCTGTTCAACCTCACCCTTTAAATATAAAGCATTTGCTTTTTGGATCATACCATCAATTCTTTGCATATCATTGTATTTATATGATTCATCAGGCATAACAACAGGTTGTTCTAAAGGCTTAGAAGCTATAATATCTGGTTTAATTTTTCCTTCGCTAAAAGTTAAATAAAAAAGTGTAAAAACTAAAATACAAACGATCCCCAAAGATAAACCCACAAGAGACATAAACTTACGATCTTTATACCAAGGTGTAGGCTCTTGACTTTCAACTTCTTCAAAAGTTGATACATCTTCAGGCGCACTTTCTCTTGTAAATTTAAAACCACTGTCACTATTTTCTTGAGGTAATTCTTCTGGCAATGATGCAAATTCTTCATCTTCTGGAGCTTGCCCCTCTTGCCCCTTAAATCCCTCTAAACTCTCATCAAGTCTTGGTTGGTTTAAGCCATCTTCGGGTTTTTCTAGTATTATATCTTCTTGTTCAGCCATCTATACTCTTTAAAAATATTTTTTCAAAACATCAGGAATATGAATTTTTCCTTCTTTATCTTGATAATTTTCCATAATCGCTACCAAAGTTCTTCCTACCGCCAAAGATGAGCCATTAAGAGTGTGAACAAGTTCATTTTTTCCTTGTTTGTTTTTATAGCGAATTTTAGCGCGTCTTGCTTGAAAATCACGACAATTTGAAACCGAGCTGATCTCACGATATTTATTTTGTCCTGGAAGCCACACTTCAAGATCTACAGTTTTTGCCGCACTAAAACCCAAATCTCCGGTGCAAAGCATCAAATGTCTATGCGCTAAACCTAAAGAACTCAGTAAATCACTTGCACACTCAAGCATTTCATTAAACACGCTATCACTTTGCTCAGGTTTAGCAATACTTACAAGCTCTACTTTTTCAAACTGGTGTTGTCTTATAATACCTCTTGTATCACGCCCTGCACTGCCTGCTTCTTTTCTGAAACAAGCGCTATAACAAGTCATTTTTATAGGTAAAGTTTCACTAGCTAAAATTTCCCCGCTGTAAAGATTGGTTACTGGAATTTCAGAAGTTGAGATCAAATACAAATCCTCATCATCTACCTTATACATATCTTCTTTAAATTTTGGCAACTGACCTGTCCCAAACATAGTAGCACCATTTACCAAAAAAGGTACATTAACAAATTCAAATCCACGACTTCTATTAAAATCTATCATATAATTTACCAAAGCACGACTTAATAAAGCTCCTTCGTTCTTAAGCACACAAAAACGGCTTTGTGAAATTTTTACCCCGCGCACAAAATCAAGCCAATTTAAACTCTCACCTAATTCAAAATGTTCTTTTGGAGTAAAATCAAAGCTAGGCGGATTTAATACTTTTTTAAGCTCCACATTTTCATCTTCATCTTCACCCACAGGCACACATTCATCAGGGATATTTGGGATGGCATGAGCGATTTCTTCAAGCTCATTTTCTAAAACATTTACTTTAGCGCTTTGCTCATTAATTTTGCTTTTATTTTCACTTAATTTTTCTTTTAAACTTTCTTTATCTTCGGCTGTAGCAAGCTCTTTACTGAATTTATTTTGAAAAGCTTGAAATTCTTCTAAAGTTGTTTTTTCTTTTTTTAAACTTGCAAAAAGTTCAGCAAGTTTTTTTAAGATATTTTCATCAACTTTTTTATTTTTTAACTTTTTAGCCACTTCATCAAAATTATTTTGCAAATTTTTTAAATCTAGCATTTTCTACTCCTTAAAGTCCGATTTTTTCATAAATTTTTTGCATTTTTTCTTGGGCGATTTTTCTTGCTTTTGTCGCACCAAAATCCAAAATTTCTTTCAAATGCGAAGGCTTTTCTAAAAGCTCATTATATTTTTCTCTTGCTTCTTTAAAATAAGCATTTACGAGCTCGTTTAAATACATTTTAAAATGTCCATAACCCTCACCACCTTTTTCATAGCGTATTTGTAATTCTTTTTGCCCTGATTCATCTAAAAAAAGCTTTGCGATTTTAAAAATATTGCAGTTTTCATGATCTTTTGGATCTTCTAAAGCGGTACTATCTGTAACTATGGAAGAAATTTGTTTTTTTAAGATTTTTTCACTGCTAAAAATATCTATAGTATTTTGATAAGATTTACTCATTTTTGCCCCATCAGTGCCTACAACTACAGCTACTTCTTCATTAACTTTAGCCTCTGGAAGGGTAAAAATTTCACCCCATTCATTATTAACTTTTAAAGCAATATCGCGTGCGATTTCAACATGCTGGATTTGATCTTTTCCTACAGGGACAATTTGTGTATCAAAAAGTAAAATATCAGCTGCCATTAAAACAGGATAAGAAAAAAGCCCATGTGAAGCACTAAGCCCCTTAGCAACTTTATCCTTGTAACTATGCGCACGCTCTAATAAACCCATAGGAGTAAATTGCGATAAAATCCAATAAAGCTCCATAACTTCCTTAACATCACTTTGCAACCAAAAAACGCTCTTTTGCGGATCTATACCAAGGCTTAAAAAAGCCGCAGCAGCTTTTAAGGAATTTTGTTTAAGTTTTTCTCCATCTTGAGAAGAAGTCATGGCATGATAATTAGCAATAAACATAAACATTTGGCTTTTTTCTTGTGCATCTACCATTTGCTTAATCGCACCAAAATAATTACCTATATGCAAATCGCCACTTGGCTGAAGGCCTGTTAATACTCTCATTTTATCACCTTTTTAATCTCGCTTAAAAGTTTGTCTATATTTTTATTTTCTATATTTAAAACAAAATTTGCCTTTTGTTCATACTTGCTTAAACGCTCATTATATAATTTTTTTGCTTTAATTTCATCATAAAACAAAGGTCTTTTAGAAATTTCATTTTCATCTAAACGCTTTTTTAAATATTCAAAATCTGCTTTTAAATAAATACAAAAACCTACTTTTTCTAAATTTGAAACATTAACAAACCCTCCACCCGTAGCAATACAAGCTTTCTCACAAGAACTAAAAAAATCAGACATTTTTTGCTCTTGTTCTCTAAAAAAATTCTCCCCTTTTTGTTCAAAAATTTCACTAACTTTTTGATTAAATTTTTGTTCTATTAAAAAATCACTATCTAAAAAAACAAGATCTAAATCCTTAGCTAAAGCTCTTGCCAAAGTGCTTTTTCCAGAACCCATAAATCCTATAAAAACGATATTTTTAACTTTCATCATTTTCTTTACTGCCCTTTTTACGCGAAGCAATCACTAAAGGCACACCTTCGAAATTAAATTCTTTTCTGATTTGATTTTGCAAATAACGCTTATAGCTAAAATGCAAGGCCTTAGGACGATTCATAATAAGTGCAATTTTTGGCGGTGCTAAATCATATTGTACTGCATAATAAATTTTAACCAACTTCCCATAATCATGCGGCAAAGGATGTGCTCTTGTGGCATTTTCTATCAAAGTATTAAGCTTAGAAGTTTGGATTTTTTGAGTGAAATTCTCAAAAATTTGCAAAATTTTATCGAGTAAAACATGCACCCTTTTTCCACTTAAAGCTGATACACTAATCACGGGTGTGTAAGCTAGAAATTTAAAACGATCAAGACGCAATTCTTTTACAGTCTTATCAAAATCCATCTCACTTTTATCCCATTTATTTAAAACAATAATCACACCCAAATAATGCTTAGCCACAAGCCCAGCAATGCGTTCATCAAGCTCGTTAAAGCCCTCATGCGCATCTAAAACCAAAAGTGCTATTTGAGAATGAGATAAAATTTTTTCCGTGCGATTTAGAGCAAAGCGTTCGAGTCCTTGAATTTTACCCCTTTTTCTAATACCTGCAGTATCAACAAATTCTATCACTTTATCTTTATAAACTATACTTTCATTAACAGGATCTATAGTAGTTCCTGCGATAGAACTTACAACACTGCGTTCTTGCTTAACCAAAGCGTTTAAAAGACTTGATTTTCCAACATTTACACGCCCTACAATACCCACTCTTATATGATTTTGATCGACTTCTTTAAATTGAAATTCTTTTCCTTCTTCATAATGCTCTAAAAAATCTTCTAAATTTTCTTCTTCATCAGGGATTAAAAACTCTTCATATAAGAATTTTTCAAGCCATTCATAAAGTTCATCTAAGCCTACATTATGGGTTACTGAAAGATTAAAAATTTCCTTTACGCCAAAATTTGCAAACTCCCAAGCCCTTTCTTCATCTTTTTTATTATCTACTTTATTAATCACTAAGGCTATAGGTTTTCCAAGTTTTTTTAAAGAATAAAAAAACTGTCTATCCTCATCATCAGGCGCTAATTTTCCATCAACTAGATAAAGTATGATATCGCTTTCTTTGGCTACTTTTAAAGTGTTTTTTTTCACATTTTTAAAAAGTTCATCACTTTCATCAAGCCCTCCACTATCAATAAGCATGGCTTTTTTTGAATTAATATGAATTTCTGTTTTATTTGTATCTCTAGTTGTACCCGAAATATCGCTTGTAATAGCTATTCTTTGTCTTGCCATTCTATTAAAAAGACTTGATTTACCAACATTTGGCTTGCCTATAAGTATGATGCTTTGCATTTTTTTCCTAGAAAATTATATTTTTAAAATTATATAAAATTTGGCTTAATATTAAGCAAAAAAGACTAGAATTAACCCAGATTTTAGTCAAGGAAAAAAATGCTAAAAGTAATCAAGCATAATTTAGGAATTTATTTCATGATTTTAGCATGTTTGGATTTTGCACTTATGGGAGCTTGTGCAAAAATTCTTAGCAAGGAAATGAGTTCTATAGAAATTATGTTTTTTAGAAATATCATAGGAATTTTTTTCATAGTCTATCTTTTAAAACGATCTAAGGCGCATAAAGAAGGGGGACATTTTTGGCTCTTGGTATTTCGTGGAGTAGTAGGCACGCTTTCACTATATATGTTTTTCTATAATGTTTCAAATATTACACTAGGCGGAGCTTTTGCTTTTCAAAAAACTGCTCCTATTTTTATTACTTTAATAGCTTTTGTTGTTTTTAAAGAAAATATTGGCATCAAAGGCTGGATAGGAATTTTAATAGCATTTGGTGGAGTGCTTTTAATCGCTCAGCCTTGGGCTCATAATTTAAATCATTCAGGCTTTGATTTAAAAAATTCAGTTATAGGTATCACGAGTGGATTTTTAGCCGCTTTAGCTCTTACAAGTGTAAGAGAACTTAGAAAATCCTACACTACAGAACAAATTGCCTTTTCTTTTATCCTTTTAGGAACCTTAATGCCTTTAATTTCTATGATCAGTGCTGAATTTTTTGAACCACAGCATCTTGATTCTTTACATTTAGATTTCATTCTAGCGCCTTTTGTGATGCCAAGTCTTACAGCTTGGCTTATCATTGCCATTATGGGAACTTTAGGTACCATTTATCAAATTCATGTCACCAAAGCTTATGGTATCGCTAAACAAGCAGGAGTGGTTGCCGGAGTTAGTTATCTTGATGTAGTATTTAGTATGATAGTTGGGATAATTTTAGGAGATAATTTACCAAGTACTATGGTTTTTTTAGGTATAATAGGCATTATTTTTGGTGGATTAATTTTAGTTAAGAACAAAGGAAAAAAATGAAAAAAATGATACTCATTGCTGGTCCTTGCGTGATAGAAAGCAAAGATTTGATTTTTAAAGTTGCTGAACAGTTAAAAAATTTTAATGAAAATCCAAATATAGAATTTTATTTCAAATCAAGTTTTGATAAGGCCAATCGCACAAGTATTAATTCTTTTCGAGGTCCTGGTCTTGAAGAAGGATTAAAAATTTTACAAAGCGTAAAAGATGAATTTGGTATGAAAATCTTAACCGATATACACGAAAGCAATCAAGCAAACCCTGTAAGTGAAGTAGCTGATGTCTTGCAAATTCCTGCTTTTTTATGTCGTCAAACCGATTTACTTGTAGCTGCAGCAAAAACTAAGGCAAAAGTTAATATCAAAAAAGGACAATTTTTAAACCCAAGCGATATCAAATACAGCGTTAAAAAAGTTCTACAAACCCGTGGTATAGAAGATGAAGGCTATGAAGCTGCTCAAAAAAATGGTGTTTTTGTAGCTGAAAGAGGAGCTAGCTTTGGCTATGGAAATTTAGTAGTAGATATGCGTTCTTTAGTTATCATGCGTGAATTTGCTCCAGTTATTTTTGATGCTACCCATAGCGTACAAATGCCAGGGGCTGCAGGTGGAAGTAGCGGAGGGAAAAGCGAATTTGTAGAACCTTTAGCAAGAGCGGCAGCAGCCGTAGGGATAGATGGCTTTTTCTTTGAAACACATATTAATCCTTGCGAGGCTTTATGCGATGGACCCAATATGCTTAATCTTACACGCCTTAAAAATTGCGTTAATACATTACTAGAAATACAAAATATCATAAAGGAAAACAAATGAATATTATTGAAGGAAAATTAAATTTAGACTCAAATACAAAAATTGCTATCATTAATGCAAGATTTAATCATATCATCACAGATCGCCTTGTAGAAGGAGCAAAAGATGCTTTTTTAAGACACGGAGGCAAAGAGGAAAATCTAAGCCTTATACTTGTTCCTGGTGCTTTTGAACTTCCGTATGCGTTAAAAAAAGCTATAGAAAGCAAAAAATTTGATGCAATTTGTTGCGTAGGTGCAGTAATTCGTGGCTCAACTCCGCATTTTGACTATGTTTCAGCAGAAACCACCAAAGGCATAGCCAATGTGAGTTTAAATCATAATATCCCTGTAAGCTTTGGTGTTTTAACTACAGACACAATAGAACAAGCCATAGAAAGAGCTGGAAGCAAGGCAGGCAATAAAGGCTTTGAAGCTATGACAACTGTAATCGAGATGTTAAATTTAAGCAAGGAGCTTTAATGGCAACGCGTCATCAAGTTCGCCAAAGCGTCATCTCCTTACTTTATGCTTTTGAATTAAATTCTCAAAACAACGTTTTTGTAGATGAAATTTTAGATGAAAAAAAAATACGCAATGAACAAAAAAATTTTACTTTAAATTTATATAATGGAATTTTAGATAATTTAAACAATATTGATGAAACCTTAAATTCATTTCTAAATGATAATCAAATTACAGCTTTAGGACATGTAGAAAGAGCTATACTAAGACTTGGAGCTTATGAGTTACTTTTTACCGATACTCCTAGCGCCATTGTCATCAATGAGGCTATAGAACTTGCTAAAGAACTTGCTAATGACAATTCTCCAAAATTTATAAATGGAGTTTTAGATGCCTTAATAAAGGCTAAAAAATGAAGCTTTGTGTCGCACTTGATCTTTCTACAAAAGAAGAATGCTTACAACTTGCCAAAGAATTAAAAAATTTAGACATATGGTTAAAAGTAGGTTTAAGAGCATATTTAAGAGATGGTTTTAAATTCATAGAAGAACTTAAAAAAGTTGATGATTTTAAAATATTTCTTGATCTTAAAATTCATGATATTCCCAACACTATGGCAGATGCTTGCGAAGAAGTATCAAAACTTGGTGTTGATATGATCAATATCCACGCAAGTGCTGGAAAAATAGCCATACAAGAAGTTATGACACGGCTTAGCAAATTTTCAAAAAGACCTTTAGTTTTAGCAGTTTCTGCTCTTACGAGTTTTGATGAAGAAAATTTCTTTAGTATTTATAGACAAAAAATTGAAGAAGCTGTAATTAATTTTTCAAAAATATCCTATGAAAATGGACTTGATGGTATGGTATGCTCTGTTTTTGAAAGCAAAAAAATTAAAGAGCACACAAGTTCAAATTTCTTAACCCTTACTCCTGGAATTCGTCCTTTTGGAGAAACAAGTGATGATCAAAAACGTGTTGCTAATCTTGCAATGGCTAGAGAAAATTTGAGTGATTATATCGTTGTGGGAAGGCCTATATATAAAAATGAAAATCCTAGGGCTGTATGTGAAAAAATTTTAAACAAAATACACAGAAAAAATATAAGCGAAAACGATATAGAGCAAAATTATGAAGCAATTCAGCAAAAAGAATGGGATATGTGTAATCACTTTGAAGAATGGATTAAAACTCAGCCTGATAAAGAACATGCTTTAAAAGAATTTTATGCTAAGTGTGGGATAAAATATTGAATTATCAACAATTAGAATGCGATTACTTTAATCTTTACAATCAGTTTCTTAGCGTGGATTTTCAAATTTCATTATTTGAAAAAGATCATAAAGGTTTAATTAAAGATTTTATATTTTTTTATTATCAAATTTTAAAACAAAAAGACTTGAGCTACTTGCTTGAGGTAAGAAATAAAATTTCCCTGAAAGTTTATAATTATATGCAAGAGCACTCCACTTCTCCAAAAGATTTAAGTCTTATTTGTCTAAGAGAAAATAAACATATTGAATTTTTTCAAATATTTTACAAGGCTCTCGCTTATTTTGTAGCCTTTAGAAAAAAACTTGATGAAGAACAAAAAATTAAAAATTTGATTTCAAATATCAATGACTGTTTTGGCTATCATTTCTTGAATTCTGACTTTAACAATCTTCAAAATTTTCAAAAAAGCGATTTGTTCACCTTACCTGAAAAACATCTTAAATATTTTCACTTCGCCATGATTCATCTTTGTTTCATGGTTTTAAATCCTTTAAATTTTAAAGACTCTAATCGGCACCTTGATAAAGCGATTAATTATCTTGTCGATGGAACTTTTGAAATTTATGAGCTCATCTTTAAAGAATATTTTTTATTGTTTTCAAAAGATAAAGAGCTCAAGGATGAACTTAGAAAATTAAAAAAATTAGAATTTAAAATTCTAATGCAAGAAACTTCAAAAATTAAACTACTTAATCATTATAAAGAATTTTGCGAAGAAATATTCTACAATATAGAACTTGAAAAAATCACACAAAATTAATCCTGTATTAACATTGTTATAGTTTAATAATAAAAATTTTTAATAAGGAAAAATTATGCTTATAACCCCTGAAAAACTTTATAAACAAAGGAGAAATTTTTTAAAACTTGGAGCGGGTGCTTTAATAAGTTCAAGCATGCTTGCTTCTAAACTATCTGCTTTAAATTTCACAAGCGATACTAATCCAAACAAACTTGAAATCAGCGATGAAGAACTGGCTACAAATTATGTCAATTTTTATGAATTTTCAACAGATAAAAGAAAGGCTGTATCATTGGCACAAAATTTCAATACTCAAAATTGGAAAATCAATATCAGTGGAGAAATAGAAAAACCTTTAACTTTAAGCATGCAAGATATTTTAAAATTTCCACTAGAAGAAAGAATTTATCGTTTTCGCTGTGTTGAAACTTGGTCTATGGTGGTACCTTGGGTAGGCTTTGAATTGCGTCGTTTGATTGAAATGGCAAAACCTACAAGCGAGGCAAAATTTGTTAAATTCACCACTCTTTTAGATAAGAGTCAATTTCCCGATCAAGACGCTTTATTTCCAACTATAGACTATCCTTATGTAGAAGGACTTCGCATGGATGAAGCTATGCATCCTCTTACCTTGCTTGCAGTAGGAATGTATAAAAAAGCCTTAAAGCCTCAAAATGGCGCTCCAATACGTCTTGTTGTTCCTTGGAAATATGGCTTTAAAAGTATTAAATCTATAGTTAAAATAGAATTTACTAAAGAACAGCCTAAATCCACTTGGGAAAGTTACGCTCCAAGTGAATATGGTTTTTATGCCAATGTCAATCCTAATGTTTCTCATCCTAGATGGTCTCAAGCTAACGAAAGGGCTTTAGGAGACTTCTTTACCAAGCCTACTTTAATGTTTAATGGTTATGAAAAAGAAGTGGCAAGTTTATATAAAAACATGGACTTGAAAGTGAATTTTTAATGCAGACAAAATACTTTAAATTTCTTGCTTATTTTAGCTTTATCATAAGTTTAATCTATGGCTTTTATCATATCATAAAAGCCTTTGATTTTATAAAAGAAGCCTATATTTACACTGGAATATTTGCTTTAATCTTTTTAAATTTAAGTCTTTTATTTTCTTTACTTAAATTTAAAAAAACAAAAAATTATCCTAAAATTTTAGGTATTTTTGCAGCTTTTTGGGCGATTTTGCACTTTTTAAATTATTTTATTTTTGATAGAAATGCTCAAATTTTAAGGCTTTTTGATGATATTTCACATCGTTTATTAGAAGCAAGTGGATTTATCGCATTTTTAATCATATTTTTAATGCTTTTAAGTTCTTTTAAAATCTTTAAAAAACTTAGTAAAATCAGAAAACTGGGATATTTATGCTTAATTTTGGCAAGTTATCATTATTTTTTAACCCCAAAAATTCCTATGTTTTGGGAATGGAGTGCTTTAATTATAGCTTTGTTTTATTTTATAGTTCGCTATACAAAAACATTAAAAAGTTAAAATCCAACAATCTTACTTTTATCAAAACTTGAATTTAATTCTTTTTGTATACTTTCTATAAAATCTTGCATTTTAAAAACCCCATCTTGTGATACAGCTACTTTCAAAGCTGTATTCTTCACCACCATTAAAATTTGTGCTCCGCTTAATTCATAATTTGATAAAATATTTATATTAAAATCTTTTTCAAATAATGCTTTTTTAGGTAGAAATTTTTCCCAAATTTTAAGCCTATCTTTAAAATCAGGTTTTTTAAATTCTATCTTATAATCAAATCTTCTTGAAAATGCACTATCTAAGCTTTCTAAAAAATTTGTCGTAGCGATAATCACACCACTAAAACGCTCAATTTGCTCTAAGAATATATTTTGCATTTGATTATGCATTTTATCACTACCACTACTTCCATCTACACGCGTACTTAAAAACTGATCAGCTTCATTGAGAAGTAAAATAGGACTTTGTTTGCAAGTTTGCACGATATTTTTATAAGTATCAAAAATTTTTCTTACATTTTGCTCACTCTCTCCAACCCATTTGCTCAAAATTTTAGAACAGTCAAAACTAAGAACAGGTTTTTTCATTGATTTAGCCATAGCTAAAGCTGACATAGTTTTTCCAGTACCAGCAGGACCATAAAAAATAATTTTAGCTTCTATATTTTTATTACTCTTTATACCCCAAGAATGAAGTCTTTCTAGGACTTTTTTATCTTGTTGTTTTAAAATATTTTCTAAAAGCTCTTTTGTATTTTCAGGCATAATAATATCATTGATGTCAGCGCTTGGTTCTATAAGCTCGAAAATATCTTGATCTTTTAAAACACTTTCAATTTTGATTTTTTTACTTTGTTTTGGTTCAAAATTTATAATTCTTTGTAAAATTTCATCAATAATAAAAAAACTTTTAGAAATATCTCCAAAAGCATTTAAATATTCATCATACTCGATTAAGTTTAAAAGAGGAGCATTTTCTTGTAATAATTTTTTGTTTTTATGTCTTTCTAAATCATTTTCACTGATTAAAGAAAGTAAAGAATTCATTTCTCTAGAAATCGAACTTTCATTACTTAAGGCATATTCCTCTTTTAAAAGTGCTAGAAAAATAATTTGTTCTTTATGTTCAAGATTATATTCTTTAAAAATATCAGCCAATACATTATAAAATTTACTTTTTTTTAGTCTTTCTTTGATATGTCTTTCATAAAGTTTAATTTGGTTTTTTACTTCACTATTATAAGCACTTTTTTGTATAAAACTTAATCTTTCATATAATTGAATACGCGCAAATTCATCTTTTAAATATTCTAAATAATCTGCATAAGCCTCTTGTTTCTCAAAGTTTAAACGAGGTTTTGCTTCTAAAAATTCTAAAAAATATTCACTTAGACTAAGCTCGCTTTGCAATAAGGCAAGAGTTAATGTTTGAGTTTTATTATTTTCTAAACTTTTAAAAAAACTCGAATTTTGATTTACAAAACCTCTTTCAATAAGTTTTTTTAAATCCTCCAAAGCATCAAGATAAAGATACTTATCATTTCCAAAAATTGTCGATAATAAAGTAAAGGCATTGATAGAAGAAATAGAAACGACATAATTTCTACAAAGCTCCCTAAGAATCAAAGCCTCATTTTTAGCACACTTAAGCTCTTTATAAATTTGAGTATCTTCTATATTTTTCAAACTTAAAAAATTTTTTAATTTTTCCATTATTTTTTAAATTCCTTAAGCTCATCTTCATTAAATTCTACGCAAATATTTTCATCTAAAAAATGACCTTCAAAAGGTAGATAACAAATTTTTAGTTTTCCATTATTAAGCAAAAAATTATTATTAAATTGTAAATTTTGCAGATCTTCAAAACACTCATCACATGTATTTTTAAGCTTCTCATGTAAAAGATTTTGAAATTTTTGATTTTCAGTATTATATAAATCATTTAGTTTTACAAACGCGTGAGCATTAATATCATAAACAAAATTATTCAACTCTAAAATAGCACGACTCATACCATCTTCATAAAAATAATACCATTCTTCAAAACTAATTTTTCCATCTTGTAAAAAAATAGGTTTTTGGCGAATTTGTTCAAAACTAAATACACCCTTATGAACAGGATGAAATTCTTTAAAATCATCATTAAAACCTATAAAATCAAGACTACGCTTTATACGAATGCCATCTTGCGTTTCGACAAGTTCTAAAGTAGTTGTTCCTAAATTTTCTCCTTGAAAATTTTTATTATCATATGTAAGCATTTTAGAAGAATTGATTTTATATTTTTTACACTCATCTTGCCAAAAATCATTTATCTTAACGAGTGGAATCTCTAAATTTCCATTTATATCATCAACAATTAAAAAACTAGAACTTGTTTGATCTTTATCCCTGTCAAAAAGTGGAGTCATAGGTGCATTATCATAAACTATGGCAAAAATTTCTTTATCCTGTAAATGATAAAAATGCAATTCACCTTTATAAACTTTCGCTAAAGCTAGATTTACAAAGCAAAATACCAGTAAAAAAAATTTCAAACTCTATCCTTCAATTTTGAATATGCGTTAAGATAATTTTAGTATGTGAAATTTTATCAAAAAAACTTACTTTATTATCACAAACTTGATAAAAAATTTCATAATTTTTTGCTTTTAAATTTTGTTCAAAACCACAATCAGTTTTTTCTAAATTTTTACCCTGCCATAAAGGATTTGCCTTTAAAATATCACTTAAAATATCATCATAATATACATTTTTAAAAAATTTTTGATTAAACACTTGTTTATCATAACACACTGCATTGATGCAAATTTTATCTTTGATTTTGAGTTCAAAAAAAGCTTGCCCTAGTTTATAAACTTCTAAATTTAAAGCATTATTTTCTTTTTTTAAAAAAGCTGTATCATTGATTTTTATCATAGGAGAAGCAATCAAAACCATCAAGCTTTGACTTGAAAAATTTTGATTTTTCACACTACAAGCACAAAGAAAAAAAACAAAACATAGAGCTAAACAATGTTTCAAATTTGACCTTATTTGAGATTTTTAAAACTAATATTTAACTCTAAATCAAGCTCTTTTACAAGCTTCATCACAGCTTGTAAATCATCGATTTGTTTTGCTGTAACACGAATTTCTTCACCACGAATCGAAGAATTAACTTTAAGCTTGCTATCTTTAATAACTTTATTGATTTTTTTAGCATTTTCACTATCAATAGCATCGTTTGCTTTCAAATTTAAACGAAACATTGCTCCACTTTCACGAGAAAGCTCTTTAATAGCATTAGGATTAATTCCTCTTTTGATAAGTTTAGAAATCACTATATCTTTTAAAACATCAAGTTTTCCTTCACTAGAAGAACTGAGTTTAAAAATACTCTCTTTTTCGCTTAAATCAATCTCACACTTAATTCCTTTTAAGTCATAACGACTATCAAGTTCTTTTTTAGCTTGTTCAAAAGCATTTTTTAACTCTTGTTTATCTAAAGCTGCTGAAATATCAAAACTATGTTCACTTGCCATTTTCTATCCATTCTTTTAAATTATTATAAACTATATCCATTAAAGCATTTAAAGCCTCCTTGCTCGCCCACGCAACATGAGGAGTGATAATAAGATTTTCTTTATTTTTAATGCTTAAAAGTGGATGATTTTTCATCATAGGTTCAATTTCTAAAACATCAAGCCCTACACGAATATTTTTTTCATCTATGATTTTAGCTAAATCATTTTCATTGATAATCCCACCTCTTCCTACATTAATCAAAATCGCATTATCTTTTAAAAGCTTTAATTCTTCAGAGGTGAGTAAATTTTTAGTTTTTTCATTTAAAGGTGCGTGGATACTTATAATATCACAAGTTTTTAATAAATCTTTTAATTCCAAATGTATAAAATCTGCGTTTTTATTAGCTCCACTCGTAGAATAATAATAAATTTCAGCTCCAAAAGCCTTTGAAATTTTTGCCACTTCTTTACCTATAGTTCCTAAGCCTATAATACCATGTTTTTTACCACTTAAGGTATTTAAAACTCTACTATAATCTGTAAAAATAGGACTTTCACACCATTTACCCTCTTTACTCCATTTGTCATAATAAAGCACTTGATTTAAAAAAGTAAACATAAACGCAAAAGTATGTTGTACAACACTCATGGTAGAATACCCAGCAGCATTTTTTACAATAATACCTTTTTCTTTAGCATACTCAATATCGATATTATTAACCCCTGTAGCAGTTTCTAAAATGAGTTTTAAATTTTTACAAGCATCAATCACATCTTTATCGATTACAACCTTGTTTGTCATGGCGACATTAGCATCTTTTAAACGCTCTATGGTTTGCTCTTTATTTGTTGTAGTATAAATTTGCAAAGAACCAAATTTTTCAAAAACACTTAAATCATAATCCCCTAAAGTTGCCGCATCTAAACAAACAATTTTCATTTTTCAATCCTTTATAATATGTCCGACAAATTTAGAATAATTATCAAGCACAAGACCGCCTTTTCTAAATCCTAAACCACACCCTTCATAGGCAAAGAAAACACCTGCTTGATAATATTCATTTTCATACGAATTTAACTCTACATACTCTTGATAAATAGCCTTATTATTCCCATAAGGGCCTACATTTTCATGCAAAGTTTTTCCATCTTTAATTATACTTATATTTGCGCCTTCTCTACCAAAAACAGGTTTTTTAACATAGTTTTTACCCTCTAAAGGAGTATCTTTTGTTTCTAAAAGTAATGGATGATTTGGATAAAGCTCCCATAAAATTTTTAAAATTCCCTTAGATTGAAATAAAAGCGTATAAGCAGGATTTAAAATAATCGCTCTTTGATTACGCATGATCTGAGTTAAAAGCATAGCAAGTTCACCCTCTTCTATAGCTATATCTTCCCAAGGAATAAGCTTAAACCAATACTCATAATTTTCACCCTCTTTAAAAATTCCTTCTTCGCTAAATTCTACCTCATCTACAAAGGAAAAATTAGTTTGAAAACCTGCTTCATTTGCAATATGTGCAAGCAATTTTGTAGTGATTTCCTCTTCTTTACTTCCTGCAACACTTGAAAAAAGAATTTTCCATCCTTGATAATGCTCTTCAAACCCTTCAACACTTTCATCAAGAGTAATAAGTCTTTTAAAATTATCCATCAAACTTTCATAAATACTGTTAAATTGTGCACTTTCATCCATTCCATTTTGTTTTAAAAGCGCCCATTGTAAAATCGCACTTTCAAAAAGAGCAGTAGGGGTATCAGCATTAAATTCTATAAGTTTTATAGGCTTGCCATCAAGCCCACCCGCTAAATCAAAACGCCCATATAAATGCCAATGCACTTCATTTTCCCAACTCATCTTAATCGCATCAATAAGATTAAAAGGAATTCCAAGCTCATCAAAACGATTATTATCAATCACTTCTTGCGCTGCAGCAATAAACATATCATAAAGCTCATTCACCGCTTCATAATAAGCATTAGCTTCACTTTCTTTAACACAAACTAACTTATCACTAATATAATCACTTCCATCTTCATCTGTATGCCAAGAAAAACCTATATTCTCTAAATAATCTTTTTGAAGTTTATCCACTTGTAGTAATTGCATTATTTATCCTTAAGAGCCAAAAGAGGAACTAGAACTTGCAGCTTTAGAGCCTCCACTAAAAAAACCTGATTTTTTAGCACTTGAAGCAGAGCTTGTTGTGCCTGCTTTATTAAAACTATTAACACTCCTTTGATAAGCACTTTGATTTGAAAAAGCACCGCGTTGTTGGTTAGCAAAATTTTGATTATTGAAAAGTTTTGAACCTATCCAACTTCCTAAAATAGCACCTGCAGCACTTGCGAGTAAAGTTTCTCCTAAACTCAATCCTCCACTGCTAATTTGTCCATTGTCTTTAGTTAAATTTGAAGTTCCATTATCAATTTTAGCTGCTTCTTCTTTAATCAAAGCATCCATTTCTTCTTTAGATAAAATTCTTTCTGTGCCATCAAGATCTTTTAAAACTACCCTTGTTTCATTACTTGGATATTGATCTTTGATTTTATACTGCCCTGGAGCTGTTTCTTCGATAATTACAAAAGCTCCTTGAGCATTAGCTGCTTGATTTAAAGTATCTGCATTGTCATTATTACTTCCGCAACCTGCTAAAGCACCTCCAGCAACAGCTGCTAAACCACCTATCATACCAATTTGAATGATTTTTTTGATTTTTTTCATAAGTTTATCCTAAAAACAGAAAATTTAAATTAGAAATTTTAACAAAAAATAATAAATACTTTTTAATTTAATACCAAATGAAGTTTGTAGATATAAAAAAAGCCCTTTCGGGCTTTTGGGTTAGAGTCTTGACTCGTAGCGTCTAAGCATATAAAGTCTTTTAAGCATTTTTTTGCGTGCTGAAATTTTTTGTTTTTTGCGAATTTCAGTCATAGGCTCAAAAAATCTTCTTGCTCTTACTTCAGTCACAACTAGATTTCTATCTACTTGTTTTTTGAATTTACGATACGCTTCATCAAAAGACTCGTTAGGATGCACCTTGATTCCTGGCACAGTCCTCACCACCTTTCTGTGTAAATTTTTGTTGTGAAATATAATTATAAAACACTTCTTATTAATTCTAACTTAGAAAGCATTTAAAAATTGTTTTAGTTTTTATCGGTTATAATCCTTAATTATAAAGTGCTAAAAATTATAATTAAGGTCTAAAAATGCAAGGACACATTACAAACTATACAAAAAAACGATATTTTGTATATTTAATTGCAAGTATTATCATATTTGCCCTACCTTTCATAAAAATTAATGAAAACCATTTTTTTCTTTTAAGTTTTGATCACTCTAAATTAAACCTATTTTTTCTTTCTTTCTCAACACAAGAATTTTATCTCATGCCTTTTGTTCTTATATTTCTTTTTTTATTTATTTTTTTTATTACAACTTTAGGTGGAAGAATTTGGTGTGCTTGGAGTTGTCCACAAACGATTTTTAGAGTTATATATAGAGATATCATACAAACTAAATTTCTTAAAATTCGCAAAAATATCAATAACAAACAAAAAGAATATGAGAGACAATATTTTAAAAAATTTCTTGGAGTAATAATTTTTTATTTTATATCTTTAGTTGCTGTTAGTAATTTACTTTGGTACTTTATTCCTCCTGAAGATTTTTTCAATTATATTCAAAACCCTGGCGAGCATCTACTTTTACTTGGAATTTTATTTTGTGCTAGCTTACTTTTTACTTTAGATATTACCTATTTACAAGAAAAGTTTTGTGTTTATGTCTGTCCTTATGCAAGAATACAATCTGTAATGTTTGATCATGATACAATGCAAGTGATTTACGATGAAAAACGCGGGGGCTTGATCTATGATGGACATACCAAACTTCATAAAAAACCACCTGAGGGAGAATGCATAGGTTGCGAAGCCTGTGTTAGCATCTGTCCAACTCATATTGACATACGCAAAGGAATGCAACTTGAATGTATCAATTGTCTTGAATGCGCCGATGCTTGCTCTAAGGTGCAAAGCAAATTTAATCGTCCAAGTTTGATCAATTGGACAAGTGCAAAAGCTATTGAAACGCGTTCTAAAGTTCATTATTTAAGATTTAGAACGATAGCATATTTTATAGTTCTTTTAATTGCTTTACTGGCTTTAATCATCATGGGAAGCAAAAAAGAAAGCATGCTTTTAAATATCAATCGTAGTAGTGAATTATATAATATTTCAAATGTTAAAGGTGAATTAGTCATTTCAAATGCTTATACCTTTTTGTTTCAAAATACAGATTCTAAACCTCATGAATATTATTTTACAGCAAATTTAGAAGGAATAAATGATGGAATTGAAATCATAAGACCAAACAAACCTTTTAAATTAAAAGCAGGAGAACAAGTCAAAAAAATAGTTGTTATCAGGGCTACAAAAAATTTAGCAAATAATGATAAAAAAGACGTAATCTTTCCTTTACATATAAAAGCTTACGCAAAGGATAATGAAAAAATTTCGGTTTTTAGAAAAAGTATATTTGTATACCCTAAAAGCACTCTTATAAAGGATAAAAATGAACTCAAATAGAACACCATCACAAAAAGTTTTAGCCAGACAAGAAAAAATCAAAGCAGTGGCCTTAGAGCTTTTTTTAACAAAAGGATACCAAGAAACAAGTTTGAGTGATATTATTAAATTATCTGGAGGATCTTATTCTAATATTTATGATGGTTTTAAAAGTAAAGAAGGGCTATTCTTTGAAATTTTAGATGACATATGTAAAAAACACTTTCATCTTATTTATTCCAAAACACAAGAAATTGAAAATGGCACTTTAAAAGAAATTTTAACTTCTTTTGGTTTAGCTTTTATAGAAATTTTCAATCAACCAGAAGCTGTAGCTTTTGGTAAAATTATCTATTCTCAAGTTTATGACAAAGATAGACATCTTGCCAATTGGATAGAAAATAATCAACAAAATTTTTCCTATAACATACTTATGGGTTTTTTCAAACAACAAAATAATTCTTATATGAAAAAAAATGCAGAAAAACTTGCTGTTCTTTTTTGCACTATGTTAAAAGAACCTTATCATCATCTTAATGTTTTAATTAACGCTCCTTTGAAAAATAAAAAAGAACAAAAAGAACATGTTGAATTTGTTGTAAATGTTTTTCTAAATGGAATCAATAGCTCCAAAGCTTAAAAAATAATTTTATTAACCAAAATTAAGATATAATTAGCCAAAAATTTTTGTAATAAAAATTACAATTTTTAATTTAATTTTTCAAGGCAAAACCATGAAATTATTTCAAAAAAATACTATTTTAGCTTTAGGTGTTGTGCTTTTACTCACTGCTTGCAGCAAAGAAGAAGCACCAAAAATACAAATGCCGCCTCAGCCTGTAACAACCATGAGTGCTAAATCTGAAGATTTACCACTTAGTTTTACTTACCCTGCTAAACTTGTCAGTGATTATGATGTCATTATAAAACCTCAAGTTAGTGGCGTAATAGAAAATAAACTTTTTAAAGCTGGAGATAAAGTAAAAAAAGGACAAACATTATTTATTATAGAACAAGATAAATTTAAAGCTAGTGTTGATTCGGCTTACGGACAAGCTTTGATGGCTAAGGCAACTTTCGAAAATGCAAGCAAGGATTTTAATCGTTCTAAAGCTCTTTTTAGTAAAAGTGCAATCTCTCAAAAGGAATACGACTCTTCTCTTGCTACATTTAACAATTCAAAAGCTAGCCTAGCAAGTGCTAGAGCACAGCTTGCAAATGCAAGAATTGATCTAGATCATACCGAAATAAAAGCTCCTTTTGATGGTACTATAGGAGATGCTTTAGTTAATATAGGAGATTATGTAAGTGCTTCAACAACTGAACTAGTTAGAGTTACAAATTTAAATCCTATTTACGCAGATTTCTTTATTTCAGATACAGATAAACTAAATTTAGTCCGCAATACTCAAAGTGGAAAATGGGATTTAGACAGCATTCATGCAAATTTAAATCTTAATGGAGAAACCGTTCAAGGCAAACTTTATTTTATTGATTCTGTTATAGATGCTAATAGTGGAACAGTAAAAGCCAAAGCTATATTTGACAACAACAACTCAACACTTTTACCAGGTGCTTTTGCAACAATTACTTCAGAAGGTTTTATACAAAAAAATGGCTTTAAAGTGCCTCAAATAGCTGTTAAACAAAATCAAAATGATGTTTATGTTCTTCTTGTGAAAAATGGAAAAGTAGAAAAATCTTCTGTACATATAAGCTACCAAAACAATGAATATGCCATTATTGACAAAGGATTACAAAATGGCGATAAAATCATTTTAGATAACTTTAAAAAAATTCAAGTTGGTAGCGAAGTTAAAGAAATTGGAGCACAATAATGTTTTCTAAATTTTTTATCGAAAGACCTGTTTTTGCTTCAGTTGTTGCAATTATCATTTCTTTAGCTGGAGCTATAGGTCTTACAAATTTACCTATAGAACAATATCCTTCTTTAACCCCTCCTACAGTTAAAGTAAGTGCAACTTACACAGGAGCTGATGCACAAACCATTGCTTCAACAGTTGCAAGTCCTATCGAAGATGCAATCAATGGCGCAGATAATATGATTTACATGGATTCAACTTCAAGTTCTTCAGGAACTATGAGTTTGACTGTTTATTTTGATATCGGTACAGATCCTGATCAAGCCACCATAGATGTTAATAATAGAATTTCAGCCGCAACTGCAAAAATGCCAGATGCAGTTAAAAAACTTGGAGTAACAGTTAGAAAAACTTCCTCAACAACACTTGCTGCAATTTCTATGTATTCAAGTGATGGCTCAATGAGTGCAGTAGATGTATATAACTATATCACTTTAAATGTTTTAGATGAGTTAAAAAGGGTTCCAGGAGTTGGAGATGCAAACGCTATAGGAAATCGTAATTATTCTTTAAGAATTTGGCTCAAGCCTGATTTATTAAATAAATTTGGAATCACAGCTACTGATGTAATTTCTGCGGTTAATGACCAAAATGCCCAATACGCAACTGGTAAAATTGGCGAAGAACCTGTAACCCAAAAATCCCCTTATGTTTATTCAATCACTATGCAAGGAAGACTACAAAATCCTAGTGAATTTGAAAACATTATTTTAAGAACAAATAATGATGGATCATTTTTAAGACTTAAAGATGTAGCTGATGTGGAAATAGGATCACAACAATACAGCTCACAAGGACGATTAAATGGCAATGATGCAGTTCCAATTATGATCAATCTTCAATCAGGGGCAAACGCATTGCATACAGCAGAACTTGTTCAAGCTAAAATGCAAGAACTTTCAAAAAATTTTCCAAAAGGTTTAACATATAAAATTCCTTACGATACAACAAAATTTGTAATAGAATCAATCAAAGAAGTTGTTAAAACTTTTGTTGAAGCTCTAATTTTAGTTATCATTGTTATGTATATGTTCTTAAAGAATTTCCGTGCAACACTTATTCCTATGATAGCTGTACCTGTTTCATTGTTAGGAACTTTTGCTGGACTTTATGTTTTAGGTTTTAGTATTAACTTGCTTACGCTTTTTGCTTTAATTTTAGCCATAGGGATCGTTGTAGATGATGCGATTATAGTTGTAGAAAATATTGATAGGATTTTACATGAAAATGAGCAAATAAGCGTAAAAGATGCTGCTATCCAAGCGATGCAAGAAGTTAGCTCTCCGGTTATTTCAATTGTTCTTGTGCTTTGTGCTGTTTTTGTACCAGTTTCTTTTATATCAGGTTTTGTTGGAGAAATTCAAAGACAATTTGCTCTTACCTTAGCTATATCTGTAACCATATCAGGTTTTGTTGCTCTTACCTTAACACCTTCTTTATGTGCACTCTTTTTGCGACGCAATGAAGGAGAGCCATTTAAATTTGTAAAGAAATTTAATGATTTTTTTGATTGGAGTACCTCTGTATTTAGCGCAGGAGTAGCATATATCCTAAAAAGAACCATTCGTTTTGTTTTAATTTTTTGTATTATGCTTGGAGCAATTTTTTATCTCTATAAAGCAGTACCAAATTCTTTAGTTCCTGAAGAAGATCAAGGTTTGATGATTAGCATTATTAATCTTCCTTCAGCTTCAGCACTCCATAGAACAATTTCAGAGGTTGATCACATAAGCCAAGAAGTTTTAAAAACTAATGGAGTTAAAGATGCAATGGCTATGATAGGATTTGATCTTTTTACAAGTTCACTCAAAGAAAATGCCGCTGCAATGTTTATAGGTTTGCAAGATTGGAAAGATAGAAATGTAAGCGCTGATCAAATTATAGCCGAACTTAATAAAAAATTTGCTTTTGATCGCAATGCTTCAAGTGTATTTATAGGCTTACCTCCTATACCTGGATTAAGTATCACAGGCGGTTTTGAAATGTATGTTCAAAACAAAAGCGGAAAAAGCTATGATGAAATACAAAAAGATGTAAATAAACTTGTTGCTGTGGCCAACCAAAGAAAAGAGCTATCAAGAGTAAGAACAACCCTTGATACAACTTTCCCTCAATACAAGCTTATAATTGATAGAGATAAATTAAAACACTACAATCTTAACATGCAAGATGTTTTTAACACGATGAATGCAACTATAGGCACTTATTATGTTAATGATTTTTCTATGCTAGGTAAAAATTTCCAAGTAAATATCCGTGCAAAAGGTGATTTTAGAAATACACAAGATGCGTTAAAAAATATTTTTGTAAGATCAAATGATGGAAAAATGATACCACTTGATTCTTTCTTAACTTTACAAAGAAGTTCAGGGCCTGATGATGTAAAACGATTCAACCTTTTCCCAGCAGCACAAGTTCAAGGTCAACCCGCACCAGGTTATACTTCAGGCCAAGCTATAGAAGCGATTGCTCAAGTAGCAAAAGAAACTTTAGGAGATGATTATTCGATAGCTTGGAGTGGATCAGCTTATCAAGAAGTTTCTAGTAAAGGAACAGCAAGCTATGCTTTTGCTTTAGGCATGGTATTTGTCTTTTTAATCCTAGCTGCCCAATATGAAAGATGGCTTATACCTTTAGCAGTTGTAACAGCTGTGCCTTTTGCGGTATTTGGATCATTTTTATTGGTATATTTAAGAGGATTTAGCAATGATATATATTTTCAAACAGGACTTTTGCTCTTGATTGGACTTTCAGCTAAAAATGCTATCTTAATCGTAGAATTTGCAATGGAAGAGCGCTTTAAAAAAGGTAAAGGAGTTTTTGAAGCAGCTGTTGCAGCAGCAAAACTTCGTTTTCGTCCTATTATAATGACTTCTTTGGCATTTACTTTTGGAGTCTTGCCAATGATTTTCGCAACAGGAGCAGGAAGTGCTTCAAGACACTCTTTAGGAACAGGGCTTATTGGTGGAATGATCGCAGCATCAACTTTAGCGATATTCTTTGTGCCTTTATTTTTCTATCTTTTAGAAAATTTTAATGAATGGCTAGATAAAAAAAGAGGTAAGATTCATGAATAAAATAATTTCAATTAGCGCTATAGCAAGTTTTACTCTTTTGATTTCAGCTTGCTCTTTAAGTCCAAATTTAAATATTCCCGAAGCAAACTATAGCATTGATAATAAGCTTGGAGCCTTATCCTGGGAAAAAGAAAACAATAGCTCTATCACAAAAAATTGGTGGAAAGACTTTGATGATGAAAATTTAAATAAAGTGGTTGATTTAGCACTTAAAAATAATAATGATTTAAAACTTGCTTTCATACACATGGAACAAGCTGCTGCTCAATTAGGTATAGATTTTAGCAGTTTGTTGCCAAAATTTGATGGTAGCGCAAGCGGAAGTCGTGCAAAAACAGCTATAAATGCTCCAAGCAATCGAACTGGGGAAGTAAGTTACGGTAATGATTTTAAAATGGGACTTAATTTAAGCTATGAAATCGATATTTGGGGAAAATATCGCGATACATATCGCGCCTCAAAATCAGGCTTTAAAGCAAGTGAGTATGATTATGAAGCTGCAAGACTTTCTGTTATTTCAAATACAGTTCAAACTTATTTTAATCTTGTAAATGCTTATGAAAATGAAAATGCTCTTAAAAAAGCCTATGAATCTGCAAAAGAAATTTATAGGATTAATGATGAAAAATTTCAAGTTGGTGCTGTAGGTGAATATGAACTTGCCCAAGCAAGAGCCAACTTAGAAAGTATGGCTTTGCAATATAATGAAGCAAAGTTAAATAAAGAAAATTACCTTAAAGCTTTAAAAATTTTAACTTCAAATGATTTAAATGACATACTTTACAAAAATCAAAGCTATCAAGTTTTTAATCTTAAAGAATTTGACATTCCAACTGGAATTTCAAGTACCATCTTGCTTCAACGTCCAGATATTGGCTCTTCTTTAGAAAAATTAACTCAGCAAAATTATCTTGTTGGAGTAGCTCGCACGGCTTTCTTACCTAGCCTTTCTTTAACAGGATTATTGGGATTTGAAAGCGGGGATTTAGATACCTTGGTTAAAGGAGGTTCTAAGACTTGGAATATAGGTGGAAACTTTACTCTGCCTATTTTTCATTGGGGTGAAATTTACCAAAATGTAAATTTAGCCAAGCTTAATAAAGATGAAGCTTTTGTAAATTATCAAAATACTTTGATTACTGCTTTTGGAGAAATTCGCTATGCTTTAGTAGCTAGAAAAACTATACGCTTACAATACGATAATGCACAAGCAAGCGAACAATCTTACAAAAGAATCTATGAAATTGCTAAAGAACGCTATGATATAGGAGAAATGTCTTTGCAAGATTATTTAGAGGCACGTCAAAATTGGCTTAATGCTGCGGTTGCTTTTAATAATATTAAATATTCTTATGCCAATTCCATAGTAGATGTAATCAAAGCATTTGGTGGAGGATTTGAACAAAATGAAGACACGAGTAAAAATATAAAAGAAGAATCAAAAAATTTAGATATATCTTTTAGAGAATAGTTCGTTCTATTCTCTAAATAAATTAAAAATCTTTATCTAAATCTGCATCTGTAATTTCATAAACCTTGTAAATAGCAGGCAATAATTTTCTTATAGCATAATCAAAATGATAAAATTGCTTATATACCTCTTCTGGATTTAAATTTTTAGCATTCTTAAAATCAAATACTTCAGTATCATTGATTTTGGCAATATTTTCATCAAAATAAGAGTAAAACTCTGCTCTTTGTTTAAACAAAGCATTTAAATTTTGAACAATTTTGGCTTTATCCATTTTATATCCTTTTTAAATAATTTAAAAACTTAATCCCATTTTTTATTTAAGAAATAAAAAATTTACTCCTATTTTAGCTAAAAATTGATAAAGTTATATCTTAAATATTTTAATATATAGGCCACTTATGAATTTATTTCAAAATTTAGCTTTAAAATACTCTCATACTATGATGGAAAAATCCCTCCAAAAAGGTTTCAATGTCGAACTTTTAAAACAACCCGAAGAAAAAATTCCAAAACAAGACAAAAACTATATGCTTTATGCCCATGTACCTTTTTGCCATACTTTTTGTCCTTATTGTAGCTTTCATAAATATTATTATGATGAAAATTTAGCCAAAGTATATTTTCAAAATCTTAGAGAAGAAATTAAAATCATGAAAAATAAAGGTTTTGATTTTACCTCCATGTATGTGGGTGGTGGTACAACACTGATTGATGAAGAGGAATTATTAAAAACCTTAGAACTTTGTAAAAAGTTATTTAATATAAAAGAAATTTCATGCGAAAGCGATCCAAATCATATTGATCCAAATAAGCTTTCTATGTTTAAAGGTATAATTGATCGTTTAAGTTGCGGAATTCAAAGTTTTGATGATGAAACTTTGAAAAAAGTGGCAAGATATAATAAATTTGGTTCATCTAAAGAACTTCAAGAAAAAATTTCAAAAGCTTTAGGAATTTTACCTATTTTTAGTATAGATCTTATTTTCAATCTTCCAGGACAAAACGAAAAACAACTTTTAAATGACTTAGAAATTGCTAAAAATTTAGCCCCGCAACAAATCACAACCTATCCTTTAATGAAATCAAATCTTACCAAAGATAACATCGCTAAAAGTCTAGGAGTGAGCATTAAAGATAATGAATTTGCTTATTATCAAATCATACGAGAATTTTTTAAAGACTATACCCAAAACAATGGTTGGAGTTTTTCTTTAGAAAAAAACAAGCTTAATGACGAATATGTCAGTTCTCATCATGAATACCTAGGAGTAGGCAGCGGGGCTTTTAGCTTTTTAGATGGGGAGCTTTTAATCAATGCATTTAATCTAAATGATTATGCTAAATTTATACAAGAAAAACAAAATGCTAATATAGCCAAAGCTTGTTTTGATAAAAAAGAAATTATCAAATATGTCTTTTTAACTGAAATTTTTTCAGGGAAAATAGAAATTGATAAATTTAATAAAACTCTAAATTGCAATCTCGAAAAAGAACTTTTCATAGAACTTTTAGGACTTAAAACAAGTGGTGCCATCATAAAAGATCAAAATGCTTTAATCGCAACTGAATTTGGTCAATATCTTTTTGTGGTTTTAATGAAAGATTTTTACACAGGAATGGATCTTGTGCGCGCAGTATTTAGAGATGATAAGCGTCTTAAAAATAAAGATTATATCGATATCATGAAAGAAAATATTGATCCGCTTAACTCCGCTAGTATGGAATTTAAAGCGGAGACAAACTAAAAGGGACGAACAACCATCATTAAAGCGATGATAATAAACATTATAGTTGGAAATTCATTATAAATTCTAAAATATTTTCCACTTTTAGTAGAAGTATCATTTGCTAAAGCTTTTAAACAATAATAATTATGTATATGAAAAATAATCAAAAGTGTAACACAGGTAAGTTTAACATGCATAAAACCCGCACCTACCATTAAAACTTCCTTATGAGCATGCAACATTAAACTTCCTGTGATTAAAGTCACAATCATTGCAGGAGTTTGTATATAATAATAAAGCTTTCTTTCTTGAATTTTTACAACCTTGACAAAACCTTTATTGTCTTTATGTTCAGCATGATACACAAAAAGACGAGGTAAATAAAAAAGACCCGCCATCCAAGAAACAAATGCCAAATAATGCACCCATTTAATCCAAAAATAATAATCATTAATCCATTCTGTCATCTTTTTTCCTTTTTTTAAATATTTCTTGTATTAAAATCAAAGCCACACTTATATTTATCATGACATCTGCAACATTAAAAATAGCAAAATTAAACCATTTATGCCAAAAAAACATATCCACTACACCTCCATGTATAAAACGATCCAATAAATTTGAAACGCCGGCACCAAGCATCATTCCAAAAGCTATGCTATGAGTTTTTAAAAGTGTTCTTTGCCAAAAAAGATAAATAAAAAGCACGCCAATTAAAGCAAGATGTAAATATTTTAAATTATGTTCTAAAAAACTCAACATTGAAAAAGCTACGCCTGTATTTAGAGCATAAGTTAAATCTAAGTATTCACTCTGCCATCTAAATCCTGCTAAAGTTAAGGATTTTACCCATTGATCAAGGGCAAAAACCAAAACAAAGGCACCCCAAAAATAAAAAATAAATTTAAAAGTTTTAGCCATTTAAAGCTTTCTTAAAAAACTCCACAACATTTTTCATTTCTTTTTCTAAGAGCTTAATATCTCTGGCTTCTAGTAAAAGTCTTATCAAATTTTCTGTTCCAGAATAGCGAAATAAGGTATTAATATTTTTATTTTCTAAATCTTTTTTTAATTCTTTTAAACCTTTAATTTTATCTAAATCTTTTTTTTCTGCAATTTTAAGATTGGTTAAAAGCTGAGGATAAGGTTTAACTTGACCCAAAATAGAACTTGCAGATTTTTTCTTAGAAAGCATTAAAGCACTAAATTGCAAGGCAGCTATCAAACCATCTCCAGTTTTTGCATAATCGCTAAAAATAATATGCCCACTTTGTTCTCCACCAAAATTTCCACCATTGGCTTTTAGTTTTTCAAGCACATATTTATCGCCAACATTACAAGTATCAAGTTCTATACCATGTTTATTTAAAAACTCTTTTAAAGCACCATTACTCATTATAGTAGCCACAACACTTGATTGTAATTTACCTTGTTCTTTAAGATAAAGTGCCAATACGCCCAATAAACTATCCCCATTAGCCACTTCGCCTTTTTCATCTACAACCACCAAACGATCTGCATCACCATCAAAAGCAAAGCCCACATCTGCACGCAAACGCTTTACCTCAGCAGCTAAGTTTACAGGATGTAAAGCTCCACAATTTTCATTGATATTAAGTCCATTAGGTTTATCACTCATTACTATAACTTCAGCACCTAATTCCTTAAAAACAGTAGGTGCTACCTTATAAGCTGCCCCATGAGCCACATCTAAAACAACACGCAAAGACTTTAAAGTAAGATCTTTTGGAAAAGAATTTTTAATAGAAACAATATATCTTCCTATAACATCATCAATTCTTTTTGCTTGACCAATTTTTTCCATATCTACCTTAGAGGCTTGTATAAGCTTATCATCAAAATAAATTTCTTCTATTTTTTTCTCTATATCTTCACTGAGTTTATTTCCATGAGCATCAAAAAATTTAATACCGTTATCATAATAAGGATTGTGAGAAGCTGAAATCATAATCCCTGCGTCACAACGCATATCTTCAGTTAAGAATGCAATCGCAGGAGTTGGCATAGGACCAATTTGTATAACATTATATCCTATAGAAGTAAGCCCTGAAACAATAGCATTTTCTATCATATAGCCACTTCTTCTTGTATCTTTTCCTACTAAGATATTATTAGTAATACTTTTATCTTTAAAATAAATACCCGCAGCCATTGCTAAACGCATAGCCAAAAAACTATCTAAAAATTCACCTGCTTTTCCACGAACTCCATCAGTTCCAAAAAGTTTCATTGCAAACCTTTCTAGCAAAATTTAAAGACAATTATAACAAAGCTAAGATAAAGAAATTTAAACAAGCTCTAAAAATAGAGCTTGTTTGGAACCTTATAGTTCAGGTTTAGGAGTTTTTTCAGTAGAAACAGGAAGTTGTGGATAAACAATTGCTGGTTTTGTTCCTGTTAAAGATTTTAAGAAAGTTTCAATACTTTTTGCTTCTTTATCAGAAATTTTAATGCCAAGTTGCACACTACCCATTTCCTTAATAGCATCTTTTAGATTCCAAATAGCGCCATTATGAAAATATGGAGCAGTTTCAGCAACATTTCTTAAAGTTGGAGTTTTTACCATACCATTTGCATCACCTTTAAAATCGCCTAAATTTGCAAATTTATATTTACCAGCAACTTCAAACGCTTGCATATTGCCACCTAAATTCACGCCATTATGACAAGCTACACAACCTTTATCTATAAAAAGCTTTAAGCCTTTTTGTTCTTCTTTTGTTAAAGCTTTTTCATCACCTTCTAAAAATTTATCAAAACGAGATGGAGTGATCAAAGTTCTTTCAAAATTTGCAATTGCATCAGCAATATTGTCAAAATTTACACCGCTTTTACCATAGATTTTTTTAAACTCACTCACATATTCAGGCAAAGATGAAATTTTTTCTACTGCAAGTTTAGCAGGAGTTGCCATTTCAGGATCAGCTTGGATTGGACCTTTAGCTTGATCGGCTAATGTTCCTGCACGACCATCCCAAAATTGAGTATTATTTAAAACCGCATTATAAACTGTTGGTGAATTTAAATGATGGGGATTTGCTGTCCATTTATGACCTATTGCAGTACTAACCCCATCTGTTCCACCAAGTCCTACATTGTGACAGGTATTACAAGAAATGATACCACTTTTTGAAAGGCGTGGTTCAAAATAAAGCTTTTTGCCAAGCTCTGCTTTTTCAAGAGTAAATTCACTAGCCTTTACTCCATTTTGTTTTAAAATTTCATCAACACCTTTTTGATCTTTTGGCAAGGCAACAAGACCTGAATTTTTAGCTTCATCTATAAGACTTGCAGCATTTAAGCTTGAAAAAGCAACTAAGGATGCGATTAGCAATGCTTTTACTTTCATTTATAAACTCCTATTAAAGATAAATTAAAATAAAATAATAATCATTTAGAGCTTAAATAAAGATAAATATTATTAAAAAATATTTACAATTAATTAATACTATTTTTATCTTAAAAATTATTTTTTTGTTTATTTATTTTCATAAGATATAATTTTTGGTTATAAATCTTAAAATTTTAAGATGATTTGAAAAGGATATTATGGAAAATTTAATAATTTACGCTTTTATATATCTTTTAAGTTCAATCCCTTTTGGACTGATTCTAGCTAAATTTTTTGCTAAAACTGATATCAAAAAAGAAGGTTCAAAAAGTATAGGAGCAACCAATGTTTTAAGAGTAGTAAAAGAAAAAAATCCCAAACTAGCAAAAAAACTTGCCATTGCTACAATAATTTTAGATTTTGCAAAAGCAGCTATTCCTTTATTAACCTTGAAATTTCTTCATTATGATCAAGCTTTGCTTTGGAGCGTGGCAGTTTTGGCTATTTTTGGACACTGTTTTTCAATTTACTTGTTATTTGAAGGAGGGAAAGGCATAGCAACAGGAGCAGGTGCTATGATAGTTTTGCTTCCATTGGAGGTGCTTACAGCATTTATTGTATGGGTAGTTATAGGAAAAATTTTTAAAATATCTTCGTTAGCTTCTTTAGCAGCATTACTTGCTTTTGTTGTAAGTTCTTTTATATTTAATTATGACTTGGAAATTCATACACATGCACCCGTTTTCATTATCGCTTTTATTATAGTATATAAACATCTACCTAATATTAAAAGATTGATCTTTAAAGAAGAATGCAAAGTCATATAAAAATAAAATTTCACTTTAAGTGTATCATCGGTATATTAGATTTCGAAAGAAGGAAAAAACAAAAAGTTATTATCAAGCTTAAAGCTAAAGCAAATGAATTTTTAAATTATGCAGAGGTAATTACTAAAATTAAAAAATGGTATAAAAAAGAAGAATTTTACACCCTTGAAGAGTCTTTAGACTTTGTAAGCTTAAATTTAAAAAAAGATTTTCCTAATTTAACCAATCTTAACATAAAAATTTTCAAACCCCATATAATAAAAAATGCTACAGTTGGGGTTAAATTGAAAAAAAAATATTAATTTTTTTTTAAAGATATCTAAACATTTACTTAAGCTATGATATAATTCTTTAAATTTTTCTTATATAAGGATAGAACAAATGAGAATTTTAGTTATAGAAGATGAGATTAGCCTAAATAAAACAATTATAGACAATCTTAATGAATTTGGTTATCAAACCGATTCTTCTGAAAATTTTAAAGATGGAGAATACTTTATCGGCATTAGACATTATGATTTAGTTTTAGCAAACTGGACTTTACCTGATGGAGATGGAGCAGAACTTGTCAATACCATTAAACATAAATCCCCAAGAACTTCAGTTATGATTATGTCTTCAAAAACAGACAAAGAAACAGAAATCAAAGCTTTGAAATCTGGAGCTGATGATTTTGTTAAAAAACCTTTAGATTTTGATATTCTACTCGCAAGAATTGAAGCAAGACTGAGACTTGGTGGAACCAATGTTATTAAAATTGAAGACTTAGTTATTGATCCAGATGAGGAAAAAATTACTTATAAAGGTCAAGATATAGAACTTAAAGGAAAACCTTTTGAAGTTTTAACGCACTTAGCAAGACATTCAGATCAAATTGTATCCAAAGAACAACTTTTAGATGCCATATGGGAAGAACCCGAGCTAGTAACTCCAAATGTTATAGAAGTAGCTATCAATCAAATTCGTCAAAAAATGGATAAACCATTAAATATATCTACCATAGAAACAGTTCGTCGTAGAGGATACCGTTTCTGCTTCCCTAAAAAATCTTAACAATTTTGCACCTTCGGTGCAAAAAATTTATCTTTATTTCTATTTTTATATTTTATTTAAGTTTGGTTATTGTATAAACTAAAATTATTTTTTAAATTTTTGAAAGGTTATGATGTCTCTTTTAATTACAAAAGACTGCGTATGTTGTGATGCTTGCAGAGAAGAATGTCCCGATGAAGCTATTTATGAAAATAGTCCAATTTATGTAATAGACCCTGATCTTTGTTCAGAGTGCGTTAATGATTTTTCAGAGCCTGCCTGTATTGTTGCTTGCCCATATGAATGTATCATTCCTGATCCTGATAATGTAGAAACTATAGAAGAATTAAAACTCAAACATAGAGATAGAGAATTTTAATGGCAAAAAAAACAGCCGTTGTTGATCTTGGCTCAAACTCCATTAGAATGGTGATTTTTGAAAAAACTTCTAGATATGGTTTTTATACAACTTGCGAATACAAACGCAAAGTAAGACTTGGAGAAAATGCTTATAATAATGGCAAAATTCTCCAAGAAGAAGCCATGCAAAGAGCCGAAGATGCCTTAGCTTTTTTTAAACAATGCGCTTTAAAGCATAAGTGCAAAAAAATATTTATAGTAGGCACATCAGCCTTAAGAGATGCCCCAAATTCAAAAAATTTCATTAAAAGAATCAAAGATAATCTGTCTTTAAATATACGCTGTATAGATGGAAAAAGCGAAAGTTACTTAGGTGGTCTTGCGGCTTTAAATTTATTAAGTCCTTTTAAGGATGGAACCACTTTAGACATAGGTGGTGGTTCTAGTGAATTATGTTTAATAAAAAATAATAGAATTATTTCTTGCATATCTCTTGATATTGGCACTGTTAGGCTAAAAGAATTGTTCTATGATACTGGAAAAATGGATTCTTTAGAAGAATTTGTAAAACCAATTTTAGAACAAATTCCTAAAGAATTTTGTAATCAAAACCTTATTGCAATAGGTGGAAGCTTAAGAGCAATATCTAATTCCATCATGCAAAAAAATTCTTATCCACTGAAAAATTTACATGATTTTCGCTATATGCTAGATGAAGAAAAAGGGCATATTTTAAAAATTTTTAATTCAAACTTAGACTCTTTAATCAATTTTGGCATAAAAAAGGATCGTTTTGATACCATTAAAGAGGGTATATTTATTTTTTTAAAGATTGCGGAAAAAATAAAAGCCAAACAAGTTATCACGAGTGGGGTTGGAATCAGAGAAGGAGTTTATTTGCAAGATTTACTTCGTCCTAAAATCACTTTTCCACCAAATTTTAATCCTAGTTTAAAATGTTTACAAGATAAATTTTTACAATCAAAACAAAAAAATAAAACTCCACATTTTGCTCTGCAAATTTTTACAACCCTTAAAAATCTTCATAAACTTAACGATAACTATAAGCATACTTTACTAAATGCTGCTAAATTATGCCATATTGGAGAATATTTAAATTTCTATTTTGCTAATGAACACTCTGCTCATTTTGTACTAGGTGGATTAAATTATGGATTTTCACATAAAGAAAAAGCTTTAATTGCTAGCATTATTAAGCTTAATGGAAAAAAAGTTAACCCTTATAATCTTGAACCCTATAAACAACTTTTACCCAATATTCATACCATTTCATGGCTTAATTTTATTTTGTGCCTAGCTAAAACTTTAAGCACAAATGCAGATAAGATTGATTTTGCTTTTACAAACAATACTCTTTATATATATCAAGAAAACAAAATTCTTAATTTACCCAAAGATGAGCTCAAAAAAATTGCAAAACCAGCTACCATAGCATTAGCAATCAATCAAAAAATTTAAGATTTTTTACCTTTTTGACGCTGCTCTATAAGATTTTGAATTCTTTTTTTATTCTCTTCAAAAAAAGAATCAAAATTTTTCTCTGTTTTTTCTGTATGTTTTATTGTTTGTTCCTCTGGAATTTCAACACTTTCTAAAAGCACATTGGAATTACCTATTATCATTGTATAACGTTTATTAGCGTGATCAAAAACAACAAGTTGATTATTTTTATCTAAAAATCTTTGGAAAATCATGGTAAAATCTCTAGAAACATTGTTATTTTTATAAACCATAGTCTTTTTAAACCACCAAAGCACTATTAACAAAATAACTAAAATCAGCATTACTAAGATATAATTTGTATAATCATACCCTTCTAAACTTGTACTTTTTGGTTTAGGCATTAATTCTTGAGAATTATTCGCAGTAGTTGTAGGTGATACTACAGATTCGATATTTGCTTTCCCTTGCTCTATAGCTCGTATCCTTACTCCAAATTTATCATTGATAGAGCTAAGTTCTAAATTAATATTTTGTTTGTTTTGTAGCATAATATAGGTATTATTATTTTTAGAACTAATACTAATTTTATCTACAAGTTGAGAGTTAAGTTCTTTTAATTCATCTTTAGAATACGTTAAATCACTAAAAGTTAAAAGAGTTAAATTTTTTTCTTTTTTTTGAGAAATCTTGCCATTATAAGCATTATCAAAAGAAAGCATTAAATCCACTCGGTCATTTCTATCGTAGATATTATAACTAATCAACTCAACACTATATAAAGGTAAAATTAAAAAAAATAATACTAGCAATCTCATTTAAATTTCTTTTTTAAAGTATTGAAGCACAGTCTTAGAATCCAAAATTTCATTAATTCTTATAGCGAGATTTTTTTCATAAACCATAACCTCGCCTTTGCCAAAAATTCTTTTATTGATATAAAGCTCAACGCTTTCTCCAGCAGGCTTTTCAAGATCAATAACCGAGCCTACTTCAAGTTTTAAAAGCTCCGCTACACTCATATTTGTAGTTCCAAGCTCGCTTACAAAATCTACTGTAATATCTAAGATATCTTCATAAGATTGTAAAAGCCCATGATGAATGTTAAACTCTATATCATCGCTCATTATTTACAATATCCTATTCTAAAATAACAATTTTCAAATTTATAAGTTAAAGCTTCATCTAGAACTATTTCAGAAAAATCAACTTTTCCTAAATATTCCGGAATTCCGAGTTTATACTCGTCATCACCCTTAGCATCATTTAACAAATTTTTAGCATAACCTATAATCTGATTGGTACATTCTTTAGTTAAATCGCACCAGTCATCTTCTTTAAATTTTTCATCATTAATTAAAATTTCTGCAATTTTTTTTAAAAATTCTTTTGGAAAAAATAAATAAAAATTACATTCTCCTTCGCTTTTCCCCATGATAGGAATACTCGCTCCATAAAGTTCACCACTTATATCTTGAGCTGCTTCAATGCGAAGTCTTAAGATATGCTCGCAAAAATGAGTGATGGAATACTCAAGAATCTTTAACATAGCTACCACCTTTATAAAAAACTTAATTTAAAATTATAGTAAATATAAAATAAAAATATGTTTTAAAATTTTATTTTTTGAAAATTTCTTCAATATCTTTCATTATTATATCCAAATTTCCTTTTTTAAAACACTTTACTATGCTAGTTCCCACAATCACTCCATCAGCAACTTTTCTCATTCTTTTTACATCTTGATTATTTTGAATACCAAAACCTACAAAAATAGGCAAATTCGTAAAAGATCTGATTTCTTTTACTTTATCTTGCAAGATTGCTTCTTCGACACTTTTTGTACCTGTAATACCTATACTTGCTAATAAATAAATAAAGCCCTTAGCATGTTTTACTAACTTTTTAACCCTTTCTTTAGGGGTTGTAACACTTACAAGTGTAATTAAAACTATATTATATCTTTCACACTCTTTAACTAAATCACCACTTTCTTCAAAACTTAATTCAGGTACAATCAAAGCACGAATCCCTAAAGATTTTGCTTCTTTCACAAATTTTTCCAAACCATAAGAAAAAATTAAATTATAATAAACCATAAAAACCAAAGCTTTTTTAGTTTTTACCCTAGCTAAAAGCTCAAAAACATTATGAATATCCGCGCCTTCATCAAGAGCTATTTTTGCCGCATCTGCAATAATCTCACCATCGGCAATAGGATCACTATAAGCAACACCAAGTTCTAAAATATCAATAGGGCTTTGATCTAATCTTTTCAAAAAAGCTTCACTTGTTTGAAGATTTGGATAACCTAAAACCGTATAAGCCACATTTGCATTTTCTTTATAAAATTTTCTAAAATCAACCATAAATCACCCCTTTTTTATAATCTCTAATCATTTGCATATCTTTATCTCCCCTGCCTGAAAGATTTACTACTATCACGCTTTTCTTTTTTAAAGTTGGACAAAGTTTTTCTAAAAATGCTAAAGCATGAGAACTTTCAATCGCTGCAATAATACCTTCTTCTTTACAAAGTAATTTTAAAGCTTGTATACATTCTTCATCACTTATAGCATGATATTGCGCTCTTTTGCTTTCAAATAAAAAAGCATGCAAAGGGCCAATTCCTGGATAATCAAGCCCTGCAGAAACACTATGTACAGGTAAGATATTGCCTAAATCATCTTGTAAAACCTTGGTTTTCATACCGTGAATAATGCCGGTTTTCCCCTTATTTAAAGTCGCTGCATGATAAGGCGTATCAATGCCAAGCCCCCCTGCTTCAATACCTATAAGTTTAACATTTTCATCTTTGATAAAATCATAAAATATTCCTGCTGCATTGCTTCCACCCCCAACAGCTGCGATAATATAATCTACTTGTTTATTGAGTTTTTGAAGTTGCATTTTGCATTCTTTTCCTATAATGCTTTGAAAATGCGTTACCATTTTAGGATAAGGATAAGGACCTACTGCACTTCCAACCACATAAAAAATATTTTTAATATCTCCAACCCAAGCTTGAATAGCCGCAGTAGTAGCTTCTTTTAGAGTTTTAAGCCCACCTTGTACTGCATGAATTTTAGCACCCAAAAGCTCCATTTTATAAACATTTAAAGCCTGTCTTTGTACATCAGTTGCTCCCATGTAAATTTCACATTCAAGTCCTAAAAGTGCTGCTGCAGTGGCTGTTGCAAGCCCGTGTTGACCTGCTCCTGTTTCTGCTATGATTTTTTTCTTTCCCATTTTTTTTGCTAAAAGGGCTTGAGCGATGGCATTATTGATTTTATGTGCTCCAGTATGATTTAAATCCTCGCGTTTTAAATAAATTTCATGCTGATATTTTTTGCTTAAATTTCTAGCAAAATAAAGTGGAGTAGGACGCCCTACATAAGTTTTTAAAAGATTGTTTAATTCTTTTTTAAAGAGTTTATCTTTGGAAAATTTCAAAAAAGCACCTTCTAGCTCATTTAAAGCAAACATTGCACTTTCAGGCAAAAACTGCCCACCAAAATCCCCATAATACGCTTTTTTCATTTTTTCAACTCCTTTAAAATTTGTTTTATTTTGTTGATATCTTTTAAGCCTTTTTCATCTTCAAGTTTTGAATTAAGATCTAAAATTTTAGCTCCCGTTTTTACAGCCTTATGAACATTATCCAAACCTATGCCTCCGGCTAATATAAAATCTTTAGTATAAGAACCTAATAAAGTCCAATCAAAACTTATTCCATTACCGCCCTTTAAAATTCCCTTAGCATCAAAAAGTACTAAATTAGCAAAAATTTCACTTTTTAAATCTAAACTATTTTCCACACTAATCACCTGCCAAACAAAAACATTTTGCACCTTTAAAATTTCAAATTCTTCTTTGGTAATAGTGCGATAAATTTGTATCCCATCAAGCTTAGCTTCTTTAATACATCTTAAAATTTGCTCCAAATTTTCATCTACAAAAACACCGACAACTTTTTTATCTTTTTCATGAAAAATTGCACTTAAATTTCTTGCTTGTTCTAAACTCACTCTTCTTGGACTTTTAGCAAAAATAAGTCCAAAAAAATCAATATTTAAAAAAGCTAAATCTTTGGCATTTTTTTCATCTTTAATACCACAAATTTTAAGCTTTAGCATAAGCTTGATACTCCTTGAAATATTCTATAACCTTACCTGAATAAATGGCTTCTAAAATCATATCTTTAGCCACTAAAGGCGAACTTGCTTTATTGGCTGTATAAAGTGCAAACATAGCATTTAAAACTACTAAATCAAATTTTGCCCCTTGCATTCTACCGCTTAAAATATCTTTTAAATCTTTAGCGTTGTCATATGCACTAGATCCTATGATTTCACTATGAAAAGCTCTTTTAAAACCAAATTGTTCAGGACAGATAGAATACTCTAAAATTTCTCCTTCACAAAGCTCATAAATTTTACTTTCATCACAAATACTAAGCTCATCCATACCATCATTTCCTCTTACCACTAAAGCTTTTTTGCGTCCTAAATTTTTTAAAACCTCTATCAAAAGCCTATGCACAGGTGCGTGATAATTTCCCATAAGTTGATATTTTAACTTTAAATTAGGGTGCAATAAAGGACCTAAAACATTAAAAACCGTTCTTACTCCAAGTCTTGATCTGACCTCTTTAAGTTCTCCTACCAAAGGATGAAAAAATGGAGCATGCAAAAAACTAAGCCCTTGATTGTTTAGTTGTTTTAAAGCTGATTCTAAAGTATTTGGAGTAACTATATTTAAAGCTTCTAACACATCTGTACTTCCACTAGAACTTGAAATGGCGCGATTTCCGTGTTTAGCTACTTTTACTCCTAAAGCTGCTAAAATAAAAGCACTAGTCGTAGAAACATTGATACTTTTAAAACCATCTCCACCTGTTCCACAAATATCAATCATCTCACTCTCATCGCTAAAAGTTTGAGAATATCTTAAAATTTGTCTTACAAAAGCACTTAAAGATTTTTCATTTAAGGACTTTTCAGTGATTAAAATCAACAAAGCCGCCACTTGCAAAATTTCATAATCTTTAGACATAACAATCTTACAAATTTGCTCAAAATCATCGCTTTGTAAAAAATGATTTTCACTCATTTTTTGCAAATAAAAACTTAAAGGATTTTCTTGTTTTTGTGGTTTTTTTATATCTTGTTTTAAAAAATTAGAAAAAAGTTGTAAGCCATATTCACTAAAATAGCTTTCAGGGTGAAATTGCACACCATAATAAGGTAAATTTTTATGCCCCAAAGCCATAATCACACCCTTTTCATCAAGGGCTAAAATTTCAAGCTCATCACTAAGCTGTTTAACCTCTAAAGAATGATAACGCATTACACTAAAATTTGAAGGCAAATTAGAAAATAATTCATTTTCCTTGCATTGTTTTATCAAAGAATTTTTTGCATGCATAGGCTCTTGCATTTTAACCACTAAAGAATCAAAAGCTAAAGCTAAAGCTTGATGTCCTAAACAAATGCCCAAAACAGGGATATTAAGCCTTGCTTTAAAAATTTCAAGACAAATCCCACTTTGACTTGGATGCTTTGGACCAGGACTTAAAATAATATGAGTAGGATTTAAATTTTTAATTTCACTCAGAGAAATTTCATCATTTCTTCTTACTAAAATTTCATCATTGCTGAGTTGCTCCAACATGCTTTTAACATTAAAAACAAAAGAATCATAATTATCAATTAAAAGTATCATTGATTTTCCTTTTTTAAATTTTCAAAAGCTACCAAAAGTGCCTTGCGTTTAGCACAAATTTCTGCATATTCTTTTTGACTCTCACTTTGCAAAACAATACCTGCTCCACTTGCCAAATAAGCCTTATCTTGAGTAAAAAAAGCGCAACGGATTAAAATCGCTAAAGTTATATCTTCATTGAAATTTAAAAATCCTACCGCACCACCATAAACTCCACGATCGCAATCTTCAAGCTCACTAACGATCTCTAAAGCTCTTATTTTAGGAGCTCCGCTTAAAGTTCCCGCTGGAAAAACTGCTTCAATCACATCGAAAATACTCGCATCTTCTTTCATATTGGCATACACTTCACTCACTATGTGCATTACAAATTTATTTTTAATAATAGAAAAAAGATTTTCCACTCTTGTTTGAGTGCCAAATTTAGAAGCATCATTTCTTGCTAAATCTACAAGCATCTTATGTTCACTAAGTTCTTTTTCATCACTTAAAAGATCTTTTTCTAAAGCCAAAAGATCGCCGTTATTTTCCAAATTTCTAGTTCCAGCAATAGGGGCTAAATAAATCTCTCTTTTTTTAATTTTTAATAAAAACTCTGGAGAAGAACCCAAAACAACACCATATTTACTTGGAAAATAAAACATATAAGCGCTTGGATTTAAAGTACTTAAACTCTCATAATAGTCAAAAACATTTACTTGATGCTTGATGCAAAGTTGCTTACTTAAGACCACTTGAAAAATATCTCCACTTAAAAGATATTCTTTGGCTTTTTCGCACATTTTTAAAAAATCATTTTCTTCATCTTCTAAAGAGTTTAAAATTTCAAAAGCATTTTTTTGCTTTGTTTTTATTGGCTCAATATCATCTTTTAAATATTCAAAATATTTTGAAGCGCCAAATTTAAAAAACATCTTACTATTTTTCTCATAAATCAAATAAGCTTTAGCATTGGCAAATAAAAATAAAGGAAAATCATAATTTTTCTTAGAAGAAAGTGGAATTTTTTCAAACAAAGATACAAAATTTGCACTAAAAACTCCAAAAAATCCAGCAAAGTCGCAAATTTTATTCTTGCTTAAAGCTTCATAATATTTTGCCTTAAACTCACTAAAGGATAATTCATTAGCATCTAAATAATCACAATCAATCCCTATAATTACCTTGGTCAAATCCTCTGCAAAATAAGAATTTTCAAATTTTTCAAGGATTTGTCTATAATAAAAATTTACATTTTTAACAAACATAATAAACCTTTTTTTAAAAAAAATAAATTAAAATAATATTAAAGAAAAAATTTAGATAAAAAGAAGTTTAGAAACGCCAAGAGCGAAGAGTGTGTGTAAGTTTTAAAATCAAAGAATTACTAAAAAAATCATTTTCACTCATCTTTTACCTTTCTTATAAAATATTTCAAAAATTAAGACTTTTATGAAAATTTTTAAAGTCTTAATTAATTTTAATCAATAAATATAAATTTTGCTTTAAATTCAAAATAAATATTATAAAATCTTTATATTTTATAATATTTTGAAACATTTTTACGATGCTTAAAGTTATCAAAAAAATATTCTATTGTTATAAAAAACTAAGATAATACTTAGCTTAATAAGATAAAATTATTCCGTATTTGAAATATTTAGTATTTTTTAGGAAAAGCTATGGAAATCACAGATTTACCTTATCTAATCATAGGAATCATTTCAGGTATTGCTTCTGGACTTTTTGGCATTGGTGGAGGTATGATTATCGTTCCTTCTATGTTCGCACTTGGAGCAAGTGCTCACCATGCTATCGGAATTTCAGTATTACAAATGATTTTTGCAGCAGTTTTTGGCTCTTATATTAATTATAAGAAAAAAAATCTAAATCTTAAAGATGGTATTATGATAGGTTTTGGAGGGCTCATAGGGGCAAGCTTTAGCGGAATGCTTTTAAAAGCTTTAAGTGATGTAGCTCTTACTAGCGTATTTTTGGCGGTAAGTTGTATATTTTTTATCAAATATGCTTTTGGAATTAAAGAAAACATTGTGCAAAATCAAAGAAGCGTTTGGGTAAAGAATGTCATTTTATTTATTGCTGGAGCTTTTACTGGTATTTTTGCTATTTCTTTGGGAATTGGTGGCGGACTTTTAATTGCTCCGATTTTAGCTTATTTTTTAGGCTATGATAGCAAAAAAGTTGTTTCCTTATCCTTGTTTTTTGTTATTTTTGCTTCAGTCTCTGGTATTATATCTTTTTCAAATTCTGGAGTTATAGACTCTGAAGTTATTCATAAAGGAATACTAGTAGGTATAGCTTCTATGGTTGGAGTTTTTATAGGAATTAAAATCATAGAAAAAATGCATATTTCAGCTCATAGAAAAATTTTACTTTGCGTATATGCCTTATCAATACTTGGAACCACCCACTCTTTACTTAATAAGCTAAATCTTATAAATTTTTAATTTGGATTTATCCAAGTTCTTTTAATATTATTATGCTAAAATCTTAAATTTATTTAATGTTTAGGAAAGACTATGAACGATACCATAAAAATCATTGGCGCAAGAGAAAATAACCTAAAAAATATCCACCTTGAAATTCCCAAAAACAAACTCATTGTTTTTACAGGACTGAGTGGAAGTGGAAAATCAACCCTTGCTTTTGGAACTCTTTATGCTGAAGGACAACGCCGTTATATAGAAAGTTTAAGTGCTTACGCCAGACAATTTTTAGATAAGGTAGGCAAACCTGATGTCGATAAAATCGAAGGTTTAACTCCAGCCATTGCCATAGATCAAAAAACTACTTCTAAAAATCCACGCTCTACTGTAGGAACCATCACTGAAATTTATGATTATCTAAGACTTTTATACGCAAGAGTTGGCATTCAACATTGTCATCAATGCGGACAAAAAATTTCATCTATGAGTGTAAGTGATATAGTCAGTGAAATTTTAAAATTTCCAAAAGGTGCAAAAATCATCATCTACGCCCCACTCATACGAGAAAAAAAAGGAACTTATGCAGATTTGCTTGAAAATTTACGCAATAAAGGTTATGTAAGAGCTCAAATTGATGGAGTTTTAGTAAGACTGGATGAAGAAATTGAACTAGCCAAAACCAAAAAACACACCATTAAACTTGTCATAGATAGACTTGAAATTCAAGAAGATTTACTTTCTCGTCTTGCAAGCGATATAGAAAAAGGTTTACAGGAAAGCTTTGGAGAAATAGAAATAGAAGTTTTAAATCATGAGGAAATAAACCTTAATAAACACTATCATTTTAGCGAGCATTCAGCTTGTTTTGATTGTAAAATTTCTTTTGTTCCACTTGAACCTTTAAGCTTTTCTTTTAATTCTCCAAAAGGAGCATGTGAAGCTTGCGATGGACTTGGAATTCGTTATACTTTAGATATGAAAAAAATCGTCGATGAAAATTTAAGTCTCGAAAACGGTGCTGTTAAAATCATGTATGGTTTTAATAAAAGTTATTATTATAAATTCCTAATCGCCTTTTGCGAACAAAATGAAATTCCTATCAAAATACCTTTTATGCAATTAAACGAAGTACAAAAACGTCTTGTATTGTATGGTAATGCCAAAACTATAGAATTTCTTTGGAAAAGAAATCGCCTAAAACGCACTTTTGAAGGCGTGGTTAAAATGGCTTATGAAATGCTAAAAGATGAAAAAGATTTAGCCGAATATATGAGTGAAAAAATTTGTAAAGACTGCGGTGGGCATCGTTTAAAACCCGAAAGTTTAGCCGTGAAAGTAGCCAAAAAAGGCTTGGGTGAAATTTTAGATATGAGCATAGAAGATAGCACGGCCTTTTTTGCAGATGAGAAAAATTTTTCTTATTTAAGCGAGCAACAAAAACTTATTTCTAAACCTATCCTAAAAGAAATCAACGAAAGATTGTTTTTCTTGTATGATGTGGGGCTAGGTTATCTTTCTTTAGGGCGCGATGCAAGAACGATTAGTGGGGGTGAAGCACAAAGAATCCGCATAGCTTCACAAATTGGCAGTGGTTTAAGCGGAGTGATGTATGTCTTAGATGAGCCTAGCATAGGACTTCATGAAAGAGATACTGCAAAACTGATTAAAACTTTAAGAAATTTACAACAAAAGGGCAATACCCTAATTGTCGTAGAGCATGATAAAATGACCATAGAAGAAGCAGATTTTATTGTAGATATTGGTCCAAAAGCAGGAAAATTTGGGGGTGAGGTTGTATTTAGTGGAACTTATAAAGAACTTTTAAAAAGCAAAAGCGAAACTGCACTTTATATGAATGGTAAAAAACAAATTTCACAACTTCAAAACAGAACACAGAAAGAATGGCTTGAGCTTAAAAATGTAAATATCAACAATATCCAAGATTTAAGCGTAAAATTTCCTTTGCAAAATTTAGTCGCTATAACAGGAGTTTCAGGTTCTGGAAAAAGCTCTTTGATACTTCAAACCCTACTTCCTTTTGCACAAGAGGAATTAAACCGTGCGAAAAAAGTTAAAAAACTTGGCGGAGTACAAATAGAAGGACTTGAAAAACTTGATAAAGTCATTTATCTTGATCAAAGCCCAATTGGGCGCACACCACGTTCAAATCCTGCCACCTATACAGGTGCTATGGATGAAATCAGAAATCTTTTTGCTGCCACTAAAGAAGCCAAAATGCGTGGTTATAAAGCCGGACGCTTTTCTTTTAATGTCAAGGGTGGAAGATGTGAGAAATGTAGCGGAGATGGAGAAATCAAAATAGAAATGCATTTTTTACCTGATGTTATGGTAGTTTGTGATACTTGCGGGGGCAAACGCTACAATGATGCCACGCTAGAAATCAAATATAAAGGCAAAAACATCAGTGAAATTTTAAATATGAGTGTTTTAGAAGCGAGTGAATTTTTTACAGCCGTTCCTAAAATCAAACAAAAATTAGATACTCTAGTAAAAGTGGGTTTAGATTATCTAACTCTAGGACAAAATGCCACCACCTTAAGTGGAGGTGAAGCACAAAGAATCAAACTTGCTAAAGAACTAAGCCGTAGCGATACAGGAAAAACGCTTTATATACTTGATGAACCTACAACAGGACTGCATTTTGAAGATGTCAATAAACTCATCTTAGTTTTACAACATTTGGTTGATCTTAAAAATTCGGTTTTTGTGATAGAACATAATTTAGATGTGATTAAAAATGCTGATTATATCATCGATATGGGGCCTGAAGGCGGAGTTAAAGGTGGAAAAGTTATAAGCACAGGAAGCGTGGAAAAAGTCGCTAAAGAGCATAAGAAAACAAAATCCTATACAGGATATTATTTAGATCTAGAGCTTAAAAACGCAAGGAGTTGAAATGACACACGAACAAAAAATTGCATTTTTTAAGATTAAAAGATTAAGTGTTTATATATTTTTCTGTGCTTTATATAATTTTTATTACTTTTTTTCTTATGAAGGGGTGACAAGTTCATATGAAGCTGGGAACGAAATTCTTTATATTGGCGGTATATTTTTATGCTTCTTTTCTTGTATTTACATAGTTCTTGCTTTTATTTTTATGGTGGTCAGAATTCATTTTTTATTTTCTTCTAATAAGATTTTAATTTATTTTTTGCTTGCCATTATAAACCTTGGTGCATCTTTTTTTCTTTTGGAAAATAAAATTTTATTTTTAGGGCTTTTAGCTTTATTTTTCGTTTTTTATTTTTTATTTTCACTTACCCTTGCTTTGCTTTTTAAAGAGGTGAAAATGTCTTTTTTATTTGCATTTTTGTGCATGCTTTTGGCATTTTTATCTTTTATATTTGTCTATAAATCAAGCCTTTTATTTCTTTTTCTTACTTTGCATTTTTTGAGTTTTGCTTATGCCTTTGAAAGGTATAAAATTTTAAAAAAGCTAGATTGAAATATTTTAAAGAAGAAAAGTGTCAAATTTAAACTTTCATCAAATGTTTGAAATTCAAAGACAAAATCATTTTAAAAGTGCTAAAAAGCTTGCTTGGATAGTTTTTGTAAGTTTTTTACTTTCAATTTGTTTTTATTTTTTACCTATTGTTCTTGATTTCATCTATGATTTAAAATTGTATAATTTTGATTCTATCACTAACATTTTAACTATAATTTTTTGTGTGTTTTTTTTAATTTCTTATTTAATTATGATTTTAGAGCTTTATTTTACAAGTAAAAGTAAAGTTTTGTTGATAAGTTTTTTTATAGGTGCAAGCACTCAATTTATCGCTTTGTTTAACTTAATTCTTATTATGAGTGCTTCTTATCCTCTCAGTCAGATATCGCGTATTGCTCTATATAGCTTTTCTTTTTTATGTCTTATAGTAGCCATTTTTTGTACTTTTATATTTTTTAAAACACTAAGAGCTTTATGTGAAAATCAAATTTATTTTCTCTTATGTTTTATTTTTAAAAGTATGATTTTGATAATTGTTTTTATATTTATGCTTTTTTTAATTCATAGCAAGCCTTCACTTGCTTTAGTCATAACTTTGTTTATATTTTTTTTCTTTACAAGCTTATTGTTTGTCATTTATTACGCCCTATTTGCTTTCGCACTTAGTAAAAACCAAAATATCAAATTTATCCCAAATTTAAAGCTTTTATCCAATGAAAAAGAAAATATTTAACTATAGTATTTTATTTGTTATCTTTTTAAGCCTAAGTCAAATCACCTTAGTTTTTGTTTTTAATCACTATTTAACCATTGATTATAGCCTTTATGAATTACCACCGCAAAACCTTCAAATGCTAAATTTAGCCGATCAAAAGCTTTATCATCTAAGAGAAAATTTGCGTTTTTTAAATTCTATTTTAACTTTTTTACTGCTAATTTTATTTTGTTTTATACATTTATTTTATTTTTTTATTTTTAGAAAAGAAAAATTGATATTTCCTTTGGCTTTTTGTTTTATTTATATAATGTTTGTTTGTTGTATTGATATGTATTTTCATCTAGAAAACGCTAACTTATGGCAATTTTTCATTTATTTAGCTTTTATTCTTTCTTTTATTTATATATTTCTTTTAGATAAATTTTTTCAAAGCCATCTTTTCAAAATTTATTTTATTTTTATCATTGTAGGTGCTATTTTTTTAAGATTAGATCTTGGAATTTTAAATTTGTATTTTGAAATTATCAAATCTTTTTTATTTCCTATCCATCTTTTTATTTTGTTTATTTTAATGCGTAAAAAAGAGTTTTAATGTTTGATTTTTTATATAGTGATATTAGCTATTTGGGGCTTTTCATGGTGTGTTTTCTTTCAAGCACACTATTACCCTTAGCAAGTGAAGCCTTTGTTTTAGGCTTTATAAAACTTGATTTTACTCCGAATTTGGTACTTATCGTAGCCACTTTGGGTAATACCTTAGGAAGTTTAAGTACTTATGCTTTAGCGTATTTTGGAAAAGAAAAAATTTTAGAAAAATACTTTAGCAAATCCTTGAAAAAATTAGAAAATTTCAATGCTAATTTTGCTAAATTTGGAAGTATATTTGCTTTTTTTACTTTTTTACCTTTAGTAGGAGATCTTTTTGCCTTGGGACTTGGTTTTGCGAAATATTCTTTTTTAAAAACTATATTTTTTATCTTACTTGGAAAATTAAGTCGTTATGCTTTCATAATTTTCATAGCAAACTCCTTTTAAAAACCTCTCTTTTATAAGTTTTAAAAGCTTTGCATTGTCTACATTTTTTAGAATTTTAACACAATTTTTAGTGCTTAAATCCACCCCCATACTCATTTTTGGTTCTTTAAAACAACGCCAACTCATACCTCTTGCCAAAGAACTATCGCAAATAACATCAGCATAACACTCATCAAAATCTGCAATACTAGAATCTAATGCGTAAGCTATCGTTAAAGCATCATGTTTCCAAGTTCCCTTTGTACCACGTGTTTTAGAGGTATAATCAATCCAAACACCTAAAGTTTCAACGATAAAATCACATAAAATATTCTTACCTTGCAACTCTTTTAAATCCTCGTGTGTTAATAAAGTCTGCATGGTTGCATTATAAGGTATGAGTGTAATTTTAGCTCTTGAATTTAGCACTATACTAGCCGCCTCAGGATCAAAACCAAAATTTGTATCTTTAGTGTAATAAGGCATATCAAAACTGCCGCCCATAATAAAAAGCTCTTTAAGATTTATATCAAAATCTTTAAAAATTTTCATAGTCATAGCGATATTTGTCAAAGGTCCTATCGCACAAATAGAAATTTCTTTAGGATTTTTACTCACCAACTCACCCATTTTAAAAATCGCATCAGGATTTATATTTTCTAAAATTTCAGGACTTTTTATATTTTCCCAAAGATATTCAAGTTTAAAATTTTTAACACTTTCATCAAGTCTTTGACGCCAAGCTTTACTTGGTTCTTTTAGGGCTTCATTCGCTCCCAAATAAACGGGGATATTTAAATTTAAACGTTTAAATAAACCCTTAGCTACACTATAGGCAACAAGGCTTGGAACATTACCGCAAACTGTGCTTAGCATTTCAAGTTTGATTTCTTTAGATGACAAAATCAAAGCAAGTGCTAAACCATCATCAGTATTTGCTCCTGCAATAGCATTGCCTATGTCCGTGTCTAAGATAAGTCTCATATCGCATCTTCTATTTTATTTAAATCTCTACCTCTAGTTTCTGGCGCAAAAAATGTAGTCACAAAACCTATACCTGCAGTTAATACAAAATATGTCGCGATAGGCCACCAAGCGCCATAATATGCAAGCAAAGCAGAAGCCACCATAGGCGCTGTTCCTCCTGAAAGAATAGAACCTAGCTCCTTAGCAAAAGCCATTTTTGTATAACGGTTTTTTACCCCAAAAAGCTCCACACCCCAAGCCGCTTGCACACCAAAAATCCCTAAAGATGCTAAAGACATACCTACAATAATAGTTAAAATCACAATAATTTCATTTTTACTATCTAAAAGCATAAAAGCAGGAAAAGCATAAATCATTAAAAGCAAACAAAACATTCTATAAGTAATACATCTCCAAATTTATCACTTAAATAACCCGCCAAAGGAATAACTAAAAACCCTACCAATGAAGCTATCATTACCGCTGTAGTAGCTACTGATTTGTCTAAAAGTAAAATTTTAGTCACATAACCTACAATAAAACCTTGCGCAAGATAAGAAGGTCCATTTTCGCCTATTCTTAAGCCCACCATAGTCCAAAAAGCACGACTTCTTTGCCAAAAACTTCTTTCATCTTTTTTCATATGCTTTTCGTTTAAGACGCAATTTCATCATTTCATTTTTTTGCTTTTCAAAAACAGGGGTTTCTTTGACATGAAAACGAATATATACAGCAAAAAGAGCGATTAAAATACTTCCCATAAAAGGAACTCTCCAGCCCCATTCTTTAAAACTTGCTTCATCCATTTGTACCATCAAAAGCCATACAAAAGACGCAAGCAAAGTTCCACTATTTGATCCTAAAGCAATCACAGAAGAAACAAGCCCTCTTCTCTTGCTAGGAGCATATTCTCCTAGCATAACTGTTCCACCTGAAAGTTCAGCTCCTGCGCCAAAACCCTGCATAAAACGCAATGCAACCAAACAAATAGGCGCCCAAACACCAATCACTGCATAACTTGGGATAAAACCTATCAGAGTAGTTGAAATTCCCATTAAAGCTATTGTAGCCATCATAACATTTTTTCTTCCGTGTTTATCACCTAAATGACCAAAAAACAAAGCCCCAATAGGTCTTGCAATAAAACCTATGCCATAAGTTACAAAACTAAGCAAAAGTGCAATTACTGGAGTTTGCTCAGGAAAAAATACTTCTGAAAAAATTGTTGCAGCTGCTAAACCATAAAGTGCAAAATCTGCATATTCCATAGCAGTTCCCAACCAGCAAGAAAAAACTGCCTTTTTAAAAACTTTTCTACCTTCAGGTGTGTTAAAATTCTTATCTGCAATTCCATCGATTTGCTGATTTGTCATTACATTTTCCTTACGTTATTCATATAAAATTTTTACTCTACTCGATATTATGACTAAAAATTGAAGTATTTTCGCTTAAATATCTTTAAATTTCGAGACATTTTAAGCAAAATTTTGAAATAATATAACCAAAAAATATATTTTATCAAAAGAAGAAATTATTATGAAAACTTTAACTATTATTGATACTTTTGGATTTTTTTTCAGACTTTACTACGCATTAAAAGGTTTTAAAAATTCACAAGGACAAGCTAGTGGAATGATTAGCGGTTTTGCAAATTTTATTTATAGCTTAAAAAATGAATATAAAAGTGATTATATTGTTTTTGCATTAGATTCCAAAGGAAAAACTTTTCGTAGTGAAATTGATCCAAACTATAAACAAAATCGCACTCCACCACCGCCTGAACTTCTAGAACAAATTCCAATTTGCATAAAGATGATAGAAAAAATGGGTTTTATAAGCGTTTCTCAAGAAGGTTATGAAGCCGATGATATCATCGCTTCTTTTGTAAAAACTTGTGAAGATAGGGATATTTTTGTACGCATTATCACTCAAGATAAAGATCTTTATCAACTCATAAAAGATGGTAAAACAAGCATTTACAGTCCTATTTCTAAAAACGACTATGATGAAGCAGCGTGTTTAGAAAAATACGGAGTAAAACCTAATCAAATCAGAGATTTTTTAGCTCTTTGTGGGGATAGTTCTGATAATATTCCAGGCGTTAAAGGTATAGGTGTAAAAGGAGCTAAAACCTTGCTTGATGAGTTTGGTAGCATAGAGGGAATTTATGAAAATTTAACCCTAGTACGTAACGAAAGAAGTCGTAACTTGCTTTTAGAGGGTAAGGAAAATGCATTTTTAAGCAAAAAATTAGCTTCTTTGTATGACAATTTAGAAGTACAAAATCTCATAGAAAAAGCCACTTATCCTGATGAAGAACCTCTTTTAAAAATACTTGAAATTTTAGAACATTACGAACTTAATACTTTGCTTAAAAAACTGCGTCAAAATCCTGATAATAAAGATAAAAATTTAGGTTTTAAAGCCACTTTAGTACAAGATGAAAACAAACTTTTTGAAATTTTAAATACCCTTGATAAAGAAAGTATTATTGCTTTTGATACCGAAACCACAGGACTTGATACTAAAGAAGCAAAAATTGTTGGTTTTAGTTTTTGCATGAATGAAAATGAAGCCTTTTACGTGCCTTTAACTCATAATTATCTTGGAGTAGGTGAGCAAATCTCATTGCAAAGTGCCAAAAAAGCTATAGAAGTAATCTTTAATCATTTTGTTATAGGGCACAATCTCAAATATGATTTTAAAATCATTCAAAACAATTTTGGATTAAATTTACCTCAAAAATACGCAGATACAATGATTTTGGCATGGCTTAAAAATCCTTCTTCAAGAGTAAATATGGATGATTTAGCCTTAAGACTTTTTAATTACGAAACCTTGCATTTTGAAAGCCTTGTTAAAAAAGGAGAAAATTTTGCAAGTGTAGAACTTGAAAAAGCTTGTAAATACGCTGCAGAAGATGCTTATATCACTTTAAGATTTTATCTTTATTTTTTAAAAAATCTTGAAACTCCTTTATTAGAACTTGCTAAAAACTGTGAATTTGATTTCATTAAAATCATTATGATGATGGAAGAAAATGGCATAAAGCTTGATACAAATGCACTTGAAATCCTTATGAAAAAATTTGAAAATGAAATCAAAAATTTAAGTGAAGAAATTTATACTCTTTGTGAGGATAGATTCAACCTAAATTCACCTAAACAAGTAGGTGATATACTTTTTGAAAAACTCAAACTCCCAAGTGGAAAAAAAGGTAAAACAGGATATTCTACCGATGAAAAAGTTTTAAATGCACTTTTAGATAAACATCCTGCGATTACCAAAATTTTAGATTATAGGGAACTTGCCAAGCTTTATTCCACTTATTGCGAACCTTTGTTAAAACTAGCATTAAAAGATAAAAATTCACGCATTTATTCAAGTTTTTTACAAACTGGAACCGCTACAGGACGCCTTTCATCTAAGGATCCAAATTTGCAAAATATTCCTGCACACGGACAATACGCAAAAGATTATAAATCTTGCTTTGTAGCTAAAGATGGATTTAGTTTTATCTCTCTTGATTATTCTCAAATCGAACTGAGAATGCTTGCACATTTTAGCGAAGATGAAAAACTTTTAAATGCTTTTGCCAACGATGAAGATATACATGCAAGAACAGCTATAATGATTTTTGGAGAAAGCAATTATGAAACCAGAAGTGTTGCAAAAAGTATAAATTTTGGACTTATTTATGGCATGGGCTATAAAACTTTAAGTCAAAATTTAAAAATAGAAGCTCATTTAGCCAAATCTTACATAGAAAAATATTTTGAAAATTTTACTAGTATTAAAAAATATTTTGAAACAGTTAAAAATGAAGCTAAACAAAATGGCTTTATCACTACTTTAAGCGGTCGTAAGCGTTATTTTGATTTTGAAAACGCAAAACCTATGCAAATTGCCATGTATGAAAGAGAAAGCATTAATTCAATCTTACAAGGCTCAGCGGCTGATGTAATCAAACTTGCAATGCTAGAAATCAATAAAGAATTAAATGAAGACAAAAAGCTTATTTTGCAAATTCACGATGAATTAATTTTTGAAGTAAAAGACGATTTGTGTGAAAATTTTGTAAAAAAAACTAGAGATATTATGGAAAATATAGTAAAATTAAAAGTAAAATTAAAAACAAGTTCAAGTATCGCCAAAAATTGGGGCGATTTAAAATAATCAAGGAGATAATTAATGGATCTTTCAACCATATTAGGAATGGTGCTTGCAGTTACTAGTATTTCGGTAGGAGATATACTAGAGGGAGGCAATCCTTTGCATGTTGTGCATCTTTCTTCCTTTCTCATAGTTATGCCAACAGCTGCATTTTGCGCAATGACTTCTACGCATAAAAAAATTGTAAAAGCAGCCTACAAAGAACTCAAAGTTGTTTTTAAAGGTTCTGGAGTAAATTTACCCGAAAGGATAGCCCAGTTAATAGAATTTGCTATTATTGCAAGACGAGATGGTCTTTTAGCGTTAGAATCAAGAACCAGTGAGATTGAAAATGAATTTTTAAAAAATGCTATGATGATGCTTGTAGATGGTAAAAGCTTTGAAGAAATTCATGAAAGCATGGAAATACAAACTGAACAACTTGAAGAGCATTATAAAGAATGTGCAGAATATTGGATAGTATTTGGAGAGACTTGTCCTACCATGGGGCTTGTTGGAGCGGTTTTTGGACTTATTTTAGCTCTTAAATTACTAGACAATCCTCAAGCAATGGCAGCAGGTATTTCAGGTGCTTTCACAGCTACAGTTACGGGAATTTTTGGCGCTTATGCACTTTTTGCTCCTTGGGGGAAAAAATTAAAAGCTAATGGAATGGATCTTGTAAAAGAGCAAATTGTTATTACTGAAGCTATAAAAGGAATTGCAGAAGGTGCCAATCCTAGAGATTTAGAAGCTAAACTTTTTAACTTCTTAAGTCACGATGATCCAAGAATTTCACAATTTGACAAAGGTTAAAAATGGCTAAAAAACATAAATGCCCAGAATGTCCAGCAGGTGAAAAATGGGCTGTGCCTTATGCAGACTTTCTAAGTTTGCTTTTGGCACTTTTTATTGCTCTTTGGGCAATTTCTAAAACAAATCCTGCTAAAGTAGAGGCTTTAAAAACTGAATTTGTTAAAATCTTTGATTACACCTCTACTCAAACAGTCAAAGAAGAGAGTAAAACCCAAGAAAAATATAAAGGCGCAGCAAAAGAAGAAAGCGATGAACTCAAATCGTTAAAACAAATGACTATGACACAGCAAGAAACTATCAAACGTCTTCAAGCAGCTCTAGATCAAAGCGATAATCAGGTTGCTCTTAACCTTCCATCTAAAGTTGAATTTGAAAGAGGTAGTGCTCAAATCGTTTCAGCTGATATACAAGATTATTTAAAACGTATGGCTGAGCTAACAACATATTTGCCACCTCAAGCAAAAATAGAAATTAGAGGCTATACAGACAATAGCGACTCTATTATAAGAAGTTATGAACTCGCCTACCAAAGAGCGGAAAATGTATTAAAATATTTTATAGAAGGTGGAGCAAATTTGAAAAATATTAGCATTAAAAGCTACGGGCTTAATAATCCCATCAATGGAAATCCACAAGCTCTAGAAAATAATAGAGTAGAAATATATTTTAAAGTCGATACGGCAGATACAAGCACTCAAAAATCAGTTCTTGAACTTATCAATAAAATTGGAACTAAAACACCTTAAAAGTTTTAGTTTCCTTTTTTTACTTGACCAGCTAAACGACTCTTATTATTTGTATTATAAACAAATCCTAGCACCTCAGCTACAGCTTTAAACATTTCCCTAGGAATGAGATCATTAACATCGCAAGCTTTATAAAGCTCCCTTGCTAAAGGAGGATTTTCATAAACTACAACATTATTTTCATAGGCTACTTGTTTTATACGAAGTGCGAGAAAATCCACTCCTTTGGCAACAACTCTAGGAGCTTGTTCTTTACTTGTATCATAACGAATAGCTACGGCATAATGAGTTGGATTTGTAATCACTACATCCGCACCTGCAACATCTTGAACCATGCGGCGACGGGCAGCTTCCATTTGAAGTCTACGAATTCTACCTTTAACCTGAGGATCTCCTTCCATTTGTTTATATTCATCTTTTATTTCTTGTTTGCTCATACGCAAACCTTTAAAATACTGAAAACGCACCAAAAAAACATCTAAAACAGCAATAATTAAAAAAGCAACTATAACAATAGCTGCTAAAACAATAGCCCTATCTCTTAGCCAAGTAAGCTGTGCAACCATAGTATAAAGCTCAACTCTTGGAAGCTCTTGCATAAATTTAAGCAAAACTATAAAAGCTATAGTAAAAACAATACCCACTTTTAAAATAATTTTTATACTTTCAACAATTTTTTTCAATGAAAAAAGGTTTTTTAAACCTTTCAAAGGATTGATTTTTCCTAAATTTGGCATAATAGGTTTGGTTGTAAAAATAAAACCAAATTGCATAATATTTCCCAAAACCCCAGCAATCATAATACTTAAAACAATAGGTGCAAGAATAATTAAAACCTCAAAAATGCTTTTAATCATAATGGCTTGAATAATACGCAAATCAAATTCAACACCAATAAAACTTTGATAGTATCTATATAAATTTACAATTCTCTCGCCCATAAAACTCATCATAAATAAAGTTATAGTTACTCCAATTATCAAAGTTACAATAGCTGCCGCATCTTGAGACTTTGGAACATTACCTTCTTTACGCGCATCTTCTATCTTTTTGGACGTGGGTTCTTCTGTTTTTTCTTGATCTTCGCCTGCCATATTTTAGCCTAAGTAAAAATTTTAATATGTATGTAAAATTATAGTAGAAAATTTATGAATTTCAATTAAAGAATAAAAATAAAGAAAAAGCCTCGTAAAGAGGCTTTATACTAAGAAATTAAAGTTTAGCTTCGTTTTTACCAAGATATTCAGCCACGCCTTTAGGGTTAGCTTTCATACCTTCATCACCCTTATTCCAGCCTGCAGGACAAACTTCACCATGCTCGTTTGTAAAAAGCATAGTATCAACCATTCTCAACATTTCATCTATATTTCTACCTAGTGGTAAATCATTAACCACAGCATGGCGAACTGTTCCATCAGCATCAAGCAAGAACGAACCACGAAGGGCAACTGCTTCTGCATAAAGTACATCAAAATTTCTAGCAATCTGCTTAGTTAAGTCAGCAACAAGCGGAAATTTAACCTGACCAATACCACCTTGATTTACCGGAGTATTTTTCCAAGCAAAATGTGAAAATTCATTATCTCCTGAAATTCCAATTACTTCAATGCCACGGTTTTTAAATTCTTGATATCTTTTGTCAAAAGCTATAATTTCCGAAGGACAAACAAAAGTAAAATCTTTTGGATAAAAGAATACTACCGCTCCTTTTGGACCTATGTTTTTATAAAGATTAAAATCTTGAACAATTTCATTGTTTCCTAATACCGCTGGAGCAGTAAAATCTAAAGCTTTTTTAGTAACTATCATATTTTCTCCTAAATAATAAATTTTATTGATAACGAAATTATATCGTTTAAATCTTTATTTTTTTTTAAATATCTAAGATAATATTAAAAATTTAAGAAAGTTATAATTATTATCAAATAAGGTAAATTTTTGATAATCAAAAATTTACCTTATTTAAGAATTTTATGCTAAAATCTTTTAAATCTTAATATTAAAAAGGAGAAAAAATGGCTGTAAAAATTACAGATATATGTATTGCTTGTGGTTCTTGTATTGATGAGTGTCCAGTGAGTGCTATCGTTGATGATGCTAACAATCCAGAAGGTGAAGATAGATATTATGTTTATGCAAACAAATGCGTTGAATGCGTAGGACATAATGATCAACCAGCTTGTGCTAGTGCTTGTCCAACAGATGGATGTATAGTTTGGAGTGCTGTAGAATCAGGACAACCAAGTCGTGATAATATTGGTGCTGATATGAGAAGTGGGGACACTCCAGTTTTTGCATAATTTTAAAAAATTAAAAAGCTAGAGATTCCTAGCTTTTTAATTTAATTTAACTTTCTTTAAACAAATTCAAGTATAATTTTAAGCTTTATTAAAATAAGGAGTTATTATAAAGATGGAAAAAACTTTATCTATAATTAAACCTGATGCTGTTAAAAAAGGTGTTATAGGAAAAATTTTAGATCGTTTTGAAAGCAATGGATTAAGAATCGCTGCAATGAAAAAAATTCAACTTAGCAAAGAACAAGCTGAAAATTTTTATGCTATTCACAAAGAAAGACCTTTTTTTAAAGACTTGGTTGAATTTATGATTAGCGGTCCTGTTGTTGTTTCTATACTAGAAGGAGAAGGTGCTGTATTGAAAAATAGAGATTTAATGGGAGCAACAAATCCTAAAGAAGCTAAAGCAGGAACAATTAGGGCTGATTTTGCTGAGAGTATTGACGCTAATGCTGTTCATGGAAGCGATAGCTTAGAAAATGCAAAAATAGAAATTGAATTTTTCTTTAAACCAAATGAAATTTGCTAAATGAAAATCCCTTTTTCTAAGATTAATACAAAGGAATATCCTTTTAAACTTAATCTTGAAAATATTATTTTTGAGGGAAATTTAGTAAAAATAAATCCTAAGCTTGTTAAAATAAATGCTATTATGCAAGGTTTTATCTATAGACCTTGTGATAGTTGTGGAACTGAGTTAGAACTTGAAATTAAAGAAAATTTAGAACTTTTTGCAAGTGATGGTATTTTTAAAGATGAAGCAAACGAATTGAGCAATACTATAGAATTTTTCGATGGACATATTGATTTAATAGAAGTTGCTATCAGCGAGCTTGAAGCTTATTTGAGTGATTATTTTTATTGCATAAATTGCAAATAATTAATTAAATTTTATAAAGGAGAAAAAATGGCAGTACCAAAGAGAAGAGTGAGCAAAACTCGTGCAGCTAAACGCAGAACTCACTATAAAGTTAGTCTTCCTATGCCTATAAAAGACAAAGATGGAAGCTACAAAATGCCTCACCGTGCGAATCCAACAACTAAGGAATATTAAAATCAATGATTAACATTGCCATTGATGCAATGGGTGGTGATTTTGGAGAAAAACCCATTATAGAAGGCGTTTTAAAGGCACTAGAAACAAAACCTTTTAACGCTATCTTAGTGGGAAATTCTAAAATTCTAAAACCTTTAATACCAAAAAAATTAGAACAATATATACAATACGAAGAAGCTAGTGAAATTTTTTCGATGAATGGAAATGCCACAGATGCTTTAAAAAATAAAGAAACAACCATATACAAAGCTATTAATTTATTAAAAGAAAAAAAAGTAGATGCTGTAGTTTCAGCGGGTCATAGTGGAGCAAGTATGTCTTTGGCTACCTTAAAGCTTGGAAGACTTAAAGGTATTTCAAGACCCGCTATTGCCACTTTAATGCCAAATATCGTTAACAGAACTTTACTTTTGGATGTTGGAGCTAATACAGATTGTAAAGCTGAAAATTTATTTCAATTTGCCATAATGGGTGAAGTTTATGCTAGAGAAATCATGCAAATTCGAAAACCACGCCTTGCTTTACTTTCTAATGGTGAAGAAGAATGCAAAGGCAATGAACTTACCAAAGAAAGTCATCAGCTTATGAAAAAAATTCCAAATTTTATAGGTAATGCTGAAGGTAGAGATATTTTCAATGGCGAAATAGATGTTTTAGTCTGTGATGGTTTTGATGGAAATGTTATTTTAAAGGCTTGCGAAGGTGTAGCAACAGCTATTTTTCAACTTCTAAAAAACGAAGTAAAACAATCTTTTATTTCTAAAATAGGTGCTTTACTTATGAAACCATCTTTTAAAAAATTAAAAAAACACACAGATTGGCAAGAATATGGCGGAGCACCCCTTCTTGGAGTTAATGGCTGCGTGATCATAAGTCATGGAAAAAGCGATTCTAGAGCTATTAAAAATGCAATTTTTCAAGCTATAAATTTTAGCCAATCTCATATCAATGAACTTATAGAAAATGAACTTGGGAAATACAATGCTTAAAGCCGGTCTTAAAAGCATAGCTTCTTATATTCCAGAAAAAATTTTAAGCAATGCTGATCTTGAAAAAATGGTAGATACCACCGATGAATGGATCACTAGACGCACAGGTATTAAAGAAAGACGCATTGCCGATGAAAATGAAAATACCAGTGATTTGGGCACAAAAGCTGCATTAAAAGCCATAGAAAGAGCAAATTTAAAACCTGAAGATATTGATGCTATTCTCGTAGCCACTTTAAGTCCTGATTATTTTACTATGCCTTCAACAGCTTGTAAAATTGCTTCAAATTTAGGACTCGTAAATATTAGTGCTTTTGATATTTCAGCAGCTTGTTCTGGTTTTATCTATTTGCTTGAACAAGCTAAAGCCTTAGTAGAAAGTGGTTTGAAAAAAAATGTTTTAATCATAGGAGCTGAAAAAACAAGTTCAATTATGGATTACAATGACAGAAGCATTTGCATACTCTTTGGAGATGGTGCAGGTGCTGGAGTTGTAAGTTTGGACAATGAAAATCATATCCTTGATGTACATACTGCAAGCAATGGTAATTATGGAGATCTTTTAATGACTCAAAGATCGCAAAAATCAAACCTATGTCAAACACTTTCTATGCAAATGAAAGGCAATGAAGTTTTTAAAATAGCAGTAAACACGCTTAGTAATGATGTTGTAGAAATTTTAGCTAAAAATAACATTTTAGCACAAGAAATTGATCTTTTTATTCCTCATCAGGCTAATCTACGTATCATTAAAGCCGTCCAAGAAAAACTCAATCTAAGCAACGAAAAATGTGTGATCACTGTACAAAAATATGGCAATACTTCAGCTGCTTCTATACCTATGGCAATGAATGATGCCTATGAAGAAGGTCGACTTAAAAAAGGAAATCTGATCTTACTAGATGCTTTTGGCGGTGGTTTTACTTGGGGATCTGCGCTTTTAAAATTTGGAGGAGAGAATTTTTAATTCTCTCTTAGCTTTCCAAAAGCTTGAATTTCTACCAAATAACCCTCTGCTAAAGCACTTCCTACACAAGCTCTAACAGGTTTAGGATAATTTTTAATCCAAGCATCATAAATTTCATTCATTGCATCAAAATCTTGTATATTAGCTAACCAGATTTGAATTTGAATCAAATCTCCTTTGCTTGCACCTATTTTTTCAAACAAAGCATCAAGTTCTGCAAGTGCTTCTTTGGTTTGTTTTTTAATATCTCCGCTAGGTTCAAAAGCCACTTGTCCTGCAGTCTTAAAATATTTATCAAAAACAATAATTTGCGACATTCTATCGCACTCATCAAAACGCTTTATCATGCATATTTTCCTTGAAATTCTTTCATAAATTCACACAAGGTTTTTACCTGATCCAAATTAAGCGCATTATAAATACTTGCACGAATTCCTCCTAAAATTCTATGTCCTTTAAGTCCTATCATTCCAGCTTCTTCGGCTTCCTTTACAAAAAGAGGCTCTAAATCTTTATTTTTAGCAATATTAAAACTCACATTCATTAAAGATCTATCCTTTTTATCTGCATGTCCTTTATAAAATCCATTACTTAAATCAATACACTCATAAAGCATAGCAGCTTTTTGAGAATTTTTCTCATGTACTTTATCAAGTCCGCCTTGATTTAAAAGCCAATCCATTTCAAGATTAAACATATAAATAGCAAAGGTTGGAGGCGTGTTAAACAAGGACTGATTCTCAGCATGAGTCAAATAATTTAACATACTAGGAATTTGTTTATTTTTAGATCTTTCTAACATATCTTTACGGATAAAAATACAACTTAAACCCGAAATTCCAGCATTTTTTTGTACTCCGCCATAAAAAAGAGCAATATTTGAAAAATCTACTTTTCTAGAAAAAAAATCACTCGATGCATCCACAATCAAAGGAGCTTTAGTTTTAGGATAATTTTGATATTGAGTGCCGTAAATAGTATTATTAGAACAAATATAAGCATAATCAGCATTATCACTAAATTCCACTCTAGGAATATGATCGAAATTACTTTCCTCGCTACTTGCTACGGTTTTAACATTGACACCTAAAATTTGCGCTTCTTTAATCGCTTTTTTTGTCCAAACTCCTGTATTTGCATATTCACAAACCCCATTTAAAGCTAAATTCATAGGAATCATAGCAAATTGTAAACTTGCTCCACCTTGTAAAAATAATACTTCATAATCATCATTTAACCCGTAAAGTTTTTTAGCTTTCTCTTGTGCTCCAAAATGCACTTCTTCAAATACTTTTGTGCGGTGAGAAATTTCCATTATAGAATAACCCCTACCCTGATAATCACAGAGTTCTTTTTGAGCTTGCTCTAAAATTTCTAAAGGTAAAGTCGATGGCCCTGCACTGAAATTGATTTTTCTCATAATCTATCCTTATAAAATTTTTGCTTCTTTTTGAGAAGTTTGAGAACTTAAAATAACGATATCATCACTCTTAAGATCTTCTAAATTTGCTATTTTACCATTTTTTCTGATACAAATAAACTTTTTGCTTTTATTAAAAAAATTCTCATGTTGCAAATAAGCATTTTGCAATTTATCTAATTTTAATTCATTATAACGCATTTGATTTGCCAATAGATGATTTAATTGCTTTTCTATATTATAGCTTTGTTTTATTTTTTCATCTATTATTTTTGGCAAAGAATTAAATTTGAAAAATTTGCTTAAATTTAAAAGTAAATTTTCATAATTTTGTATTTTATGATTCCAAAGTTGCATTAATTTTTCTTCCATTAAATCCAAACTTTGCTCTATATCCAACTTAGAATAAAACAAAGTATCTATAGCAGCTGAAGGCGTTGGAGCTCTAAAATCTGCAACAAAATCACTAATAACATAATCAATCTCATGTCCTATGGCTGAAATAATAGGAGTTTTTGCTTTAAAAATCTCTCTTGCTAAATTTTCATCATTAAAACAAAAAAGATCTTCCCTGCTTCCTCCACCACGTGCTATAATAAGAACATCTAAATCCATATCATCGGCTTTTTTTAAAGCTTGTATAAGAGAAAAAGGAGCATTATTTCCTTGAGTTAAAGCATCAAAAATATAAATTTTTGCCAAAAAATATTCTTTTTGATGAATAAGTTTTAACATATCTTGCAAAGCAGCAGAAGTTTTTGAAGTGATAATGCCTACTTTTTTAGGAAATTTTGGCAAAGATTTTTTAAAGCGTGGATCAAAAAGTCCTTCTTGTTGCAAACGCTCTTTTAAAGCCAAAAACTGTGCTTCCAAATCCCCAAAACCTGCTTTTTTCATACTAGTAGCGATAAATTGATAACGACCACTTTCAGGATATAAACTTACACTTCCACAAAGCTCTAAAAAATTCCCCACAGCTGGTTTAAATCCGACTTTTAAATTAGCTCCTTTAAACATAGCACAAGCAATGCTTGATCTTTCATCTTTTAAATCAAAATACCAATGCCCTGAACCATGCAAAGTAATTTTTGAAATTTCTCCACTTAAAACTATATCATCAAAATGTGTTTCTAATAAAGCCTTTGCTTTAAGATTTAATTCTGTTGGTGTCATAGTTTTTTTGCTATAAACATTGAACTCACGCCAAAGCTAAAACTTTTATAATCAAGTATTTCAAAACCAGCATTTTTAAGTTCTAAGATGAACTCTTCCTTACTTAAAAATCCTTCAATAGAGTTTGGCAAATACTCATAAGCACTTTTATTTTTACTGATTATCCCACCTATACTTGGTAAAATATTTTTAAGATAAAAATCTCTACAAGCTGCTATAAATCCACCCTTTTCTCTTTTTGTAAATTCCAAAACTACCAAAATACCATCTTTTTGAAGTACTCTAGCAAATTCACTTAAGGCTTTTTGTCTTTCTACAACATTGCGAATGCCATAACTAATGCTTAAAATATCTAAACTTTGACTTTCTAAAGGTAAATTTTGCGCCCCTGCTTCTATAAATTCGACATTTGGAAATTTTTCTTTTGCAACATTTAGCATGCCACTACTTGGATCAATACCTTTAATATTTAGAATATTTTTTTCCATTTTTAAAGCACTCTCTTGCCAAATCTCTATCATATCCCCTGTGCCACAGGCAATATCAGCGATTTTTAAATCTTTTTTTAAATACAAACTCATCACTCTTTGGCAAGCTTTTTTACGCCACGCCACATCGGCTCCAAAGCTTAAAATTCTATTCGCCTTATCATAAGTAGGTGCAATTTGATTAAACATTTCTATAATTTTTTCTTGTTTTTGCATTTTTATCCTTTGTAAATTTTCAAATTTTTACTTGATTTTTTAAGCAATTTACAAAATTTATTTTTATTATTGATTATTTTGGAAAAAATATTTTTATCCCTATCTTTGCAATATTTTTCATAAAGTTTGTTTAAATTTTTTATCTCTAAAAAACGATAAAAATATTCTAAAAATATTGCCAATTCAAAAAAACTATTTTCAAAAAGCTCTAAATCAAAATTTTTTAGTATATTTTTTCTAAATAAAATAATTTTTTTTCTAAGTTCTAACGCAACAAGTTGTTTAAAAAACCTATCTTTGCAATCACCTTCATAAAAAGAATTTTCCTTTATGAAAAAATCAAAATCATTAAACAAATCTTGGATTTTTTCATCGCTTAAAAATAGTAATAAATCTTGATTTGAATTTTCACTTGCTAAAATATCTTGAGTTTTTTTCGTTATATCTTTAAACTTTAAAGCCAAAATATTACTCAAATTTTTATCTAAAATAGTATTCATACTTGATAAAACTATATACAAGCTTCTTGAATAAAATAAAAATTCACATAAACTTTGCTTATCTTTTCTCTCTAAAGATAAAGTCCAATAAAATTTTAATTTTTTAAATAAATAAAATAAAAAAATTCTAAATCCATCATAAGCATTAATATAATTTGGAAAATCCAAGCTAAAATTCTGATTTTTTTCTATAATTTTAAAATATTTCTCTATATCAAAATTTTGATATTCAAAACCATATAAAACGATATGTTTAGAATTTAAATCATGATGTAATTCTTTTTGAATTTTAAAATCTTTAGGAATTTTAAATTCATTGGAACTATCCAAAGTTGGAAAAAATATTTTTAAAATACAAATTTTAGGCTCTTCATAAATATCAATATAACTTTTTAAAGAGCAAAATTTAAATTCGAAGCGCTCTTTTTTAATGCTCTTTCCTATAATCTTTTTTCGAGCTTTTTCAAATCTTTTTTTAGAAATTTTCTCTTCTTGATTCTGTTCTAAAATTGAATTATTAAATTTTGTAATTTTATAAAATTCATTGCAAAAACTTTGAAATTTAACACTATGATTTGAAGTTATTTGAGTATAAAAAGTTTCAAATTTAGAATTTCGAAAAGGTATATTATCTTTTTTTAAATTCTCTAAAAGAGTGTAATCAGATAGTAAAAAGTTTTTTTGAATTTCATAAACCATTAAAATAACCCTTAAAATATATGGGTTATTTTAACCTTATTTTGCTTAATGACACTTTTTGCAACTATCAACATAAGCACAAACAGACAGATGATTGACGAGATTGCCTATCTTTTTTTCTAAATGCTCTTGATATTCATAAAGCTTAGCATCTTTAAAACTTAAATCCTCTATACCACCACATTTGGTACAAACAACATGAATATGTTCTTCTTCATAGATATCGTAACAAGTTTTTTGATTTAAAACATTGATTTCAACAACTAAACCTTGTTCTTGTAAAGTATTAAGATTTTTATAAACCGTCGCTAAAGATATTGAAGGGTATTCTTTTTTAATTTCTGTATATAATTCATCAATATTAGGATGCTCATGTCTTTTTAAAATTTTTAAAACACATAGTCTTTGCGGAGTAGCTTTTAACTCATGTTTTTTAAGCATTTGTAGTAATTCCATTTTATTTATTCCTTGCTTTTTTAAGTAAAAATAATAATAAAATTTTTATTAAAAGAAGTTTATATTAAATAATATTTTTTATTATTTAATGATAAAATTTTAAAACTTTCATCAACAAACTATTGACATCTTTTTCTAGATTTTTTTCCACCTCACTTGTTTTTCCATGTTCAATAAATTTGTCTTCATATTCAAAGCTAACAACTTTTACATGCAAATCATATTTTTGTAAAAAATTATTAATTAAACTTTCTATACCACCAATTTTAACATTTTCACTAAAAATAAACCAAATTTTACTTTTTTCAGCAAGCTCACACAAAAGCTCTTCATCTAAAGGTTTAGCAAAAATTAAATCGATCAAATTAGCATTATTATTCATTTCTTGCAAGGCTCTTAAGACTTGCCACGCTTTTGCTACACCTTGTCCATAACCTAAAAAAGCAATTTCACTACTATTTTTTACAAGCCATTGTGCCTTGCCAAGTTTTATCTCACAAGAATTAAATTCTTTATCCAAAATAAAACTCCCTCTAGGATAACGAAAAGCAATAGGTCCTTGATGTAAATAAGTATACTCCATTATATTTTGCATCATTTGTTCATCTCTTGGGGCTAAAAGAGTGAAATTTGGCAAAGGAGCTAAAAAACTAAGATCAAAAACACCTTGATGCGTCTCCCCATCTTCGCCTACTATCCCTGCCCTATCCATAGCAAAAACCACATTTAAATTCATAATCGCACAATCATGGATCACTTGATCATAAGCACGCTGTAAAAAGGTGCTATATATTGCAATAAAAGGTTTAAATCCTTCTTTTGCCATAGCGGCCATAGAAGTTACTGCATGCTGTTCTGCAATAGCCACATCCCAAAAACGATTTGGATATTTTTCTATAAGCTTATCAAGACCTGTTCCACTTGGCATAGCCGCCGTAACCCCAACAATATTTTCATATTTTGAGGCTAAATCAAGCAAATTCTTAGAAAAAATTTCAGTAGCAGATTTTTTAGTGTCACTTTTTTTAACACTCTCTCCACTATCTATATCAAAAGCTCCCACCCCGTGCCATTTAGCATGTTTTCCTTCGGCTAAAGCATAGCCTTTACCCTTTATGGTTTGAGTATGTATCACACAAGGCTTTTGCATAGCTTTTGCTTGTTTTAATGCAGAAATAATTTCACCTAAATTATGTCCATCAATAGGCCCTATATATTCAAGCCCTAATTCTTCAAACAAAAGCCCAGGAGTAATAAGTTTAAAACTCTCTTCAAAACGCTTAGCCATATAAGTAGCACTATCAGGTAATATATCCAACATTTTAGCAATACGCTTTTTAAAACTTTGATAAAACTGCGTTGCCATAGCCTGAGAAAGATACTTTGAAATTGCTCCAATTGGTTTTGAAATACTCATTTCATTATCATTTAAAAGTATTACGCAAGGAAATTTAGAATCACCCAATTCATTTAAAGCCTCATAAGCCATACCCGCACTTAAAGCACCATCTCCAATCAAAGCAACAGGAATACGCTTTTCACCCTTTAAAGCAATAGCCTTACAAGCACCTACTGCCAAAGAAATAGAGGTACTAGAATGCCCTGCTACAAAATAATCTCCCTCGCTAGGTTTTGTATAACCACTTAAACCATTGATTTGTCTTAAAGTATCAAATATTTCTTCTTTTCCGCTTAAAAGCTTGTGTGTATAAGACTGATGCGACACATCAAAAATAAAAGGATCTTTTTTTGCATCAAAAACCAAATGCATTGCTATACTAAGTTCTACAGCACCCAAATTTGAACTTAAATGCCCACCATTTTTACTCACAACTTGTATGATTTTTTCACGCATAGATGCTGCTAAATTTTCTAATTCTTTTAAACTTAGCTTTTCTAACTCTTCTTGAGTATGGGCAAATTTTTTACTCATTATTCACCATTTTTTTAATTTTAGTTAGACGAGAGTTAAGATTGGATTCTATATTGCCTGCGTCACTTATAATAACAACACTTCCTTTGCTAATCGCATCATCAAGACTTATTTTAATATGAGCATTCTGATCAAATTGCTCTTTTAAATACTCATAATCCTCTGCATTAACCTTAAGCTCAATTGCACTAGCACCCTTAAGCTCACCGATTAAATCTTTAGCCAAAGCATAAGCTATCTTACTTGAATTTAGTTCAAGTTCTTTTAAGATTACTTCTTTAGCGATATCTATAGCAGTATCTGCTAATTCTTTCTCATTTTTTTCTATGAAATTTTCAAGATTTTCGCAAGCATTATCAAGTTTGGCTATACTTTTTAAATACTTATCTTTAAAATCACTCAATTCCTTTTGAAATTCTTCTTTTGCTTTCTCATAACCCTCTTTGGTAAATTTTTCTTTAGCATTTTCAAGTTCTGAATTTAAGCGGTTATTAAATTCATTCTCTTGGCTTTCTATTTGCATTTGAAGTTTAATAATATTGCTTGACATTTCATCTGTTTTTTTAAGTAAATCTTCAACAAAGCTTGGTTGAAATGTTGGAATTTGAGTTTCCATAACAGCTTGTGTAGAGGCAATGACTTGATTTTCTTCGACTGGTTTTTCGTCATTTAAAGATATATTAGTATTTTCTTCATCTGGAGTTTGAGTATGTTTTTTTTCACCTGTATGATTATCAAATTCTGAAATAACTTTAAAACGATATCCTTCAACAACATGCTGATCAGAAGCCCCACCAGAAATTACATTGCTACGATTAACCATCTCTCACCTACTCTATCATTTCATCCGCATCGCCTGTTTGAACAAGACCTTGTTCTGCAAGTTTTTGCACCACTTCAACAACCTTTCTTTGTGCATCTTCAACATCTTTAACACGCACAGCACCCAAAAAACCCATTTCTTCAAGAAAAGCTTCGCTTGCACGCGTAGACATATTGGCTAAGAATTTTTGCTTTAACTCTTCACTTGCACCTTTTAAACCTATCATTAAATCACGCTTATCGGCTACTTTTAAAATTTCTCTTATAGCCTGAGTGCTAAGTTTTTGTATATCATCGAAAGTAAACATAAGCTCTTTAATAGTCTCTGCTAAGCGTTCATCACTTTGTTCAATATAAGTAATGGTTGATTTGCTTGCTTTTTGACCCAAACGATTAAGCACTTCTGCTACTGCTCTTGGGCCGCCCACTTCAACCTTATAAGAGGTAAGACTTTCAAGCTTGCTTTCTAGCACTGCAGAAACTCTTTTAATAATACTTGGAGAAATATCACCAAGATTTGCCATTCTTATAACCACCTCAGCCCTTAATTCATCGCTAAAATACTCTAAAGTTTCTGCCGCATGAATAGAATCCATGTGTGCCAAAATAAGAGCGATGGTTTGTGGGTGCTCTTTGGTAATAAAGTCTGCAAGTTGCTGTGGTTTAATTTGCGCCAAATAAGCAAAATTTTGATTATTCTCCATACTTTTAGTGAGTTTTTCAAGAATTTTATTTGCAATCTCTGGTCCAAAAGTACGAAAAAGTATTTCTTTAGCATATTCCAAACCACCACTTTTAATATATTGATTTGATTGAAGCAGAGTGTAAAATTCTTCTAAAACTGCAGTAGCTACAGATCTATCAACATTTTTAGCCATAGCAATATAACGTGAAATTTCTGTGATTACATCAATTTCCATATGTGAAAACACAGAAGTGGTTGCATCTTCGCCAAGTTGTATAAGAAATATCGCTACCTTCTCAGGCATCGATAAATCATCATAGACCATTTTTTGTTCTTCACTTAGCTTTATCATCACATATCCTTTTCGCCAAATTCGCTATCATTTTGAATTAAGTTTTGCAAAAGTGCTGCAATTTCCTCACCTTTATCACTTACCAAACCACGCAATTTTTCAAGCAAAACCTCATACTGGATAGAATCTTCATTGAAGTTATCCCCAAAACCAAGTTGTTCTTCAACTTTTTTCCTTGCTGCATTAAATTTCTCTAAAGCATCTTCAGCATCATCTAAAACAGCATTTGGACCTTGCTGCATTTCTTCTTGCGCTGCGACATCTTCAAGCATTTTTTGAGTAAATGGAGCAATAACTTTTTTGTAAAAAATAAAAAGTAAAATCGCTGCAATAAAGTATTTAACCGGCGGAATAAATGGCTCAACAAAACGATTGTAAAAAGTTTTAACTTTGCTCTCAACTCTAATCGACTCACGATGAAATGGTAAATTTTGCACCACAACACTATCACCTCTAGTAGCGCTAAAATTAATAGTATTTTTAACTATACTCTCAACACTTGCAAGCTCTTCTTTAGTCAATGGGACATATTCGCTTTTCACATCCCCATTTTCATCAACCACATCTTGATATTTTCCATCTATAGTAACAGCTGCTGAAGTGCGTAAAACTGTTGCAAATTGTTTTTTGGTATTTGTGATAGTTTTAGAAAGTTCATTATTTGTAGTAACTTGATTTTTTTTATAAGTGTCAATTTGACCCTTATTGTCAAGTCCTTCAACAGGACCTATATTAGAAACAGCACCTGGAACACCCTGAATTTCTGGATCCTTTCTACCTGTTCTTTCCTCGTTTAAAGTTTGCTCACTACGCACTATAGGATTTGGATCATAAATTTCACTTTGAGATTCTTGCTTGGAAAAATCAAAATCTATATTTACACTCACTTTTACTTTATCCATGCCACCTGCAAAAGGAGCTAAATTTTCTATAATCTTATCTTCTAAAGCTTTTTCTTGATCACTTTTAAATTTAATTTGCGCACGAACCAAGTCATCTTCATATGCTTCTTGCTCATCTAAAGGCACACCACTTTGATCACTAATCTTAACATTTTCTTTAGTAAGTTTTGGAACTGCCGCTGAAACAATATTTTTTATACCATCAATTTGTTTTCTAGTAAGCTTTAAGCCTTCGCGAACATTAACAACAACTGAAGCTGTAGGCGGAATTTGCCTTTCGGTAAAAACACTATCTTTAGGAAATGCTATGTGTACAACAGCGCTACGAATAGGTTCTAAAGTCTCAATAGTTCTTGCAAGTTCGCCTTCTATGGCTCTTTGGTATTTTACCTTTTGCTCTTCATTTGTAGCTCCAAAAGCTTGAGTATCAAAAGCTTCAAAACCCACGCGACTATCTTTTATAAGACCTTCGCTTGCAATAAACATTCTTTGACGATAAACCTGATCTTGTGGAACTAAAATTTTATTTTCACTTTCTAATTTATAGGGAATATTATTTTGTTCAAGTTTAGCTACAATTGCAGCAGAAGAACTTGGGCTTACATTTTCAACTAAAACTGCATATCCATTATTTGCATTGCTACCACTTCCACGAAATAAAGCTAAAAAAACCAAAAACCCAACCACAACTATAATAGATGCAGCAATCACTATACGCTGCTTGCGAGTTAAATTTTGATAAAGTTGCCCAATTTGATGAAGCATATTTTTAAAATCCATTAATTCTCATCCCTTAGTTTAGCGAATTTTACATATTTTTATTTGATTTATCTATCTTAAAATCTTATCAAATTCTGTAAAAAATTTTTCATTTTCATAAGATGTTCCTATAGTAATGCGTATAGCATTTAAACCATAGCTTTTTAAATTTCTTATTATTATACCCTTTTTAAGCAATTTTTCAGACAAATCTGTACTATTTTTTTCATCAAAAAAATAAGTGATGAAATTTGTATAACTATCGATAATTTTGATATTATGTTTTTTAGCAAATTCTTTATAAAGCTCCATTTGAGAAAAATTATTCTCTAAAGTTTTTTCAGTAAATTCATCATCATCCATTGCTGCAACTGCTGCTTTTAAAGCAAGATTGCTCACATTAAAAGGAGCACGAAGCTTGTAAAATGCACTAATAATATTAGCATTAGCTATGCCATAACCAATGCGTAAGCCTCCTAATCCATAAAGTTTAGAAAAAGTTCCCAAATAAAGTACATTGTCAAATTCTTTAATCAATTCACAAGGTTCTAAATGTTTTTTGCTATCTTTAAAACTTGCAAATTCATTATAAGCTGCATCAATCACAACTAAACAATCCTCATTTACACTTTTAATAAACTCGGTCGCCTCACTTGCATCCAAACACTCGCCTAAAGGATTGTTTGGTAAGCATAAAAAAATAAGTTTAATTTCATCTTTGTGCGTTTCATAAAGTTTTTTAAACTCATCTAAATTATGAGTAATACTTTGAGTTTTATAACACTTTGCACCACATTGTTTGGCATAAATTTCATACATAGCAAAGGTAACTCCAGCTTGCAAAAAAGCATTTTTAGAATTTAACTTAGAATGTATAGCAAATTCAATCACTTGATCACTGCCTGCACCGATAATGATATTTTCATTTTGAACTTTGTATTTTTGAGCCAATGTGCTTTTAAGTTCTATCATACTATCATCAGGGTAAAGATGGGCTTTGTTTGCATTTTGTCTTAAACATTCTATAGCTTTTGGTGGCGTGCCAAAAGGATTTTCATTGCTTGCTAATTTTATCACTTCTTTAACGCCATATTCTTTAGCAATAACTTCTATATCTTTGCCGGGTTCATAATTGCTTAAATTATTTAAAAATTCATTAAATTTCATCTTTTTCTCCTGATAAATAAGATCCAAGCCAAACAATCTCTTGTATATCTTTTAAGGCTTTTTTTACATTTTCATCATCAATATGCCCTTCAAAATCTATATAAAAACTGTGTAAAAATTCTTTTGATTTTACAGGGCGAGATTCAAGCTTAGTAAGATTGATATTTTCTTTTTTAAACTGCTCTAATAAAAAGCTAAGTCCCCCAGGTTTATGTGCTGTGTGTGCTAAAATAGAAGTTTTACAATTTGGCATTTTAGGATTTTTAATATCGCTTAAAATTAAAAATCTTGTTTTATTGGCTGCATTATCTTCTATTTTATCAAAAAGTACAGGCACATTATAAAGCTTAGCCGCTATTCTAGAACAAATTGCTGCCGCATATTTATCTTGCGAAGCTAGGTAAGCTGCATTAGCTGTAGATTTTGAAGGAACAAATTCTATAGCACTAAGTTCATGACTTTCTAAAAATTTACGACATTGATTATAACCTTGCGGATGCGAATAAATGCGTTTGATTTCTTTTAAATTTTCATTAATTCCTACAAAAGAATGATGAATATCCATATAAATTTCGCCAAAAATTTTAAGCTCATTATACTTACCTAGACAATCTAAAGTAATGCCCACCGCACCTTCGGTATTATTTTCTATAGGTACAACACCGTATTTTGCTTCTTTGTTGCTTAACTCTTTAAAAACATCTTCGATATTGGCCAAGGCTATATAACGACTCATCGCACCAAAACGACTTCTTGCTGCTTGATGTGTATAAGTTCCTTCAGGCCCTAAATAAGCTATAGTTTGAGGCATTTCTAAATTTCTTGAAACTGCAAAAATTTCTTGATAAATTGCCTCTATGGCATTTTGATCTAAAAGTCCTAAATTTGCATTTTTTAAACGATTGATAATGGCTCTTTCACGCTCAGGACGATAAATACTTCCCCCACTACTTTGCTTAAGCTCACCTATACTTTTAACATAAGTCATTCTTTCATTTAAAAGATCTAAAATTTTATCATCAACCGCATCGATTTTATTTCTAAATTCTTCTAAATTTGGCATTTTAGATCCTTTAAAAACTCAAAAACACTAGGATAAACTCCATCAAGCAAATCCGTATCAAGCCCTTTTGTGTCGCTTATCTTGCCGCTTAAAACTAGCAAGGTTTTCATGCCAAGTTCTTTTGCCTTAAGCAAGTCACCCCTAAAATCATCACTAATGATTTTAATATCTTCAAAATCGATTTTTGAATTTTGTCTTCTTATTAAATTTAAAGCTTCTTTATAAAAAGCAATGCTAGGCTTACCCACAATCTCGTATTCAAAATCAATAGCATTTTTAAGCATAGCCATAATGCTACCTACACCAGGATAAGGCCTACCATCTTTTTTATAAATACTAGTTTCGTGCATAGCTATAAATCTAACTTCTCTTCTAGCCAATTCTATCATAGTGGCAAAATCTTTAAATTTAAAATCATCATAACTAGCCACAAGCACAGCACTAGGATTTACAAAATCGAGCTCAAAACCAAGATTTTCAAGACTTTTTACAAACTCATCTGCACCAAAAGCCGCAACTTTACAAGGTCTTAAAAGGTGTTTTAAAACGCTGAAAGGATCAATATAAGCATTTTCTTTTATGGCCAATCCTTTTTGCTGTAATTTTTCTAAAAAATCAAGTTTTTTTGTATTGTTAGTGATGATAAGATAAGGAAGATTTTTTGCATTTAAAAAATCGATCAGTTCTTTAGCACCATGGATTAAAGATTTATCATGATCAGAAATTAAAGTCCCTTGAACATCTAAAAAAAACATTTTAAGCCTTTAAAAATTTCTCTTCTAAAGCGATTTGATCTTCAAAATTTTCTCTTTGACGGATCAATCTTACCTGTCCTTCTTCAAGGGCTAATTCGCAAACTTTATTACGAGTATTGTAATTACTACTCATGCTAAAACCATAAGCTCCAGTATTTTTAATAACCATTATATCACCACTTTGAGTGCTAGGCAAAGACCTTGCTTTAGCAAAAAAGTCCCCACTCTCACAAATTCCACCTACAACATCACATAAACTCTCTTCGCCTTGATTATAAGGTAAGATTATTTCATGATAAGCCTCGTATAAACTTGGGCGTATAAGATCATTCATCGCTCCATCTACTACAACAAAACGCTTGGTTTTATTTTGTTTTTCATAAAGCACTGAACAAACAAATTCTCCACTTTTAGCAACTAGATACCTTCCAGGCTCCATTCCTATAGTTAAATCAAGCCCATGAAGTTGTGCTAATATACCTTGCGCATAATCATAAAGATCAGATTCACACTCATCTTTTTCATAAGCCACACCCAAACCACCGCCTATATCAAAAAATTTAAGATCGATTTGCAAGGCTTTTAACTCTCTTACAAGTTTTGCAACGATGCCTGCTGCTTCATGAATGGGAGAAATATCTAAAAGTTGCGAACCTATATGAAAATGCACTCCAACGGGCTCTAAAAAAGATGAATTTTTTGCATAAAGATACATTTTTCTTGCTATATCAATTTCGACACCAAATTTATTTTCATTTAATCCTGTAGAAATATAAGGATGAGTTTTTGCATCAACATTTGGATTAACACGAATACTAATTCTTGCCTTTAGATTAAGTTCTTTAGCCACACTTTCTAAAAGCATCATTTCAGCTTCGCTTTCAAGGTTAATATATAAAATATCATATTCTAAAGCTTGTCTTAACTCTTCTTTGGTTTTTCCTACTCCACTAAAAATAATCTTATAAGCTTTTGCTCCTGCTTTTAAGGCACGCTTTACCTCGCCTATACTCACACAATCAAATCCACTATCTAAATTTGCAAGCATTTGCAACAAACTTAAATTTGAATTGGCTTTTACAGCGTAAAAAATTTGAGATTTTCTAGCCTTAAAAGCCTCTTTGAGATTTAAAAAACGCTCTTTTATGAAATCAAAATTGTAAATATAAAAAGGGGTATTAAATTCTTGTTTTAATTGTTTATAATCCATATTTAACCTTTAATTTTTATAATTTTACTACACAAAACTTAATTTATCGATGCTTATAATACATATAAGCACTTAAACAACCCAAAATTATAATAGGCACTACAATGCCAATTTCACTTGCAATCACACTATTTTCACTTAATCTAGTAAGCAAAAACAAGACTCCCCAAATCATCAAAGTCACTACAAAAGCTACAAAAGTTACAATAGCAAGATTAAAAAATCTTGCTATTACAGGAAAAAAATAATACATAATAAGCATTAAAAATGGTGCAAAAAAAGGAGTAAAAACAAATTTATAAAGATTGATTTTAAGAGTATCTGTATTGACATTTTGCGCCTTAAAAAGCTCAAAACTTTCAAGTGCATCAGATATTGAATAATCACTATTACTAGCAACCCCTTCTATAATCTTTGGTTTAAAACCCTCAAGTGATTTAAGCTCGGAGAAGTCTTGTATCTTTAAACCATCATTAGCAAGTTCATAATTTTTAGGTAATAATGTAATATTACCATCTCGCAAAATCCAGCTTTCACCTTCAAAATGGGCATTTTTAGCACTTACAAAAGAGTTTAAATTTAAATCATTAATATTAAAAATTTTTATATTTTGAGCACTATTTTGTCCATTGTTTATCTTTGAAATATAAACAAAATTATTGTTAAATTTCAAAAACACTTCTCCACTTTGATTCATAATAGTGCCATTTTTTAAAATATTTCTCTTATAATCATTTGCATAAGCAAAAGAAGTAAAATTCAATCCTATATAAATACAACAAAAAAATAAAGCCCATAAAAAAGGAAATAAAATAACATAATTTCTACTCAGTCCTAACGCATAAAGACTTACAAATTCATTTGCTCTGATCATAGAAATCAAAGAAACTACCAAAGCAAAAATCAAAGAAATGGGTAATACATAAGGCACTGCCGAAAAAGATAAAAACATAACATAAAGCAAATCAAGATTTGCAGCTTTTGGTAGATCTTTAAAATTTAAGAGCAAATCAATACCGCAATAAAAACCAAGTAAAGAAAAAAATATAATAAAAAAATTTTTTAAATAAATCCCTGAAATAAAACGAAAAAATATCCACATCTTAAGCCTTTAGGCTGTATTTGGATGATATAGCAGACAAATCATCATTTTCAATAAGCTCAAGCAAAGCTTTTTTTGTATGCTCTAAAACTTTGCTTAAAGTTATTTCTTCTTCGGATTTAAATTTACCTAAAACATGGGAAATCACATTTTCACCCTTTCCCACTCCTATACGCACTCTTTCATAGTCATTTCCACATAAAGTATCTATGCTTTTAAGCCCATTATGTCCACCACTTGAACCGCCTTTTTTAAAGCGCAAGGCTCCTAAATTTATATCTATATCATCATGGATAACTATCATTCTTTCGCATTTATAAAAATCATTCACTGCTTTTACGCTAAGTCCTGAATTATTCATATAAGTACTAGGTTTAAGAAGAAGTAAAGAAGAACCTATTTTAAAAAGCTCTCCTTTAAATTTAGAGTTTGTAAGATTTGTAAAATTGCTTTCTTTTAAAAGTAAGTCAATTAGCATAAAACCGACATTATGACGGGTATTTTCATACTCTACGCCTATATTGCCAAGCCCTACGACTAAAATCATCTAGCTTTTTCTACACCTACAACCGCTACTCTATCAGCATCAATCATAGTTACTCCCGCAGGAACTACAATATCACGAACAAGTAAAGCATCACCCACATCAAGTTTACTTACATCAAGTTCGAAGAAATTTGGTAAATTTTCAGCTGCACATTTTACTTTTAATCTTCTTTTTGATTGGATTAAAACACCTTTATTTTTAAGACCTATAGCTGTTCCTGTGATTTTAACTGGAACCATGTATTTAGAAATCACACCTTTTTGTGCAACTTTTAAATCCACATGTTTAAGTTCTGCAGTTACAGGATCTTTTTGATAATCTACAACTACAACGCTTAAAGTTTGAGAACCTACTTTTACATCAAAAATTAAAGTAGTTTTTTTACGAACTTCCTTAATAAACTCATTTACTTTAAAAGCGGCATTAATGTTTTCTAATCCTTTTCCATAGATGTTTGCGATTAGATAACCATCTCTTTTTAAAGCTTTAGCAGCTTTTCTACCGATACTCTCTCTAACGATGCCTTCTAACATCTTTTATCCTTTCTTAAAAAATGAGCTTTGATTATATCTAATTTTGGCTTATGGAAAAGTAAATTTATGATAGTTTTTTATTTACTTTGTTTTGGCTATAATTGCCGCGCAAAAAATATTAAGGAGGAGCATAATGAATACCAATATCGCGTGGTTTATGGTTATTTTTGGTGGGCTTATAGAATGTTTTTGGGTAGGCGGACTTAAGTATTCTACAGAACTTTGGCAATATATACTAACTATTATTGGAGTTTGTATCTCTTTTACTCTTTTTTTAAAAGCGTGCGAAAAGCTTGAAGTAAGCATTGCTTATAGTGTTTTTGTAGGTATTGGGACTGTCGGAGTGGTTTTAAATGAAATATTTCTTTTTGATATCGAAGTTTCGGTGACTAAAATTGTTTTAATTGCTATTTTACTTTTAAGCATTATCGGGCTTAAATTAATCAGCAAGGAAGCTAAATAATGGAATGGATCTTTTTATTTTTAGCCACTATTTTTGAAATCATAGGCGTGATAGTGATGAAACAACTCGTCATTACTAAAAACAAATTTTATCTTTTAGCTTTAGCTGCTTGTTTTGCTTTATCATTTAGCTTTTTAAGTCTTAGTATGCAAAATATCGCTATGAGCGTGGCTTATTCTATATGGACAGGAGCTGGAACCGCAGGTGGGGTTATAGTAGGTGTACTTTTTTATAAAGAAAGTAAAAGTTTTTTGAAACTTTTTTTAATCGCTGTGATTATTACTTGTACAGCGGGTTTAAAATTTCTTTCTTGAGGATTTTTTGTGCAAATTTATGTAAGTGGAATACATACTGATGTAGGAAAAACACATTTTAGCGCAGCTTTTTGTGCGAATTTTAACTATGATTATTTTAAACTCATTCAAGCAGGAACTCCAACAGATAGCGAGTTTATTGCAAAATTTAGCCCAAAAACAAAGATTTTTAAAGAAGGTATTTTTTTGCAAACTCCAGCTTCTCCTCATCTTGGAAAAATCAAAGAAAAGCTTGATTATAAAGCCTTAGATATCATTTTACCAAAAAGCAAAAACCTACTTATTGAGCTTGCGGGTGGGCTTTTTTCTCCTATGGATGAAAATTACACTATGATTGATTTTGTGAATATTTTCAAACACCCTACGATTTTGGTAGCAAAATACTATCTTGGAAGTATTAATCATATCTTGCTTAGCATTGAAGCTTTAAAGCAAAGAAATATCAATCTTTTAGCCCTTGTAATGATGGGTAAAAAAGATATCTTACAAGATGATTTTATAAAAAATTATGCAAAAATTCCTATAATCAATCTTGATTTTTTTGATGAAAATAGCATTTTAAATAAAGATTTTAAAGAGCAAATGCAAGAAATTTTACAACTTAAAATTCCTTAAAAATCTGCTCTAAACTCTCTAGCACATAAACGATTTGTTCTTTTGTGATGATGTAAGGGGGCATAAAATAAATCGTATTTGCTAAAGGTCTTAAAAGCAAACCTTTTTCTAAGGCTTTTTGAAATACAAAAAGTCCTACGCGTTTATACTTGGTGCTTAAAATATCAAAAGCACTGATCATCCCGCAAGTTCTAAAATTACCCAAAAAGTCAAATTTTTCAAGTCTTGAAAATTCTTTTTTGATAAACTCGCTTAAAATTTGATTTTTTACTAAAATATTTTCATCCTCAAAGATATCTAAAACCGCATTTGCTGCCGCGCAAGCTAAGGTATTTCCCGTATAGCTATGAGAATGTAAAAAAGCCTTTTGGCTTTCATAAGTATCATAAAAAGCATTATAAATTTCATCTCTTGTAAGCACTACAGAAAGTGGCATAAATCCACCCGTTATCCCTTTTGAAAGGCAGATAAAATCGGGGCTTTGTTTGCATTGATGTAAGGCAAACAAAGTTCCTGTGCGTCCAAAGCCCACTGCAATTTCATCAAAAATCACTTGCACTCCAAATTTATGGCAAAGCTTTATGGCCTCATCAATAAACCCTGCTTCATACATATGCATATTTCCTGCACATTGCACCAAGGGTTCAAGTATAAAAGCACAAATTTCACTTGCATTTTTTTCTAAAATATCTTTTAAAATTTCAAGCTCTTTAGTGTAGTCTTTGCCTTGTGGCACAGGCGTGCTTAAACACTCTAAAAGCAAGGCTTTATAAGTATCTTTATAAAGCGCTACATCGCCCACACTTAAGGCTCCTAAGGTTTCACCATGATAAGAATTGCTTAAAGATAAAAATTTACTTTTTTTCACTCCCTTATTTAAATGATAATGAAAACTCATCTTAAGTGCTACTTCAATAGCACTTGAGCCATTATCTGCATAAAAACATTTATTAAAATTCCTGCCTACTTTTTCGCAAAGTCTTGCAGAAAGCTTGATGATGGGCTCATGTGTAAAGCCTGCTAAGATCACATGCTCTAGCTTATCAACTTGTTTTTTAATGGCATTTGTGATTTTTTCATTACAATGACCAAAAAGATTGACCCACCAAGAACTCACACAATCCATATAAGCTTTATCATCAAAATCATAAAGCCATACACCTTTTGCTTTTTTTATAGGAATTAAAGGTAGGGTTTCGTGATCTTTCATTTGTGTGCAAGGGTGCCAAATATGTTTTAAATCGAGATTTTTTAAGATTTGATTTTGCATTATAACTTCTTTTTTAAAAATATTTTGGCAAAATAATACTTTAAATTTTTAAATTTACAGGAAAAAAATGAAGCTTGAAAAAATTTTGCAAGATCTAGAGCAAAATCATAATCTAAGAACTCTAACGCCTTTAAAACATGAAAATAAATTTGTTTATAAACAAGATCAAAAACTTTTAAATTTAGCAGGAAATGATTATCTTTATTTGGCGTCTTCTAAAGAGTTAAAAGCTGAGTTTTTAAACACCCTAAAAGAACAAGATTTGTTTTTTTCAAGTTCGAGTTCAAGAAGTTTGAGTGGAAATTTTGAAATTTATGAAGAATTAGAAAGTTTTTTAAAGACTAAATTTAAAGATAAGGAAATTTTACATTTTAATAGTGGCTATCATTTAAATATCTCTTGTATAGCAGCACTTTCTAGCATTTCTAAGACGCTTTTTTTAGCTGATAAATTTATTCATGCAAGTATGATTGATGGCTTAAGACTTGGTGGAGCTGATTTTTTTCGTTTTCACCATAAAGATATAAATCATTTAGAGAGTTTAATCCAAAAACATTATGAAAATTATGAAAATATCATCGTTTTAAGCGAAGCTTTGTTTAGTATGGATGGAGATTTTAGCGATTTTAAAACTTTGTGTGAGCTTAAAAAACATTATGATAAAATTAAGCTTTATATAGATGAAGCACACAGCGTGGGTTGTTTTGATAAAGAGGGTTTGGGGCTTGTTAAAAAACTAGCCTTAGAAAATGAAGTGGATTTTTTGGTTTTTACCTTTGGAAAAGCCCTTGCTTCCATAGGTGCTTGTATGATATGTGATGAAAAATATAAAAAATTTTTCATCAACAAAGCTAGAGCTTTTATTTATTCTACAGCCTTGCCACCTATTAATGTAGCTTGGACACAATTTATTTTTAAAAAAATACCTTGTTTTAAGAAAGAAAGAGAAAAATTAGAACTTTTAAGCACTTTTTTTAAAAGTAAATTGCAAGAAAAAAATCACACTGTTTTAGGCGATGCTTATATCATTTGCTTACTTTTAGGTGAAAATAAAAAAGCCTTAGAAATTTCACAAAAACTCCAAAAAGCTGGATTTTTTGCTCCTGCGATCAAAGAACCTACTGTGCCAAAAAATACAGCTAGAATTCGTTTTTCTTTGCACGCAGGACTTAACACAGAAGAACTTGAAAGGATAATAGAGCTTTTATGAAATATGAATTTTTATGTAAAAATCCTGATTCAAAAAAACTTATAGTGGTATTTGGAGGGTTTGCTTCACATCCTAGTCATTTTTCGCATTTAAAAAGCGATAAAAATGTGATTTTATGTTATGATTATAAAAATTTTGATTTAAATTTTGATTTCAAAGCTTTTGATGAACTTTTTTTAATCGCTTTTTCTATGGGAGTTTGCGTAGCAAATAGACTTTTAAAAGAGCTTCATTTTAAACAAAAAATAGCCATAAATGGCACAAATTTAGGCATAGATAAATTAAAAGGAATTCATCCTACAATTTTTAAAAAAAACCTGCAAAATTTTAAATTAAAATATTTTAAAGAAGTTTTATTTGAAGAACACAAAAGCTTAGCCAAAGATTTTATTTTTAAAGATGAAAAATCTTTGAAAATAGAGCTTGAAAAACTTTTTGACTTTGCTTTAATAAAACAAGAAGAAAATTTGCTTTGGGATAAGGTTTATTCAAGCAAAGAAGATGAAATTTTTCCACCAAATGCCTTGAAAAATAGTTTTAAAAATTTGATTTTTTTAGATGAACCGCATTTTGCTTTTTTTCATTTTAAAACTTGGGATGAGCTTTGAATTTTTTAAAAGCAAAAGATTATGAAAAACATGCAAAAGTGCAAGATTTCATGGGTTTAAAACTTTGTGAAATTTTAAAAGATTTAAAAATTTCACATTTTGAAAAAGTGTTTGAATTTGGTTGTGGTAGGGGTGAATTTAGCAAAAAACTTCAAAATTTCATTACTTTTAATGAGTATTTAAAAAACGATATTTTAAATTTTAAAGAAAATTCTAATATTTTAATTTTTGATATGAATGAAATTGCAAAACAAGATTTAAGTAAAGAGAAATTTGATCTTATTGTTTCAAATGCAACTTTGCAATGGCTTGATTTAAAACGCATTATACTAAGTCTTAGAGATATGCTAAATCAAAATGGAATTTTACTTCTTTCTACTTTTGCAAAACAAAATTTAAAAGAAATCAAACAAAGTACGGGTTTTGGTTTAAATTATTTTAGCTTAAATGAATTAGAACAAATTTTTAAAGTCTATTTTAATGAGGTAAAAATTACTCAAGAACTCGTAGAATTAAGCTTTGATAATGCTTTAGATGTTTTTAGACATTTAAAATTAAGCGGGGTAAATTCTTTAGGATTTTATCCTTTAAATAAAGGTTTTTTAAAAGAATTTGAAGAAAAATTTCAAAACAAACTCACTTATCATCCTGTCTTTATTTTATGCAAAAATGATATAAAATGATTTTTTTGTGTTATAATCCAAAAATTAAATTTTTACACAAGGAAAACTAAATGAAAAAGTTTATAGTATTTTTTGGGATTTTGCTTTTTGTTTCGTGTTTAAATGCACAAAATTTAAGCATTTTCGTGGCTTCTTCAGCTTCAAAGGCAATGAGTGAAGTTAAAGATGAGTTTTTGAAAACACATCCAGAAGATAAAATAGAATTGGTTTTTGGTGCTTCTGGAAAATATTATGAGCTTTTAAAACAAGGAAGAGAATTTGATCTCTTTTTTTCAGCGGATACCAAATATGCTAAGGCTATTTATGATAATAAAAATGCCTTAATAAAGCCAAGAGTTTATGTTTTAGGAGTTTTGGCTTTGTATAGTTTGGATAAAAATTTACTCCAAGGAGGCGTTGAAAATTTAAAAGAAAAGGCAGGTAAAATCACGCATCTAAGCATAGCCAATCCTAAAGTAGCTCCTTATGGAATAGCGGCTAAAGAAGTGCTTGAAAATTTGGATTTAAATGAACTTTTTAAAGACAAAATCGTTTTAGGTGAAAATATCTCAGTGCCTGTTTTACATGTAGATAGCAAAAATGTAGATATAGCTATAGTGGCTTATTCTTTAGTTTCTCCTATCAATCATCCTAAAGGTAAAACAAGTATTATTAATCCAAAGTATTTTAGCCCTTTAGAACAAAGTTATGTCATCACAAAATATGCTAAGGATAAAAAATTAGCCTTTGAATTTAGCGAATTTATTGGCTCTTCAAAAGCAAAAGAGATTTTTAAAAAGTATGGATTTAGCACACCATGAACCTTATAAAAGGACAAATTTATGAGCTTTTAAATCAAGAGGATATAGTTATTGTTAAAATACTTTCTAAAGAGGTGATTTTTAGTGTTTTAATGCTTGAATTAAAATCTTTAGAAAATTTAAAAATTGGTGCGAGTGTAGAACTTCTTTTTAAAGAGCATGAGCTTTGTTTTAGCACAAGTAAAACTCTTTTAAGTGTTGAAAATTCTTTTTTAGCTAAAATTACGAAAATTAAAAAAGGCAAACTTTTATATCAAGTATTTTTTGATTTTAAAGGTAACGAGCTTTCTGGTATCATCACCAAAGAAAAAGCTTTAGAACTTGAAATTTGTGAAAATCAAGAATGGCTTTGTTTTGTAAAAGCAAATGATATTGTATTAAGGAGTCATAGTGCTTGATCCAGCTTTTTTACAAACCCTTTATCTTACTTTTAAACTTGCTTTTATCACGACTTTTATTCTTTTTTTTATTGGTGTTTTTTTAGCTTATTTGTTAAGTTTTGTGCGTTTTCCTTTTAAAACAATCCTTCAAAGCTTTATTTCTCTACCTTTAATCTTACCTCCTAGTGTTTTGGGATTTTATTTGCTTGTAACTTTTTCGACTAATAGTTTTTTAGGGCAAGTTTTAAAAGAATATTTTAATCTTTCTTTGGTTTTTAGTTTTGAAGGTCTTGTTTTTGCTTCTTTGATTTTTTCTTTGCCTTTTATGGTAAATCCTTTGCAAAGTGCCTTTTCATCGATTAATCCAAATTTGCTCGATGCTTCTTATAGTTTAGGTAAAAGTAAAATTTATACTCTTTTTAGAGTAATTTTACCTAATTCTAAAGCAGGAATTTTTAGTGCTTGTGCGATGAGTTTTGCTCATACTGTGGGTGAATTTGGAGTAGTGATGATGATAGGAGGACATAAACAAGGTGAAACTTTAGTGGCTAGTATAGCTATTTATGATGAACTTGAAATCTTAAACTATAGCTTAGCCCATCAATATGCTTTTATATTGTTTATTTTTTCTTTTTTAGTACTTTTTAGTCTTTATTTTATCAATAAAAAAATGAGTTTTCAATGATAAGAATTGATATCAGTCATCCTATGAATACCGCTAAAGGAAGGCTAGATTTAAATTTTAAAAAAGATATAGAATCAGGAAAAATTACTGCACTTTTTGGCGAAAGTGGAGCAGGAAAAACCACTCTTTTAAAAATCATAGCGGGACTTATAAAGCCTAAATTGGGGCGTATAGAAGTAGATAATGAACTTTGGTTTGATTCTTCAAAAAATTTTAGTTTAGCTTTACAAAAAAGAAAAATTGGTTTTGTTTTTCAAGATTATGCGCTTTTTCCAAATATGAATGTAAAAGAAAACATCGCCTATGCCGCTAGTTCTAAAGCAAAGGTTAGCGAGCTTTTAGCCTTAATGAAGCTTGAAAATTTAGCTAAAATTTATCCTAAACATTTAAGCGGGGGGCAGGCACAAAGAGTAGCTTTAGCAAGAGCTTTAGCAAGAGAACCAAAAATCTTGCTTTTAGATGAACCTTTGAGTGCTTTGGATTTTAAAATGCGTGCAAATTTACAAGATGAATTAACCAAGATTTTAGAGTATTTTAAAATAAGTACTTTATTGGTAAGTCATGATCTAGCTGAAATTTATAAGTTAAGTCATAGAATTTTAGAGCTTAAAAACGGAAAAATTATTAAAGATTTTCCTAAAAATGAATTTTTTACTCATTCAAATATCAGCGCAAAATTACGCTTAAGTGCAACTTTGCTAGAAATTAAAAAAAGTGATATTTTAGTGGTTTTAACCTTGCTTTTAAATCAAGATATTATTAAAATCACTCTTAGTGAAGAGGAATTTCTAAAAGCTTATCAAGATATAAAAATAGGCGATACTCTCGTACTTTCAGTAAAAGCTTTCAATCCTTTAATTCTTAAACAACATATAACTTGATTATGATTTTAAATAAAAAGGATAAGTAAAAAATATCAAATGAATTAAATTTAATCCACAATGAAATAATACACTTATCCATAAACTTTTGTTATATTTATATGCTAATCCATATATAATTCCAGCTAAACTCGCAAAAATAATCATTAAAATTCCACTTCTATAATGAATCAATCCAAAAGCTATACTTGCTATCAATAAAGCAAAATTTGGATTTAAAATTTGAGAGAGTCTTTGTTGAAGATAACCTCTAAAATACACTTCTTCAACCAAAGCTACCAATAAAACATTAGAAAATAAAAAATAGGGTAACCACCAAGGTAAGCTAAATTCAAATTTCAAAACATTGAAATACCAAGGTATAGATAATAAAAATAAAGGACTTAAAATTAATAAAATCCATTTTAATAACGAAGCTTTTGTGTAATTTTCATTTGTAAATAACATAGGCAATAACAAAAACAATATAAATACACCTATAGGTTTATCAAAATTAAAGTATAAAGTAAATGGTGCACTATTTTCACTTGCATAAACCTTATCTAAAACTTTTATATTATTAATTCCTGGTATAAAATGTAAAAATAAACCTATACAAAAAACAAACAATATCAATTCTAAAATAAGTGATTTTTTATATCTATAATATAAAGCCAACCCAAATGCAATAATATTAATTACTATAAAAGTGATATTAATTATCTTAAAATAATAAGCAAAAAATACACTAATTATAAAAAATAAATAAGCTGTTTTAATTTTATTAAAAGACAACAAAACCAAGGCAAGTGCTAAAAAAGCATAAGTTACCATAGACATCTAACATTCCTCTTAAATAAATTTAATATAATCAGTATTTTATATCTATTTTTCTTAAAAACTATTATATTGCGATATTTTGATCATTAAACAATTTCTTATAAAAGCTTAATTAGTTTAAAGAATAAATATATTTTTCTAGCAATTCTTCTCTTATTTTAAGATTTTTAATATTCTTTATATCAACATTTAAGGCAAAAGATAAAATTTTGTTTTTACTCTCTATAAATCCGACAATCCAAGCCAAATTTACACCATCATTAAAACCTGTTTTAGCATAAATTTTTTGGATTTTATCTTCTTTAAAAAGAATAATTTTTTTAACTTCTTCTTGACTTTTCTTGGAAAAAGGTAAAGAATTTTGTGAAAGTTTAAAAAGCAAATCAGCTTGATTTTTTGCAGAAATTTGTAAAGAATTATCCAACCAAAAGGTATCGATTTTTGAAATTTTTGTATTTCCATAGGAAAGTTTATTTAAGCTTTCTTGCATGGTTTTAAGTCCTATTTTTCTTGCCAATTCTTTAAAAGCAGGCACTTGAGAGCGTTTTATGGCTGAGCTTAAACTAGCATCTTGTTTCCAAGAGGGCAAAAATACTTTTTCACCTTTATAATGATAAAAAATTTCCTTTGTATCTTTAACTACACCATTATCAAGCGCAATCAAAGCATTAAAAATTTTAAAAGTCGAAGCAGGAGAAAAAGGTTCTTTAGCTCTTTTAAAATCATTACTTGCATAATGTTTTCCATCAAAAGTTATAAAAACTCCGCTTGTATTGTAGTCTTTAAAAAAATCTTTTAATTTATCATTTGCCAAAGCAAAAGAGTAAAAAAGACTAAAAAGTAAAAGTATTTTTTTCAATTTATTTCCTTTTTCATGAAGAAATTTTTTAATTCTTATTGATCTCTTATAACAATGTTTTCTTTGATGATTTTAAATCCTGCTTTTAAAAAGAAATTTTTAGCACTAAGGCTAGCAAAAGCGTAAATTTCACTATAAGGATAGCATTTAAGAGTAAATTCCAATAAAGCTTTAATAAACCTTGATGAGCATAGTTTGCATGAATAAAGCAAAGATCGAGTGTTTTTTCTTCTAATATTTATACTTATAAAATATATGATTTGGCCTTTTTCTTCATAAACAAAGCCTAGTTGATTTTGAAATTTTTCTTCTCAAGTTTTTTGGTTTATATTAATCCAAACATGAATTTGTTCTTTTGTGTAATCATTTTTACAAAGAGTGGATACGTTTTGCTTACAAAGCTTGATACAAGAAGCTAAATCTTTTATATCAAGCTTTCTTATCAAGTACTTTCCTTAAAGCCAAAGAAGCTAAAGCAAGTCCAAAAGAAGCTGTTACACCCATAAATGAACCAAGGTCTTTACAATGAGCTTCTTCATCAGAAAACACCACATCAAAATTTCCCTTAAAGCCTGATTTTCTAAGCTCATAACGAAATTTTTTCGCTAAAGCATCGCCGTGAGTTTTAAAAATACTTGTAGTTTTAATGCGTGTTGGATCAAGCTTTCTAGCTCCACCTGTTGAGGAGATAAAAATTTGTTTTTTAAAATCTATAAGATGAGCCAAAGCTACTTTTGCAGGAATATCATCAATGGCATCTATGATAAGATCAAACTCGCTTAAATCAAAATTTTTTAAAAAATTTTCATCGATTTTACTGACTATACCTTTAACCTTATAAATTCTTTCAAATACTTTAGCCTTTTCTTCGCCTATATTTTCGCTATGAATTTGGCGATTTTGATTGGTAATTTCAAATTTATCCGCATCGATTAAAGTAAGGTTTTTAAAACCACTACGATAAAGCGCATCAACGCAAATTCCACCCACTCCACCAAGTCCGCAAACCAAAACTTTTGTTTGTGAAATTTTTTGAAATTTTTCTTCTCCAACTAGCCATTTTATACGTGTAAATCTATCATTCATCATTTGCCTTTAACCATTTTTTAACTTTTTTCATTCTTTCATAAGCTGTAAGATCCAGCATTATAGGTGTTATTGTAGCGTAGCCTTTTTTAAGTAAGGCAATATCGCTATTTTTCTCATCTTCAAAGTCTAAATTCGCCGCTGCAAGCCAATAGTACTCCACTCCTCGTGGATTGACATTTGAATGGGCTTCAAAATTATAAACCCTTTTGCCTGCTTTACAAATTTTAATGCCTTTGATTTTTGATTTTGCAGGAAAATTGATATTTAAAAATTCTTTTTTTTCCAAAGGAAAACCTTTATCAAAAATATTTTGAATGATTTTTTTGGTAATTTGTAAAGCATTTTTATAGTCTAGTTCTTTTTCGCTTTTTTTATAAAATTGAGAAAGAGCGATAGCAGGAATTCCTTGTAAAACCGCCTCCATAGCTCCTGCGCAAGTTCCTGAGTAGGTAATATCCTCGCCTACATTAGCACCTTTATTAATCCCACTTATTACAAGATCAGGCAAACGCTTTTTGTATAAAGCATGCAAAGCAAGATAAACACAATCTGCTGGAGTGCCATCATCAAGTTTGTAAAATCTTTTTCCCACTTTAACAAAACGCAAAGGTTTGGTTAGGGTTATAGAGTGCGAACAAGCTGATTTTTCACTAGCAGGAGCTACTATGGTAATCTTGGCTTTAAATTCTTTTGTTAACATCTTAATGAGTTTTTTAAGTCCTTCGCTTTCATAACCATCGTCATTAGTGATAAGAATTTCTTTCATTGTCTTCCTTGCAAAAGATAAAAATCTGGATTTTAACATATTTTTTTAAAGCTTCATAGTATAAAATTTTAATTTTAAATTATATAAATTTCGTATTATTTTTAATTATTTTTTTATTTTATATCGATTAACATTATTTAAACTATAAAAATATAAAGTTAGTAAGGATGGTTTAAATATGTTTGATTTTTTCAAACCTAAGGCAAAAGCTATTAAATTTCCTCTTTAGGAAATTTTACCTAGATATTACAAAATGAGAACTTGGAGTTTAAGTGGGTTTTTTATAGGATATATGGGATATTATCTTGTGCGAAATAATATCACTCTTTCAACTCCATTTATACAAAATCAACTTAATCTCAGTAAATCAGACATCGGAACAATCACAGGCTCAATGCTTATAGCTTACGGGATTAGCAAGGGTGCAATGAGCGTTATAAGCGACAAAGCTGATCCTAAAAAATACATGGCTTTAGGTCTTATTTTATGTGCTCTTGTAAATGTTTTACTTGGTTTTTCAAATTCTTTTTACGCTTATGTAGGTTTTGTTATCGCGCTTGGGGTTTTTCAAGGTATGGGGGTAGGTCCTTCTTTTATCACTCTTGCAAACTGGTATCCTAAAAAAGAGCGGGGAATTTACACGGCCGTTTGGAATATCTCACATAATATAGGAGGCGGGATAGTTGCTCCTATAGTTTCGCTTTCAGGTTTTGCTTTAGCAGCATTATTGGGTGTGAGTATGGCAAATTTTAACGAAACATATTGGCACATGAATCATTTTTATACTCCTGCTGCTTGTGCAATTATCATTAGTCTTTATGTGCTTTATGCAGTTAAAGGAAGTCCTAAAAATGAAGGTTTAGTTGATATTACTGAAATCAATGAAATGCGAGAGATTAAAACAGAAGAAATCAAAGCTATAGAAACTCCAAATTTAAGCAGTTTTGAAATTTTTTATCGTTATGTGCTTAAAAATAAAAATGCTTGGCATGTGGCTTGGATGGATACTTTTGTTTATATGGTGCGTTTTGGGCTTATTTCTTGGCTTCCTATTTACTTGCTAGAAACAAAAGGCTTTAATAAAGAACAAATGGGTATTGCCTTTTGGCTTTTTGAATGGGCTGCTATACCTTCTACTTTACTTGCAGGATATATTTCAGATAAAATTTTTAAAGGCTATAGAATGCCTTCTGCTATAGGCGCCATGGTGGATGATTTTCTTTATGATTATTGGATATTTTACTTCAAATAATCTTTATATGGTTATTTTCTTTGCAGCTATGGCGGGATGTTTAGTCTATATACCACAATTTTTAGCAAGTGTGCAAACTATGGAAGTCGTTCCAGCTTTTGCAGTAGGATCTTGTGTAGGACTTCGTGGCTTTATGAGTTATGTAGTCGGCGCTTCACTTGGAACAAAAGCTATAGGTTGGGCTGTGGATTACTATGGTAGTTGGAATGCTGGTCTTATCATACTCCTTAGTGCTTGTATTCTTTGTATACTTTGTTCTACTTTATGTCATTTTAGCGCTAAAAAGAAGCATCAATAACAATTTTAAATTTTGCTTGCAAAAATACCAAGCAAAAGTTAGATTTTAATAATATTTTTGTTACATTATAACTATTTATTAACATATAATTTCTAAAATCTTACCTTCAATCAATAAAAATTTATCATAAAAGGAAATACTATGAAAAAAATTATTACTTTATTTGGTGCATGTGCCTTAGCTTTTAGTATGGCAAATGCAGATGTAAACCTTTACGGACCAGGTGGCCCACACACGGCCTTAAAAGATATAGCAAACAAATATAGCAAAAAAACAGGCGTTAAAGTAAATGTAAATTTTGGCCCTCAAGCGACTTGGTTTGAAAAGGCTAAAAAAGATGCAGATATTTTATTTGGCGCTTCAGATCAATCGGCTTTAGCTATAGCGAGTGATTTTGGAAAAGATTTTAATGTGAGTAAAATCAAGCCTTTATATTTTAGAGAAGCCATCATACTTACTCAAAAAGGTAATCCTTTAAAAATCAAAGGTTTAAAAGATTTGGCTAATAAAAAAGTAAGAATCGTTGTGCCTGAAGGTGCTGGAAAGAGCAATACTTCTGGAACTGGAGTTTGGGAAGATATGATAGGTAGAACTCAAGATATAAAAACCATACAAAATTTTAGAAACAATATCGTGGCCTTTGTTCCAAATAGTGGAAGTGCAAGAAAGCTTTTCGCACAAGATCAAGCCGATGCTTGGATCACTTGGATTGACTGGTCAAAAAGCAATCCTGACATAGGAACTGCCGTAACTATAGAAAAAGATTTGGTTGTTTATAGAACTTTTAATGTGGTAGCTAAAGAAGGTGCGAGCAAAGAAACACAAGATTTTATTGCTTATTTAAGTTCTAAGGAAGCTAAAGAAATTTTTAAAAAATACGGCTGGAGAGAATAAACCTTCATACACGCTTTTTAGCGTGTATTCTTGCATAACTTCTTTTAATTAAGCCAAAATAAGATAAAATGTTTAAAATATTGATAAGGAAATTTTTTGAAAACCTTTTTAGTTTGTGCTTTAGAGCCTTCAGCAAATTTGCATTTAAAAGAAGTTTTAAAAGCTTATAAAAAAGATTTTGGTGAATTTGAACTTCATGGGATTTATGATGAGAGTTTATGCAAAGAATTTGATTTAAATTCTAAACCACTTTATAGCTCACATGAATTTAGTGCTATGGGTTTTATAGAAGTTTTACCTTTGATTTTCAAAGCAAAAAAAGCTATAAAAGAACTTGCAAATTTAAGCTTTACTCAAAAAATAAATGGGATTTTATGTATAGATTCGCCCGCTTTTAACATACCTTTTGCTAAGGCTTTAAAAAAAGCAGGCAGTAAAATTCCACGCATTTATTATATCTTACCTCAAGTTTGGGCATGGAAAAAAGGTCGCATACCCATCATAGAAAGTCATTTTGATGTGCTAGCTTCTATTTTACCTTTTGATAGTGAGTTTTTTAGCAAAAGCACTTATGTAGGCCATCCGCTTTTAGATGAGATAAAAGAATTTAAAAATGAAGATGATATAAACAATATACTTTCAAAAAAAGATGATGAAAAAACTATAGCCTTTTTACCAGGTTCAAGGCGTAGTGAAATTAGGCGTTTGATGCCTATTTTTAAAGAACTTTCTCAAAAATTTAAGGGTGAAAAAATTCTTTGTATTCCCCCATTTAATCTTAAAAAATTAGAAATTTATGGTGATATTAGTGAATTTAAGATAGAAAGTAACACTCCAAAAGTGCTTAAAAAAGCTGATTTTGCTTTTATTTGTAGTGGTACAGCTACTTTAGAAGCAGCTTTGGTGGGAACTCCTTTTGTTCTTGCTTATAAGGCAAAGGCTATCGATATTTTTATTGCAAAACTTTTTGTAAAATTAAAACATATAGGACTTGCAAATATTTTTTGTGATTTCGCTGGAAAAGAAGCCTTAAATCCTGAATTTTTACAAGATAAAGTCAATGTTTTAAATTTATATGAAGCTTACAATAAATATGATTATAAGGCATTTTTTGCTAAAGTTGATTTTTTAAAAGAATATTTACAATTTGGAAGTGCTAAAAATTTAGCAAAAATCCTAAACGAAATATAAAAGGGTAAATCATGCAAAAAGAACCAATGAGTCAATTTGGCTATGATAAGTTAGCCGCAGAATTAAAAGATTTAAAAGACAATCAACGCCCTGCCGTTGTAATAGAAATCGATACAGCAAGAAGTCATGGGGATTTGAAAGAAAATGCTGAATACCATGCTGCAAGAGAAAAACAAGCTTTGATAGAAAGTCGTATTGCAGAGCTTAGTGACTTGCTAGCAAGAGCTCAAGTAATCGATCCTTCGAGCTATGAACACGATAGTGTGAAATTTGGTTCAAGTGTTGTGATCATGGATTTGGATACAGAAAAAGAAAGCAAATATACTCTAGTAGGAATTTGCGAAGGAAATTTAGATAAGGGTTATATTTCCATCGCATCTCCAATAGCAAGAGCTATGCTTGGGAAAAAAGAAGGGGATGATTTTAAAGTGCGTTTGCCAAAAGGTGAGAGTGAATTTGAAATCCTTTCTATAAATTATGAGCCTTTAAAATTTTAAGGATAAAAAATTTTACTACAAAATGGAGCGATTTTAATCGCGGATGCTCATGAAAATGAACAAAGAAAGGGATTTTGGGAATTTTTACAAGCCTTAAAAAAAGGTAAAATTTCCACCCCTCAACTCATACTTATGGGTGATATTTTCGATTTACTTATAGGCGAAATCTCTGCTACACATGAATTTGCTAAACCTTACATAGAACTTTTAGAAGAATTGGCCTTAAAGATTGAAATTATATACTTAGAAGGCAATCATGATTTTAATCTTTCTTGTTTTTTTAAAAGGGTAAAAATTTTTAACTTGCAAAAGCAGCCCATAAAGCTTAATTTGCATACAAGTAAAGGTAATAATCTTGTTTTAAATAGTGCTTTTATAAAATTAGCTCACGGAGATATTTTTTTACCACCTCTTTTACAATTTACTCTTAAAACATTAAGAAATCATTATTTGCTTGTATTTTTGAATTTTTTAAATATTATTACTCGTAATTTTATTTCAAATAAAATTCTTCAAAATCAAAATAAAAAAAACCTTTTTTATCAAATAAAAGATTTTGAAAATTTAGCGAAAAAAAGATATGAAAAATATGAAAATTTAGGATTTTGGGTATGTGAAGGACACTATCATCAAAATCATCAAATCAACAAAGAAAACATTAAATATCTTAACTTAGCTAGTTTTGCATATGAGAGAAGTTTTTTTGTAGTAGAATATCAGCAAGAAATCAAATTTCGAGAACAGAAATTGAGGGGTCAAAATGTTTGATGAAAATATCGTGAAAACGGGTTCAAATGAAATGGAGCTTGTCGATTTCCGTATCTTTAAGCAAGGGCACGATAAAGTCTATGAAGGAATTTATGGTGTAAATGTTTCCAAGGTAAGGGAGATTATAAAAATCCCAAGCCTTACAGAACTTCCAGGTGTACCTGATTACATCGAAGGTATCTTTGATCTTCGTGGAGTGGTTATACCTGTAGTCAATCTTGCCAAATGGATGCAAATCACTGAGCCAGAAAGCACTATGCTAAAACCTAGAGTTATTATTACTGAATTTAGCAATATTCTTATTGGTTTTATAGTTCACGAAGCAAAAAGAATTCGTAGAATAAACTGGAAAGATATAGAACCAGCAACTTTTTCTACAGGATCAGGTGCTTTAGATAAAGGTAAAATTACAGGTGTAACACGCATTGAAAATGATGAAGTGTTGCTAATTTTAGATCTTGAAAGTGTTGTTGAAGATTTAGGAATTTACGCTCCAAAAACAGATATAGATTTTGGAAAAATAGAAAAATTTACTGGAACAGCACTTATACTTGATGACAGCATGACTGCTAGAAAACGCGTCAAAGAAATGATGCAACAGATGGGTTTTCAAGTTGTTGAAGCTAAGGACGGCGTAGAGGGCATAAACAAATTAGAAGAATTAAGCCAAGTTTATGGTGAAAGTTTAAACGATACTTTAAAAATTATAGTAAGCGATGTCGAAATGCCACAAATGGATGGTTTCCACTTTGCTGCACGCATTAAAGAAGATCCAAGATTTAAAGATATTCCTATAGTCTTTAACTCATCTTTATCAAATGAATTTATGAATGAGAAAGGTGTTCAAGAAGCTGGTGGAGAAGGCTATCTTGTCAAATTTAACGCTAGCGATTTCTTCAATGAAATTGCAAAGGTTATTAAAAAACATCAATCTCAAGAACAGGGGTAAAATATGGAAGATATGCAAGAAATACTTGAAGACTTTTTGGTTGAAGCTTTTGAGCTTGTTGAGCAAATCGACCATGATTTAGTAGAGCTTGAATCAAATCCAGAAGATTTAGAATTATTAAATAGAATTTTCCGTGTTGCACATACGGTTAAAGGATCATCAAGCTTCTTAAATTTTGATGTTTTAACAAAGTTAACTCACCACATGGAGGATGTTTTAAACAAAGCAAGACATGGCGAGTTAAAAATAACTCCAGATATCATGGATGTGGTTTTAGAGTCTATTGATAGAATGAAAACTTTACTTAATTCCATTCGTGATAATGGCAACGATACTGCTATTGGTATGGATATAGAACCAATTTGCGCAAGATTAACAGCTATTTCAGAGGGAGAGTCTCCTGTTGTGGCAACAGATTCAAATGAAAAATCTACTCCACAAGCAGAACTAGAAGCACCAAAACAAGAAATAGCTACTCCAGAACCTGAAGTAGATGTTAATCAATTAAGTGATTCTGAAGTTGAAGCTGAAATAGAAAGACTTTTAAAAGCTAGAAAAGCTGAAGATCAAGCTCGTCGCGCACAAAAGAAACAAACAACAAATGCGGCACCTAAACCGACTAACAATACAGCAAATAAACCTACGGAAAGTGGAGAGAAAAAAGTTCCTGCTTCAGGTAGTAATGCTAGCAGTATGGATCAAACCATACGCGTGGAGGTAAAAAGATTAGATCACTTAATGAATCTAATTGGGGAGCTTGTTTTAGGCAAAAACCGTTTGCTTAAAATTTACGATGATGTTGAAGAGCGTTATGAAGGAGAAAAATTCCTTGAAGAACTTAATCAGGTTGTAAGTCAATTAAGTATTATTACAACTGATGTTCAGCTTGCTGTGATGAAAACAAGAATGCAACCTATAGCAAAAGTTTTCAATAAATTCCCAAGAGTTGTTCGTGATTTAAGTCGTGAATTAGGAAAGCAAATAGAACTTGAAATTACAGGTGAAGAAACTGAACTTGATAAATCTATCGTAGAGGAAATTGGCGATCCTATCATGCATATGATTAGAAATTCATGTGATCATGGTGTTGAGGATCCAGCAACTCGTGCAGCGAATGGAAAACCTGAAAAAGGTATAGTCCAACTTAAAGCTTATAATGAGGGCAATCACATCGTTGTAGAAATTACAGATGACGGTAAAGGACTTGATCCAAATGGCTTAAAAGCAAAAGCTATAGAGAAAAATTTGATTACCGAAAGAGAAGCAGATCAAATGACAGACAAAGAAGCTTTTGCTTTGATTTTCAAGCCTGGTTTTTCAACTGCGGCCAAAGTAACAAATGTTTCAGGTCGTGGCGTAGGAATGGATGTTGTTAAAACCAACATCGAAAAACTTAATGGGGTAATTGAAATTGATAGTGAGTTAGGTAAAGGAAGTTCATTTAAACTTAAAATTCCTCTTACCTTGGCAATCATTCAATCTTTACTTGTAGGAACTCAAGAGGAATTCTATGCAATTCCACTTGCAAGCGTTCTTGAAACAGTTAGAGTGCCAATTGATGATATCTATACTATCGAAGGTAAAAATGTATTACGCTTAAGAGATGAAGTGCTTTCTCTTGTGAGACTTTCAGATGTATTTGGAGTTAAACAAGTCCTTGAAAGCGGTGATCAAACTTATGTCGTTGTTATAGGGGTAGCAGAAAGCAAGCTTGGTATTATAGTAGATACTCTTGTAGGACAAGAAGAAATAGTTATTAAATCCATGGGTGATTATTTACAAAATATCCAAGGTATAGCAGGAGCTACAATCCGTGGTGATGGTAGGGTGACATTAATCATTGATGTAGGCGCTATGATGGATATGGCCAAAGAAATTAAAGTTGATATTAAAGCGCAATTAGAATCAAGTGCGAAAAAACCTAAAGAACAACCAAGTGATTATAAAGTCTTAATTGTAGATGATTCTAAAATGGATAGAACTTTAATGCAAAAAGCTTTAGAACCGCTAGGAGTTAGTTTAATCGAAGCAACAAATGGTGTTGAAGCATTGAATATTATAAAATCTGGCGAACATGATATTGATGCAATGCTTATAGATATCGAAATGCCAAGAATGGATGGATACACCTTAGCTGGTGAAATTAGAAAGTATTCTAAATATCGCAACTTACCATTGATAGCAGTTACTTCAAGAACAAGTAAAACTGACCGCTTAAGAGGTGTTGAAGTGGGTATGACTGAATATATCACTAAACCTTATTCTCCAGAATACTTGGAAAATGTGGTTAGAAAAAATTTGAAACTAGGATAAGAATATGAGTAATGAAAAATTAGAGCAAATTTTGCAAAAACAGCAAACTCAGATGGCTGGTCCTGATGTCGATCAAAGAGAAGATGATATCATCCAACTTGTTGGCTTTGTAGTTGGAGATGAGGAATATGCGATTCCAATTCTTAATATACAAGAAATCATCAAACCTATAGAATATACTAGAGTTCCTAGTGTACCTGATTATGTTCTAGGGGTTTTTAATATGCGTGGTAATGTTATGCCGCTCATTGATCTAGCTCAACGCTTTCATTTAGGAAGTTCTAAAATGACACCTCAAACAAGATATATTGTTTTAAGAGGTGAGACAAATGGAACTGGAGTTGGAGGAAATGCTGGTTTTGTTATAGATAGATTAACTGAAGCAATTAAAATTCACAGAAACAGAATCGATCCACCACCTGAAACTTTAGTTAAAGACAAAGGTATGATTTATGGTATAGGAAAAAGAGATGAAAATATCTTAACTATACTCAAAGTAGAAGCTTTGCTTAAGCGCGAATTTTAATGATTAAACTTTGTGTTTTTGACTTTGATGCTACTTTAATGGATGGTGAAACCATCGATATTTTAGCTACAGCGCATGGCAAGGGTAATCAAACAAGCGAAATTACCCGCCATGCTATGACTGGAGAACTTGATTTTTTCGAAAGTCTTCAAAAACGAGTAAGCTTTTTAAAAGGTATGTCTTATAAAAAAGTTTTAGAATTAAGTAGCACACTTCCACTAATGCGTGGAGCACATGAACTTATCCAATATTTAAAATCTAAAAATATACAAATTGTTATTTTTAGCGGTGGTTTTCATGAAGGCATAAATCCTGCTATGCAAAAACTTGGAATTAACCTCGGTTTTGCAAATTATCTGCATCATAAAAATGACATTTTAACAGGGCTAGTTGGTGGGGAAATGATGTTTTCAAATTCAAAAGGCTTAATGCTACAACGATTAAAAAGCTTTTTAAATTTGAAAACAGATGAAGTGATGTGTGTTGGCGATGGGGCAAATGATTTGGCAATGTTTAACGAAAGTGGATTAAAGATTGCATTTTGTGCTAAAGAAATTTTACGTTCTCAAGCTGATATTTGCATAGATATAAAAGACTTAAAAGAAATAATAAAGGTAATATAATGAAAAATTTTTCTCTTTGGTGTGATTTTATAGAAAATAGTTTTTTAGATAATGAATTTTTAAATTTATTATCACATGGAATTAATGGCGCTACTTCAAATCCTGCTATTTTTAAAAATGCTATTTTAAATTCTCCAATTTATAAAGATAAAATTCTTAAATTAAAAGAAAAAAAAACAAAAGATATTTATGAAGAATTAGCAATTTCTGATATTCAAAAAGCAGCTGATAAATTAGCTCCTCTTTTTTATCAAAAAAATGATGGATTTATAAGTATTGAAATAGATCCAAGACTTCATGATAACACAACTCTTAGTTTAGGTGAAGCTAAAAGACTTTATAGTGCTATTGGCAAAGAAAATATAATGATTAAAATTCCAGCTACAAAAGCTTCTTATGAAGTAATGTATGAACTTATGAAAAATGGTATTAGCGTCAATGCTACCTTAATTTTTTCTCTTGAACAAAGTCAAAAATGTTTTGAAGCTTTAAATGCAGGTTTAGTCGAATTTAGAAAAAACAATATAGCCTTAAAAGAACAAAACACTAGAACACCACAAGCTGTTATAAGTATTTTTGTAAGTCGTTTTGATAGACTTTTAAATCCTAAAGCTAAGGAGCAAAATCGTATTGGAATTTTAAATGCAAATTTAGCTTATAACAATATCTACTCAAAAAATGAACCTAATATTCGCGCCTTGTTTGCAAGCACCGGAGTTAAAGGAGATGATCTGCCAAAAGACTATTATATCAAAGAACTTCTTTTTGAGAATTCTGTTAATACTGCTCCTCTTGATGCAATAGAGGCATTTAAAGGAAAAATGCATTTTAAAAAACCTTTAATGAATTTTGAAATTTATACAGAACTTAATCAAATCATTTCTCAAAGTGAACGAGAAAAAGCTTGCAATGATTTATTAAGTGATGGCCTAGAGCAATTTTGTATTGCTTTTGAAGATATTTTAAAAGCTCTTTAATTAACGTATTTTTATCATTTTATTCTTTGAAAGTTTTAATATTTTTGATGGGATATTTTCGAAAAATTTCTCATCAAGTATTATATCAGCAACACTTCTAGCCCATTCTTCATCAAATTCTTTTCCATGCTTGTTTGCCGAAGATGAATAAAAATAGCCATTTTTACTTAAAAAATTCGCATGTTTACACTCTTTCACAATACGAATGGCCTGATTATTGGGATAAATAAAAGTTGTTTTTTTAGAACGACGTACTAAATTTTTAAAAGATTTTGGAATTCTTGCTAAACTTTTTAACTCGCAAAATTTCGCAGAAGTGATTAAGCAAGGCTGATTTTTATCTCTACCTTTTAAAGCATTAATCTCTTCTAAATTTTTACTTAAAAATCCTACCGTAGTATCTGTTTGAGCTAAATAAATCAAGATTTAAGCCACTCTTGCAAACTCTTTACATCTAGGCAAGATTTACTCTGTATAGCTTTAATCGATTTTGCACCTGCTAAAGCTGATCGTAAATTTGTAAAATAAGGTATTTTAAAACGAATAATATTTTCACGAATTTTTTTCGTATCGCCTTTAAAACTGTGACTATCACTTGTATTGATAACTAAGTGAATTTCCCCATTTTTCAATTTATCTTCAACATTGGGGCGTCCTTCTGAAATTTTATGTACAAGTTCGCACTCAAAACCACTTTCTAAAATTTCCTTGCAAGTTCCCCCTGTTGCCATAAGCTTAAAGCCAAGCTTTACATATTCTGCAGCGATTTTTTTGGTATATTTTTTATCCTTATCTTTTAAGGAGATAAATACCACGCCTTGCTCTGGAAGATGATTAAACGATGCAATTTGACTTTTCGCATAAGAATTTGCAAAATCCTTGCTTATACCCATAACTTCACCCGTTGAACGCATTTCAGGACCTAATTCTAAATCACTTCCACTAAGTTTTGCAAATGGAAATACTGCTTCTTTCACGCTCATATATTTTGGAGTTTTAGGGCGTAAAATTTTAGTATCAAAATTAACCACTTTAAAAGTATCATAAAATTTTAAAGCTTCTTTTAAATTTCCTTGCCACATCACACGCGTTGCCACTTTTGCTAAAGGAATACCCGTAGCTTTACTAACAAAAGGTACGGTACGACTAGCTCTAGGATTTACCTCTATCATATAAAGCTCATTATTATGTAAAGCAAATTGTATATTTAAAAGCCCTACAACTCCCAAATTTAAAGCAATATCTGCGGTTTTTTGTGCAATAAATTCTTGCATTTTTTCATCGATATTGCAAGGCGGCAAAGAACAAGCACTGTCACCTGAATGAATTCCTGCTTCTTCTATGTGCTCCATAATTCCTGCAACATAAACATCTTTGCCATCACAAATCGCATCAACATCAATTTCTGTAGCATTGTCTAAAAACTGATCGATCAAAACAGGGCTTTTATCGCTTACATCCACAGCTTCTTGCATATAGAGTCTAAGTTCAGCCTCATCATTTACCACGCGCATCGCACGCCCACCTAAAACATAACTTGGTCTTACAAGCACAGGATACCCTATATCACTAGCCTTAAGAACCGCTTCTTCTACGCTTGTTGCAGTAGAATTTTTTGGCTGATTGATACCTAGCTTTGTAATAAATTCGGCAAATTTCTTTCTATCTTCTGCCATATCAATTACTCTTGCGCTAGTACCTATAATCCTAGCTCCAAAAGCACTTAAACGCTTAGCAAATTTCAAAGGAGTTTGTCCACCAAAATGCACAATCACTCCATCAGGTTTTTCACGCTCAATCACCGCTCTTAAATGTTCGAAATCAATAGGCTCGAAATACAAAATATCACTTGTATCATAGTCAGTCGAAACGGTTTCAGGATTACAATTATACATAATAGTTTTAATACCCATATCTTTAAGCGCAAAAGAAGCATGTACGCAAGCATAGTCAAATTCTATACCTTGTCCTATACGGTTTGGCCCCCCACCTATAATCATCACTTTTTTTTCTTTTTTATCCTTAGCATCGTTTTTACTTTGAGTGAGTTCGCTTACATTGATACTTGAATAAAGATAAGGAGTTAAGGCTTCAAATTCACCCGCACAAGTATCCACTTCACTAAATTCTGCGATGATTTTTTGCTTCATTCTTGCATAATAAATATCATTTTGGCTTAATTCTAAATTATCTTTCAAATTTACAAGCAAGGCTATCATTTTATCTGAAAAGCCCATAGTTTTTGCTTTTCTCAAAAGAGCCTTATTGTTTAAAATATCCATATCAATTTGTTCTTCAAAATCTACAATTTCTTTAATCTGTGTTAAAAACCAAGGATCTATTTTACAAAGCTCATAAAGTTCTTCTACGCTAAAACCTTCCCTAAAAGCTTGAGCAACATAAAGTAAACGCTTTTCATTGGCATTGCGAATTTTAAAAACAAGATCATTTCTATCTTCAAATTTTACCCTATCAAAACCACTTAAAGAACGCTCAAGCGAACAAAGTGCTTTTTGTATACTTTCTTTAAAAGTGCGTCCTATAGCCATTACCTCACCCACACTTTTCATAGCTGTACCTAAAGTTGTATTTGCTCCTGGAAATTTTTCAAAGGTAAAGCGAGGAATTTTTGTTACAATATAATCAATCACAGGCTCGAAAGATGCAGGAGTTCCTGTAATATCATTTTTAATCTCATCTAAGCTAAAACCTACTGCCAAAAGTGTCGCAACCTTTGCTATAGGATAACCCGTTGCCTTAGAAGCTAAAGCACTTGATCTTGAAACTCTTGGATTCATTTCTATAACTATCATTCTTCCATTTTTTGGGTTGATAGCAAATTGCACATTACTTCCGCCTGTATCTACACCAATTTCACGCAAAATAGCAAAAGAAGCATTACGCATAACTTGATATTCTTTATCCGTCAAAGTTAATGCTGGAGCTATTGTAATACTATCTCCTGTATGAACTCCCATAGGATCGATATTTTCTATGCTACAAACTATGATACAATTATCCGCTCTATCGCGTATAACTTCCATTTCATATTCTTTCCAACCTAACAAACTTTCTTCAATCAAAATTTCATGAATAGGTGATAAAGCTAAAGCAGTATTGGCAAGTTCTTTAAATTCGTCCATATTGTAAACCACGCCACTTCCAGCACCCCCTAAAGTATAAGAAGCACGGATCATCAAAGGAAAGCCGATTTCATCTACGGCTTTTAAAGCTTCGTCATAATTATACGCATACATCGATTTTGGCAAATCCATGCCAATTTTTTTCATACATTCTTTAAAAACCTGACGATCTTCGCCTTTTTTAATCGCCTCAGGATTTGCGCCTAAAAATTTCACATCTCCTAAAAGTCCGCTTTCATAAACTTCCATAGCAACATTTAACGCTACTTGTCCACCCATAGTTGGCAAAATTGCATCAATTTTTTCTTTTTTAATAATACTTAAAATACTTTCTTTTGTTATGGGTTCTATATAAGTCGCATCTGCAAATTCGGGATCTGTCATGATGGTTGCAGGATTTGAGTTGATTAATACTACACGATATCCTAATTCTTTTAAAGTCTTTGCGGCTTGAGTTCCAGAATAATCAAATTCACAAGCTTGTCCTATCACAATAGGACCACTTCCTATAAGTAAAATGCTTTTAATATCTGTTCGTTTTGGCATAAATTTTCCTAAGAGCATAAATTTGGGCTGATTATAACAAAAATTAGTTTTATAAACTTTGAAATTATCGATATAATTTTAAAAAATAAACACTCTGCTTTTAATCTAGGAAATAATACATAAAGAAATTTAAGATTTTTTATAAAATTCTCATTCAATTATAAACGTTTATTTGATAATTTAACAAAATTTTTAGCATTAAACAAAGTTATAATAATTAGCAAAAATATAGAAAATTTTTAAAAAGTCTAGTCCTTGACTTATAAATTATCTACCACATATAAATAAGCAGGAATACTAATCTTAACATATGGCTTTACTTCTACACTTTGATACATATCTTCATCATTAACTCTATTCACAATACCAACAGGTATATCTGAAAAGAAAATATTATCAAGTCCACTTGTTAAAATTTCATCTCCGGTATTAATTTTTGCCCATTTTGGAATAAATTTAACCACAATCCTGCCATCTTCACCTTGGATTAAACCTGGAGCTTTGGATTTTCCTATATAAACAGAAAAAACACACTGATCATCACCTTGTAAGAGAGCCATTGCTCTACCATTTTTATTAATAGCTATACCTGCAGTATATCCTTGATATATTAAACCACGATTTTTACCAACTGGAATTTTGCTCCAATCTAACCATAATTTTTTATAATCATTCAATTGAACGTAAGAAATAACTCTAGTTAAAGAAACTTGAGGTAAATATTTTGTAGAATTTTGATCCTCTAAAATACGATTTAATTGATTTGCAAAACTAGTTACCTTTACAGCAATATCTTCTAATTCTTTATTTCTAGCTTTTAGTTGCTGAATTTGATTTGCTTGATTAAAGTGTTCTGAAATTTTTTTTCCCAAATAATCTTTAATATTATAAAAATTACCTATAACAAAATCATTAACACGGAGAACATTTTGCTTGATAAGTCCTCCATAATAAAAAGATATAAAAACCAAAAAGGCCAAGACAAGAACATAAAAAATCTTATTCTTCATTGGTTAATTGTTGCAATAATGAAATTTCCTCTAAAGCTTTACCCGTTCCTTTTGCTACAGCTAAAAGCGGTTCATCTGCGATATAAACTGGCAAACGTACAATTTCACTTAAGTATTTATCAAAACCACGAATCAATGCTCCACCACCTGTTAAAACTACACCATTTTCTACTATATCACTTGCTAAATCAGGCGGCATCATTTCAAGAACCATTTTTAAAGCATCAGCAATTTCTTTTAAATACTCACGCATTGCTTCTCTTACATCTTCACTTGTAAGTTCAATACGACTTAAAAGTCCACTTACTTGATCGCGTCCTTTTACCACCATAGAAAGTTCTTTTGGAAGTTGTATTGCTGAACCTATAGTGATTTTGATCTCTTCGCCTGTTCTTTCACCTATGATAAGATTGTATTTTTCTTTTACATAATTAACTATACTCATATCAAGCTTATCTCCAGCCGTACGAATAGACTTTGAAATCACAAGCCCACCCAAAGAAATCACTCCAATCTCAGTAGTTCCACCCCCTATATCTACTACCAAATTTCCTTTAGGTTCTTGTATAGGTAAACTTGCACCAATAGCTGCTGCCATAGGCTCTTCGATCAAAAATACCTCTCTTGCACCTGCACTTAAAGCACTTTCTCTTACCGCTTTTCTTTCTACTTGAGTTAAACCATAAGGAACAGAAATAATAATTCTAGGGCGTAAAAAACTTTTTCTACGATGTGTTTTTTCTATAAAATAGCGGATCATTTTTTCAGTCATATCAAAATCTGCAATCACGCCATCTTTCATAGGACGAATAGCTTCGATGTTACCTGGGGTTTTTCCCACCATATCTTTAGCTTCTTTACCTACGGCTAAAATTTTTGCTTTGGAACCATACCTTTCTCTTTCAACTGCCACAACAGAAGGCTCATTTATCACTATACCCTTATCTTTTACCAAAACTAGCGTATTAGCTGTTCCTAAATCAATCCCCATATCACTAGAAAAAAATCCTATAAGTTGATCTAATATCATTTCTATCCTTTTTAACTTATTTTTCTTTTTATTAATAATGCCTTTGCATTGTCTTTAACAACTTCTTTGGTTATTACAATATCATAGTTTTTATACTCTGGTAACTCAAACATTAAATCTACCATCATTTCTTCTATAATACTTCTAAGCCCCCTAGCCCCTGTTTTTCTCTCCAATGCAAGCTGTGCGATAGCTCTTAGAGCATCTTCTTCAAATTTTAAATTTACCCCATCAATAGCAAAAAGCTTTTGATATTGCTTAATAATGGCATTTTTAGGTTCAGTTAAAATTCTTACCATATCTTCTTCATTAAGCTCATTTAAAGATGCAATCACATGCAAACGACCTATAAGCTCAGGAATCAAACCAAAATGAACCAAATCATCAGGTTCAATTTTCTCAAGTAAAGCTTTATTTTCTTCTTTTGTATCATCAAAAAAACCTACAACTTTATCTCCAAGTTTTCTTTTTAAGATAGTTTCCAAACCATCAAAAGCTCCACCACAAACAAATAAAATATTTGAAGTGTCAATTTGTATAAACTCTTGATTTGGATGTTTTCTCCCCCCCTTTGGTGGAATATTTACCAAACTTCCTTCGATAATCTTAAGTAAAGCTTGTTGCACACCCTCTCCACTTACATCACGAGTAATAGAACGATTTTCACTCATTCTGGCAATTTTATCAATCTCATCAATAAAAACTATACCTTTTTGAGCTCTTTGCACATCTCCATCTGCAGCTTGTAAAAGACGTGTTAAAATATTTTCTACATCCTCACCTACATATCCTGCTTCAGTTAAAGAAGTTGCATCACAAATTGCTATAGGTACATCTAAAAATTTAGCTAAAGTTTGCGCCAATAAAGTTTTTCCACTTCCTGTTGGCCCAACAAGTAAAATATTTGACTTAAAAAGCTCTGTATCATCATCTTGAAGTTCAGCTTTAAAAAGTCTTTTATAATGATTGTATACTCCAACACTAAAAACTTTTTTAGCTCTATCTTGTCCTATGACATAACGATCTAAATAAGCTTTTAATTCTTTTGGAGTGATATCTTTAAATTCTGTATTATGACTTTGTTTAGGTTCTTTAAATTCTTTTTCTTCTCCATAAATAATACTATAAGCACCTTCAACGCAATATTCACAAATAAAAGCATCATCATTTTCATTTGCTAAAATTCTTCTTTGTGGATTCTCCACTTCATTGCAAAAACTACATTTTCTAGGCATTATTTTTACCCCTATAGACAGGAATTCCACGCTTTGTTTCTAATATAAAATGGCACATTTTTTTAACATTTTCACTTTCTTGATTTTCAAGCAAATTTTTAGCATTTTCTTTTAAATCTCCTTGTCTAAATAAAGTTTTAAAAGCTCTACTAAGTCTATCTACTTCATCTTTATCAAAACGACGACGAGTACCTACTAAATTTAAACTTCTAATACTTGCACGATTTCCTTCTGCTAAACAAAACGGTACTATATCCTGAGAAAGTGCACTTGCTCCTGCTATCATACAACCCTCACCTACTTTGACAAATTGATGAATAGGTGTAAGCCCGCCTACAACCGTAAAATCTCCAAGCTCTACATGTCCTGCCAAAGTTGCATTATTAGCTAAAATAATATTATTACCTAAAAGACAATCATGAGCAATATGACAATAAGCCATAATAAAAGCATTATCGCCTATACGAGTAAAACCATCTCCTTTAGCTGTACCTGAATTTATCGTTGCAAATTCTCTAATAGTTGCATTTTTCCCTATAACAACACCGCTTTTTTGCTCTTCTTTATAAGATATGTCCTGAGGAATATCGCCTACTATAGCATAAGAAAATACACGAGAATGATCACCTATAGTTGTATCTGAAAGAATTCGAGCACCTTGTTTGATGACAACATTATTACCTATTTTAGCATCTTTGCTTACATAAGCATAAGCTTCTACTACAACATCGTCACCAAGTTGTGCACCCTCTTCAATCACCGCACTTGGATGAATTTTTTTCATTATTTATCCACTATCATAGCTTTAAGCTCGGCCTCTGCAACTAAATTTCCATCTACAAAAGCTTGCCCTTTAAAAATCCACATATTACCACGATTTTTAACCACGCTCATTTCATAATCAAGCCTATCTCCAGGACGCACAGGATTTCTAAATTTTGCTCCATCTATGCCTGTGAAATAAACTACTTTACTTTTTGGATCCACTTTATCTTCCATACTTTCAAAAGCTAAAACTCCACCTGTTTGAGCCATACCTTCTAAAATCAAAACTCCAGGATAAATAGGATGCCCTGGAAAATGTCCCATAAAAACATGATCACTTATACTGATGTTTTTATATCCTAGCACCACTTCTTTAACTTTTAATTCTGTAATTTTATCTACCAGTAAAAAAGGATAACGGTGTGGTAAGATTTCTTGAATTTGCATTACATCTATCATTATTAAATTAACCTTGAAAACAATTAAAAATTTTATTATATAAAAAAATCATTAAAAATTATATTAACAAAAAAAGTTTTTCTTAATAAATTTCTTAAATTTTTACAAGCACCTCTTGATTATCATGATAAATTTCACTTTTTGCTATCACTTCATATCTTGAAGGTAAAATATTTTCGAGGATGATAATAGGACTAAGATTATAAGTTCCAAACAATTTATTACGCCATTTAATTTCTGCTTGAACACTTAAAGGTTTTTTTAAAAAATCTTCAAAATTTTTCCATTTGTTTTTAAAAAATGCATTAAAACGCCAAAATTCCACTAAAACTATTTCATCTTTAGTACTTCTATAAAAGCCTTCTTTTAAATTTTGTTTTAAATTTTCCTCATCCAAAGAAAATCTTGTATAAGCATTTTTAAAATGCGAATAAAATAAAATATGAGATTTAACGGGCTTTTTATCTAATTTTATCAAAGCACTTAAAAGACGATAATTTAAAAATTTCTCTCTTAAAATTTCAAATTTTATACATTTTTTTTCCCATAAAACTACTTTTTTATAAAGAGCTATTCTTGCTTCTATACTTGCAGGTAAAATTTGCTTATTTACAGGAGACATTAATTCATCAATAAAATTCTTATCTTGTTTTTGTTTTTTAAGCCCATAAATGCAGCCGCAATAGTTTTGATGATAAAGCATTTCCTTTTTTGCTAAAGCAAACTGTCTTTGAGTACCGCCATTTTTACGAAAATCAGGAGCTAAAAACTCTACTCCATAAGGCTCACATTCTTTTTGTAAAGCATTTTTTAACTGTTCTAAATCTTTTTTAGGGCTGGTTAAAAGCGTAGTAGTAAGCTTTTTTTCTCCTATTTTAGCAGCAAATTTAACACTAGATCCCATTCTTACATCAAAGCAAATTTCACACCTTGCACCCTTTTCAGGCTCATCTTCATAACCACGCACAGCATTAAGCCATTTTTCATACTCATACTCACCTTTATAAAGCTTAATACCAAGTTTATCACAAGATCTTTTTACATCTAAAAATCTTAGTTCGTATTCGCTTAAGGGATGGATATTTGGATCATAAAAGTATCCTATAATTTTTTCATCAGGATAAGTCTTTCTAAGTTCTTCAATAAAATAATGACTATCCACACTGCAACAAATATGCACTAACATTAAAGACTTTCAAGCACTTTTAAAGCATGATCTTTTACACGAACATTACTATAAATTTGAGCAATCTTACCTATTTCATCAATAACAAAAGTAGAGCGAATAAGACCTTCGTATTCTTTTCCGTAATTTTTTTTAAGCCCCCAAGCTCCATAAGCTTTAGCAACTTCTTTTTCACTATCGCTAAGTAAAATATGTTTTAAATCAAATTTAGAGATAAATTTTTCATGACTTGCCACGCTATCAGGACTGATACCAATAATCACTGCATTTTTACCACCAAATTTATCATAATTTAAACTAAAATCACAAGCCTCTGTAGTGCAACCTGGAGTATTATCTTTTGGATAAAAATACAAAATCACCTTTTTGCCAATAAAATCTTTTAATGCTATTTTTACCCCATCTTGATTTAAAAGCTCAAACTGAGGTGCTTTATCTCCTATGTTTAAACTCATTTAATTGCCTTTGCTTTGATAGCTTCAACGCTTTCTCCGCCAAAGCCTATGTCATAATTTTCTACATCTTCTAAAACCACCACAACTCTTTCTTTACTTTTATTATATTTCGTGCTTAAAAGTTTGGTAATATCAGCTATAAGCTCCGCTTTTTGTTCCTTGCTTAAAGACGGCTTTGCTAATTTAATATTTACTAATGGCATAATTTCTCCTTTTTAACGATAATTTTTCATAATTATTTCAAAAAATACCTAATATTTTTTTTAACAAAAAACCTTAATTTAATAAAAGCTTATTGTTAGTATATTTTTGATAAAATCCCGATTTATTCTTAAAATAATATTTTTTAAGAAATAAACAACTATAAAAGGTAAAAAATGATCTCAGCAGATAAAATTTGGATGGATGGAAAATTAGTTGATTTTAAAGATGCAACTTTGCACTTTTTAACCCATTCTTTGCATTATGGCAATGCTGTTTTTGAAGGAACTAGAGCCTATAAAACAGATAAAGGCTTAGCAATTTTCAGACTTGAAGATCACACCAAAAGACTTTTAGAGTCTGCAAAAATTACTCTTTTAAATTGTCCTTTTTCTCAAAAAGAGCTTGAAAATGCACAAATTGAACTCTTAAAAGCAAACAACTTTAAAAGCAATGTCTATATCCGCCCTTTGATTTTCTTAGGCGATGGAGTTATGGGGCTTTATCATATAAAAGCTCCTGTAAGAGTTGGAATTGCAGCTTGGGAATGGGGTGCTTACCTTGGAGAAGAAGGTTTAGAAAAAGGCATAAAAGTAAAAATTTCGTCTTTTGCAAGAAATAGTGTTAAGTCATGCATGGGAAAAGCTAAAGCAAGTGCAAATTATCTTAACTCTCAAATTGCAAAATTTGAAGCTATTGAAGCAGGCTATGAAGAAGCTTTAATGCTTGATGAAGAAGGTTTTATCGCAGAAGGAACAGGAGAATGTTTCTTTATTGTAAAAGACGGGGTTTTAATCACACCTCCAAATGATTTTTCTTTAAAAAGCATTACTCAAAATACAGTGCTTAAAATAGCTCATGATCTTGGTATCACTGTGCTTCGCCAAAGAATTTCAAGAGATGAAGTTTATACTGCTGATGAAGCATTTTTTACCGGAACAGCCGCTGAAATCACACCTATTAACAATATTGATGCAAGAATAATAGGAAATGGTTTAAGAGGACCTGTAACCAAAAAACTTCAAGATGCTTATTTTAATGTAGTTTATGGACGCAATGAAAAATACGCATCTATGCTAACTTATATTTAAAAAGGAAATAAATGCCAGCTGATTTAAATGATTATTTCAATAAAAAAAATAGAAATTCTAACAATAACGGAAACAACAACCGTCAAAATTTCAATTTCAAAGCACCAGAATTTAATTTTAAAGGTTTTGGGAAATTCTCTCCATTTGTTTATGGGGTGATTATTATTATCTTATTTTTAATCGTTGCAAAACCTTTTACGGTAATAAATTCTGGGGAAATGGGAATTAAATCAACAACAGGTAAATATGACCCAAATCCACTAGAACCAGGACTTCACTTTTTCTTACCTTTTATACAAAAAATAACCATAATCGATACTAGAGTAAGACAAATCAACTATGCTTCTATAGAGGGAAGTAATGAAAATTTATCTTCAGGTTCAGGTGTTATTAATAAAAATAGTATTTCTGTGCTTGACTCTCGTGGATTGCCTGTATCTATTGATGTTACAGTACAATACCGCTTAAATCCTCTGCAAGTTCCTCAAACTATAGCTACTTGGAGCTTAAATTGGGAAAATAAAATTATCGATCCAGTTGTTCGTGATGTAGTGCGAAGTGTTGTAGGAAAATATACAGCCGAAGAACTTCCTACTAATCGTAATACAATAGCCACTCAAATAGAAGAAGGTATAAGAAAAACCATAGAAGCTCAACCAAATGAACCTGTAGAACTTCGCGCTGTACAACTTAGAGAAATTATTTTACCTTCAAAAGTAAAAGAACAAATCGAACGCGTACAAATTGCAAAACAAGAAGCTGAAAGAACCAAATATGAAGTAGAAAGAGCTAATCAAGAAGCCTTAAAAAAAGCTGCCTTAGCTGAAGGGGAAGCAAACGCAACCATAATCAGCGCCAAAGGTAAAGCTATGGCTGTTAAAATAGAAGCAGATGCGCAAGCTTATTCTAATAAAGAAATCGCAAACAGCCTAAACACTCCTTTATTAAATTTAAAGCAAATTGAAACTCAAAAAGAATTTAATGAAGCCTTAAAAGTCAATCAAGATGCTAAAATTTTCTTAACTCCAGGTGGAGCAGTGCCAAACATTTGGGTTGATACCAAAGATGCTAAAAAGCAAAGTTCTGCCAACATAAACTAAAAGGATACGCAAGTGGAGAAACTAAGAGAAATTGTGCTTTTTTACACTACTCATTTATATTTAGTAGATTATATGCTGATTTTATTAGTTTTTTTTCTCTTCACTTGTGTTTTACTTCTTTGCGTATTTTTACGCCATAGACCTATAGCAGCACTTTTTATTATTGCATTTGATATTATTATTTGTTTTTTAGTTTATATCTATGGGTATAAACTAATAGACAATGAAGTAAGAACTCGAAAAATCGCTATTACAGATCAAAAAATGATACAAAGCTCAAATGATTTAATTGTTGATTTTAACATTACAAATAATTCAAAAAATAATTTTAAAGAATGTAAAATTACAGCTAAAATTTTTGCAGATAAAATACCTAATGATAATATCATAGAAGAATATAAAAAGAAATTTATCCCTTTTAGACAAAAAAGTAGAGAAATTAAAGATCTAAAGAAAAACGCAACCCAATTTCAAAGAATTGCTTTTGAAAATTTTAACTATGAAAATAACTATACCATACGCTTAGTTTCGGAGTGTTTTTAATGCATTTTACAATTTTTCATATTATAGTTTTTATCATTTTACTTATTTGCTTTGCCTTGATTTGTATTTTAATCTTTCTAAAAGTCAAACAAAAAGAAATGGCTTTGATTTCTTATACCATAGCTACTATTTTTACCGCACTTTTGATATATTCTATTTTTCTGACAATCAATCAATTCACCACTCAAGCCGATCTTAGCAAACTAACCTATACAAGAGATCTAAGACATGAAAGCGTTATAGTAAACGGAAAAGTTCAAAATCTTACTAAATTTGAAATCAAAAAATGCTATTTGATACTTAGCATATTAAACCAACAACAAGTAGGAGGTGAAATTTTCAATGATAAAAATATCCGTAACGCTAAAATGCAAAATACAAGTGTTTCTTATACTATAGAAATCATAGACACACTCCCGGGTAATACCTATAAAGAATTTAGAGCTAGCGTTCCTTTTCCTCCAACTTTTAATAATCCTGAATTTTATCACACCTTAAAATGTATTTGATATTGTTAAATAGTTTTAAAACATCTATAAAAAATAATTTTATATTAATTTTATTTTTTTTTGATATGCTAACGAACTTTATTTTTAGTAAAAAATTTATGTGAGGTTTTTCATGTTTAGACTATCGAGCGTTAGTTCAAAACTCTTATTATCAGTTGCTATTAGTGTTATTGTAGCTATAGCTCTTATGATTGCTATTGTTTCTTTTCAAGTTGCTTCATATTCAGAAAAAGAAGCCAAAGATACTATTTTATTATCTTCAAAAAGATATGTGAATTATATACAAGGTATTTTAAATGAAGAAGTCACACTAACCAAAGGAGTTGCTACATCGTTAAATGAAATGTTTCAAAATAATGATCATGTAGATATCGATTTAATTGAAAGTCTTATAAAAAATACTTTTGATAGTAGTCACTATGCAGCATATACATTTCTCTATTTAAAAGATACTACTGTATTAAGTGATATGCAGAATGTAGATAAAAAATATATTAGCCCAGATGGAAAAACTTTTTCTATGATATTTTTTGATCAAATAGCAGAAAAATCTGGTGGAATAACTACTATTTCAACTCCAAACAATTTCTCTCAATTAAATCTAATACAAAATATCGAACAAAATGCAAAATATGGAGATAAAGACTCTGTTTTTGTAGGTTCTCCTAGAAAACTTAATTATGATAATAATGAATTTTTAGGTATAAATTTCGGTATGCCTATTTTTAACAATAAGGGCAAATTTATTGGAGTTATAGGATATACTATAGATTTACTAGAAATTTCCGAGACTATATTGGATCCAAAATTCGACTTTTTTGAAGGGGATCTAAGATTCTTAATGAACGATCAGGGTATTATTGCTATTCATAAAAATAAAAATGCAATTTTAAAAACTTTATTTGATATTAACAAAGATCAATCTGCTCAATTAATTGTTGAGGCAGTTAAAAACCATAAAGATGAAATCTTAGATAATTATATTGCCTCAACAGGAGATCTTAGTTATGCTAGTATCTCTTCATTTAGCACTTTAGGTAATTCTAGTCATTGGAGTGTAATTGTAACAGCTCCTAAAAAATCAGTTTTAGCCCCTTTATATAAACTACAATATATTATTATTAGTGTTGCTATAATAGCACTAATTGCTATTTTGGCTGTTGTGTACTTCTTTATAAGAAAAATCATAGGCTCTAGAATTCCTCTTATACTTAAGTCTTTGGAAAATTTCTTTCGCTTTTTAAATCATGAAAAAATAGAAGTTCAGACAATTGAAATTAAAGCTAATGATGAATTGGGCAAAATGGGTAAAATTATCAATGAAAACATTCTTGCTACTAAAAGAGGTTTAGAACAAGACAATCAAGCCGTTAAAGAATCAGTTCAAACCGTATCAGTTGTAGAAAATGGTAATCTAACAGCAAGAATTACTGCTAATCCTAGAAATCCTCAGTTAATAGAATTAAAAAATGTCTTAAATAGACTATTAGATGTTTTACAAGCTAGAGTAGGTTCTGATATGAATGCTATTCATAAAATTTTTGAAGAATACAAAAGCTTAGACTTTAGAAATAAATTAGAAAATGCTAGCGGTAGTGTAGAATTAACTACTAATGCTTTAGGTGATGAAATAGTTAAAATGCTAAAACAAAGTTCAGACTTTGCTAATGCTTTAGCTAATGAAAGTGGAAAATTACAAACTGCTGTTCAAAGCTTAACCACTTCTTCAAATTCTCAAGCTCAATCTTTAGAAGAAACTGCAGCAGCTTTAGAAGAGATCACTTCTTCTATGCAAAATGTTTCAGTTAAAACTAGTGATGTTATCACTCAATCTGAAGAGATTAAAAATGTTACAGGTATTATAGGTGATATTGCAGATCAAATCAATCTTTTAGCTTTAAATGCAGCTATTGAAGCAGCTCGTGCTGGAGAACATGGTAGAGGCTTTGCAGTGGTAGCTGATGAAGTTAGAAAGTTAGCTGAAAGAACTCAAAAGTCTTTATCAGAAATTGAAGCTAATACTAATTTACTTGTTCAATCTATCAATGATATGGCAGAAAGTATTAAAGAACAAACTGCAGGTATCACTCAAATCAATGATAGTGTAGCTCAAATTGATCAAACTACTAAAGATAATGTTGAAATTGCTAATGAATCAGCTATTATTTCTAGTACAGTAAGT
>NZ_NXBA01000028.1:0-591 GCF_002383835.1 Campylobacter sp. 107
AGGTCGCTTAGCTCAGTTGGTAGAGCGCCACCCTTACAAGGTGGATGTCATAAGTTCGAGTCTTATAGTGACCACCATTTTATAAAATCATAAATAGGTTTTATAATCTCTACTTCTTTACTTTGGATGCAGCGGTAGTTCAGCTGGTTAGAATGCCGCCCTGTCACGGCGGAGGTCGCGGGTTCGAGCCCCGTCCGCTGCGCCATATTGTCTCGTTAGCTCAGCCGGTAGAGCATCTCCCTTTTAAGGAGGGGGCCGTTGGTTCGAATCCAACACGGGACACCATTTTTATTGTTAGGGTTATGACCCTTTCGTCTAGTGGCCCAGGACAACACTCTCTCTGTGTGGAAACAGAGGTTCAAATCCTCTAGGGGTCGCCAATCATAGGTCGCTTAGCTCAGTTGGTAGAGCGCCACCCTTACAAGGTGGATGTCATAAGTTCGAGTCTTATAGTGACCACCATTTTATAAAATCATAAATAGGTTTTATAATCTCTACTTCTTTACTTTGGATGCAGCGGTAGTTCAGCTGGTTAGAATGCCGCCCTGTCACGGCGGAGGTCGCGGGTTCGAGCCCCGTCCGCTGCGCCAT
>NZ_NXBA01000029.1:0-66004 GCF_002383835.1 Campylobacter sp. 107
ATGGCGCAGCGGACGGGGCTCGAACCCGCGACCTCCGCCGTGACAGGGCGGCATTCTAACCAGCTGAACTACCGCTGCATCCAAAGTAAAGAAGTAGAGATTATAAAACCTATTTATGATTTTATAAAATGGTGGTCACTATAAGACTCGAACTTATGACATCCACCTTGTAAGGGTGGCGCTCTACCAACTGAGCTAAGCGACCTTTATAATGGTGTCCCGTGTTGGATTTGAACCAACGGCCCCCTCCTTAAAAGGGAGATGCTCTACCGGCTGAGCTAACGAGACATTTTCTGAAATAAAAATGTGATTATGCCAAAATTAGCTCTATTTGTCAAGCTTTTTTAAATCATTTTTGGCATTTTCTCTCCAAATAACGAGAAAATATACTTATAGGTAAAGTCAAAACAAGATACGTAATAGCCAAAATTACATAAGCTTCAAGAGTAGCAAAAGTATAAGAATTTATCTCTTGCGCACTTTGGGTTAATTCATTTACAGCAATAACACTTAATAAGGAACTATCTTTAATTAAATTTGCAAATTGTCCACTCAGCGGTGCTAAAATATTTTTTAAAGCTTGAGGAAAAATTACATACGCAAAAACCTGCATCTCTTTTAACCCTAAAGCCCTAGCGCTCTCAAGCTGAGATATAGAAATACTTAAAATTCCAGCTCTAAATATTTCAGCTAAGTAAGCAGCAGAAAAACATGATAAAATAATAACTCCAGCCACATATCGATTATCAAGTCCTAAATTATTTGCAATGATATAATATATCAATAATACCTGCACTAGTAAAGGGGTTCCTCTGACAAGCTCTATGTAAAATGTAGATAAAAATCTTAAAAAAACAATCGAACTTAAAGAAAAAGCACAAAAAACTCCACCCAAAATTATACTCAACAATAAAGAAAAAAAGCTGATTATTAAAGTATTTAAAAAACCTTGAAGAAATTTTTCTTTATAGGTCGCAATTGCACTAAAATCAAAATGATAAGCACTTATACTAAAACTACAATAACAAAACAATATTAAAAATAAAATCAAAAGAATTAAATTAGTGATTATTTTTGACTTTGATAGAGGTTTTAAAGGTTTAAAATTCTTATTTTTTTGAATAAACAAAGACAATAAAAATCTCCAAAATTACAATTTATTCATTTCTTAAAGTATCTAAAATATTAATTTGAGTTGCTTTTTTTGCAGGATAAAAAGATGATAAAGCTATGATTATTAAAGCACCCACAATGGTTAAAGAAAAATCCATTAAAGACAAATCAAGCGGTAATTTACTGGTTCCATAAACATCAGCAGGTAAAGTTACAATATCAAAATTTCCTAAAAGCCATAAAACAAAAAATGCAAGTACCACACCCACTATCATACCGCCACCACCAATAAGCATACCTAAGGCAAAAAAACTCTTTTTTACCTCATTTTTGCTTGCACCTAGAGCAAGTAAAAGTGCTATTTCACTGCGACGATTCATTACTATCATCAATAAAGAACTTACTATATTTAAACTTGCAACCAAAATAATAAGCATCAACACTATAAAAAGCGCTCTTTTTTCAAGTTCTAAGGCTGAAAAGAAATTTTTATTTTGTTCCCACCAACCTACCACAGCATAATCATCTTTTAAATAAGATTTAATTTTTTCAACATCCTTGAAAGCATTATCACTATATACATGAATTCCATCATAATTTGGATTTTTAGGCATTCCAAGTACTTTTTTCAATGCATCAACATCTGTATACATATAAGCCTTATCATAAAATGCAAGCCCTGAAGTAAAACGCGCTTTAACATCAAAACGTTTAGTTTGCGGTACTAAAGAAAATCCACTAGGATTAAGATTTGAAAAAATAAGTGAAAGTTTGTCATTTTTATGCAAACCAAATTCATCAGTAAGTGCTGATCCTACAAGTATATCAAAACCACTTAAATTCTCATCCTTTAAAGCTTTAGCAACGACTTCGTTTATTTTTTTTTCATCATTAAATTTAACACCAAAAAGCACACCACCCTCAAAACGATTATCTCCCTTTATAACAACTTGAGTGCTTAAATAAGGGCTAAATAACAAATTTGGAAATGTTTTTCTTAACTCATCTATAAATTCATCATTTACAGGAGCATAGAATTTAGGCAAAATGGTAATAGGATAATTCATCACAAAAAAGCGTTTTTCAAATTCTTTATCAAAACCATTCATAATTGCCATAGCTACAAGCAAAACGCAAAGTCCTACACAAACTCCTAAAAAGGCCAAAAGCATAGAAAGATTGATAAAGGGTTGCTCTTTATCAAATCTTAAATATTTAAAAAGTAAATATTTTAAAATGCTTTTATTCAAGCTAAAATTCCTTGCTTAGGACCACTTTTTCCATGGCATTCTTTAAATTTTTTTCCACTTCCGCAAGGACAAGGAGTATTGCGTGGAACTTTTTTAAATTCAGCTTCACCAAGATTATCTTCGCTTGCGCCCATTTCTACTGAGTTTTGAAGTAGCTTTTCATTTTCTTCATTGGCTTTATTTTCTAAATTTTGCGCCCCTTCTTGATTAAATTGCACGCTAAAAAGTAGTTTAATACTATCAAATTTAATACGATTAACAAGCTCCAAGAAAAGATTATAACTTTCTTTCTTATATTCCACAAGAGGATCTTTTTGATTGTATCCACGAAGTCCTATTCCTGTTTTTAAAATATCCATTTGATACAAATGCTCTCTCCAAGCATTATCCAAAACTTGCAAATATAAAATACGCTCTATATTACGCAATTCTTTAATCTCAAGTCTTGACATCTTTTCGTTATAAGAATTTTCAAGAATTTGGCTTAGCTTATCTTGCATTTCAATGACGCTTAAATTCTCAAAATCTTTTTCACTAATCTGAGTTGAACATTCATATAAAATTTTTGCTTTCAAATTTTCAAAATTTACATTAGAACCGCTTTCATCAAGCATATAATCATTCATTACATTTGCACTATATTCAGCGATATTTTGAGAAATTTTAGCTCTAATATCATAGTTTTCATCTAAAAGCTCATTGCGATAACGATAAATAGTTTTTCTTTGTTCATTTGCTACATCATCGTATTCTAACAAATGCTTTCTGCTTTCAAAATGCAAGCTTTCTACTTTTTTTTGCGCATTTTCAACCGCTCTTGTAACGATTCTTGACTCTATGCTTTCACCCTCTTCTATACCTAAGCGATCCATGATGCTTTTGATACGATCTCCGCCAAAAATTCTTAAAAGATTATCTTCTAAACTTAGATAAAAACGACTTATTCCAGGATCGCCTTGTCTTCCTGCACGACCACGAAGCTGATTATCAATACGGCGGCTTTCATGTCTTTCTGTACCGATGATATAAAGCCCACCCAAAGCCCTAATCTCATCATCGATTTTTATATCCACACCACGACCTGCCATATTTGTAGCGATAGTTACAGCACCTTTTTTACCTGCATCTTGGATAATCAAAGCTTCTTGCTCGTGATTTTTAGCATTTAAAACATGATGAGGGATTTTCTCTTTTACAAGCATATTGTGAAAAACTTCACTGCGCTCTATACTTGCGGTTCCTACAAGCACAGGCTGACCTTTAGCATTAGCTTTTTTAATCTCTTCAATTACGGCTTTAAATTTTTCATTTTGAGTTTTATAGATAAGATCATCTTTGTCTTGTCTTTTAATAGGAATATTTGTCGGTATAGAAATAACATCTAAACTATAAATTTGAGAAAATTCAGTCGCTTCTGTTTGTGCAGTTCCTGTCATACCTGCAAGTTTATTGTACATTCTAAAATAATTTTGAAAAGTAATATCTGCTAGAGTTTGGCTTTCTTCTTGAATTTTTACATTTTCTTTAGCTTCTAAAGCTTGATGCAATCCTTCGCTAAAACGACGCCCTTCACTTAAACGCCCTGTAAATTCATCAACGATGATAACTTCATTATTTCTTAAAACATAATGCACATCTTTTTCAAAAAGATTATGCGCCTTTAAAGCTTGATCAAGCTGATGTGCTAAGATAGCATTATCAAGACTGTATAAATTTTCTACACCAAAAAGTTTTTCAGCTTTAGCAATACCTGCTTCTGTGATTAAAATATTACGATTTTTCTCATCTACTACAAAATCACCCTCAGGTTTTGCAGGGGGTAAAACTGCTTCACCTTTTTGCATTTGCTTAGCTACTTCATTAGCTTTAATATAACCATCTAAAGTGCGATTTGTAGGACCGCTGATGATAAGCGGAGTTCTTGCCTCATCAATTAAAATACTATCTACCTCGTCTACAATAACAAAATTATGCTCTCTTTGAACTTTTTCAACTTTTGAAAATTTCATATTATCACGCAAATAATCAAAACCAAACTCATTATTGGTTCCATAAGTAATATCGCAATCATAAGCTTGCTTGTGCTCTATGTCACTGTTTTGAGAAGAAAGCACCACGCCTACGCTAAAACCTAAAAAATTATAAATCGCACTCATTTGCTCAGCGTCTCTTTTGGCTAGATAATCATTTACTGTAACGACATGTACGCCTTTTCCACTCATGGCATTTAAAACAACAGGCAAGGTCGCTACAAGGGTTTTACCCTCCCCTGTTTTCATTTCTGCGATTTTTCCATCGTGCAAAACCATACCACCGATTAACTGCACATCAAAATGACGCATATTTAAAGTTCTCTTACCTGTCTCTCTGACTATAGCAAAAACATCATTTAAGATATCATTTTCGTTTTTTTCTCCGCTTAAAATTTGCTCTTTAAATTTTGCAAATTCGGCTTTTAATTCATCATCACTTAAATTTTGATATTTGCCTTCTAAAGCATTGATTTGTGCTACACGCTTGAAGTATTTTTTAACTTCACGATCATTTTTTGTTCCAAAAATGGCTTTTAAGGTATTTAAAAACATTTTTAAACCTTTATAAATTTTTCAAACTATCATTATAACGATTATTTAATTAAAATTAGCTAGAATGATATAAAAAATATAATTTTTTTAAGGAAAATAAATGAAAAAAACATTCTTGATATTTTTTATTTTTATAGGACAACTTTTTGCCCTTGATCTTAATTTTAATACCTTTTCAAGCGATTTTATCCAAATAGTAAAATCCAAAAACTCTACACTTTCTTATTCTGGACATTTTATACTGGATAAAGATCAAGCATATTGGAGTTATGATACTCCTAGTAAAAAAGAGATTTATATTAACAAAAATCAAGTAACCATAGTAGAGCACGATCTAGAGCAAGTCATTTTCTCTCATCTTGATAACATTCCAAATCTTAATGAAATTTTCAAAAAAGCAAGTCTTATAGATAAAGATAAACTTGTAACAAAATATGATAATATAAATTATACAATTAAACTTGATCAAGAGCAAATTCAAAGCATATCCTATAAAGATGAATTTGAAAATGATGTTATAATCAATCTAAACAATCAAATTAAAAATCCAAAAATTAATTCCGATATTTTCAAGGCAAAAATTCCGCAAAATTATGATATAGTTCGCTAATTTTGCGTTGAATTCTCGTCAAGCTTTATATCATAGCCTGTTTGTGGCAAATGATAGGGCTTGCTTGCGTTATTTTCTTTGAATATTTGTGGAGGATTGGCGATTAAATCTCTTTTAATTTTTTCTTCTATATCTGGAGTCATTTTAGGTGTATTTAAATTATCTATATTGATTTCTCCATTGTCATTTCTATTTTCTTCATCTGGATCTTTGAAAAGCTGTTCAACTTGCTTGGCTTCTAAATTTGGAACACTAGGAGTTGGGATCTTTTCAACACTAGGAACTTGAGTTTTAGGAACTTCTAAGTTTTCAAGTGCTTTTTTTACCTCGCTACCCATACCTTTCTCTTTAGCCTCAGTGCTTTCTAAAAAGCGTTTAAACTCCTCTAAATCAAATTTTTCCACTCCACTTAAAGATATGATATATATATCATCTAGTTTAATCTTATATTTCTTATCTAAAAATTTTTCTAAAGTTTTTTTAAAATTATTTTTTCCAATTTCTGTAAAAATATCTTCATAAAAAAACCCTGAAATTACTGTATTTACAGCATCAATTAACTTATTTTCATTTTCTTTTAAATTATTTCCATCAAATTCTAAAGAAATTTCAACTTTTTTAAGAACATTTGCCCCACTTTTAGAATATAAATCTGTTCTTATTTTATCTATTTCAAGATTTTGAGCATTTAAACTCATAATCAAAAAAACACTTAAAAATATTTTTTTCATTTAATGCCTTTAAATGATTTGTTCTTGTATTTCGAGATCTAAAAAATTATGTTTTTTATAAAATTCGATCACATTAGAATCTATTTTTAAAATATTAGCAAAATAAAATCCAAAATTTATCTTTTTTGTAGAATAAATTTTTAAAGTATTTGGGTTTGTAGCGCGAGAAAGAGCGACATAAAGCTGTCCATTTTCAAAAATATGATCAATATCACACACTAATTTTTCAATACTCATACCTTGTGATTTGTGTATGGTAATAGCATAAGCTAATTTAATAGGAAACTGTGTAACACTTGCGAGAATATTAACAACAAAATCTTTACCTGATTGCTCAAGTTCTTCCATGAAAAAAGTATAAGGTTCAAGTAAAATTTTCATCCCATTATTTTTAATAATGCTAATATAAATTTTCTCCTCTTCATAAAGAATATCTTCTATAATGCCTTGCTCTCCATTATAATAATTCTTATCCCAATTATTTACACAAAAAATAATACGAGCGCCTATTTTAATATTTAATTCTTCTAATATATTTAAGCTTCTAATCCAAGAATCAAGTTCTTCATCTTTTATTCTCTTATCTTCTTTTTTAACCTGAGCCTTAAAGCATACAAGTGGGGTCTCAAGTTTGCTTAATTTTTCTTGATTAATATTGTTTACTTTTTTATTGATACCACAAAGTAAAGTATAATCATCTTCTAAATTTTCTAATTCTTTATAATCAATTCGCAAAGATTCAAAAAAGCTTAAAATTTTTTCATCTAAAAAACCTTGTCTAATCAAAGATAAATGGTTATAAAATTCCATATTTTGCGTTCTTTTAGGTTGAGAAAGTTTAATATTCTTAAAATTTAAATCTTGCCAAAAAAATGAAGAAAAAGCATAATAAGAATGATTAAATAAAGTTTCTTTTTTTTCTTTAATTACAGGAGGTAATTGAAAAAAATCTCCTACAACTAAAATTTTTCCATTAAATTGAGAATTTTTAAGTCTAAAGCCTATCATTTCAAAAACACTTGCACTAACCATGGAAATTTCATCGATAATAATAAGCTCAATCGTTTTTAAAAGCTCTTTAAGTTTTGTTAATTTTTCTTTTTGTTTTTGATTGCGATCCAATGCACTTAATTTCATCATGTCATCGCAATGCCCTAAACAAAAAAAGCTGTGTAAAGTAACACCGCCTATATTAAACGCCGATAGAGCGCTAGAACCAAGAGCTATGGCTAATTTTTTTTGTTTTCTATAAGATTTGATAAGCTCATTTGTCAAAAAACTTTTACCAACTCCAGCACCACCACTTAAAAAAACATTATCATAAGCTAAAATTTTTTCTAGTTTATCAAGCATTATATTTCCTTGGCTTTAATTATAACTATTTTTTCTAAAAGGTTGATTATGAAATCTTGTTTATATTTTACTTTCATAGTGCTATTTTTAACAGCTTGTTCAACAAAAAATTTAACTTCACTTCATCATGAAAATTTAGAACAAAAAAATGAAAATCAACATTATGCAAAACTTGAATACGAACAAAATGTAAGCATTTTGCCACAATTTGCTTACGATATTAATTTTGATGCAAAACGATATAAAAAATATTTCTTTAACCCTTGGCATGATTCATTTAAAAATTACAAAGGACAAAATATTTTTTGGTCCTTTCCTTTATATTTAAATTCAAAAAATACTTATTATTTTTTCAATAAACAAACTATTCCGCTTTCATGGTTTAAAAACGCCATAAATAACGCAAATATCCAAGAATTTGGCAAACTTAATCAAAAAGCTTTAATTATCCAAAATACAATCATTAAAAATCTTCCAACCCAAAGAGCTATCTTAAAAAATCCTTTTTTTGAAAATGAAGGAATTCCTTTTGACTATGCAAGCGATGGCATTTTAAATGCTGGAACCCCTGTCTTAATTTCACATTTTAGTAAAGATAAGCGTTATGCTTTTGTTTTAGGTGAAGCTGGATTTGGATTTGTTGAAAGTAAAAATTTGGAATTTTTCTCAAACGATAGAGCGAAAATCTATGAAAATCTCAACTTTATCACACCACTAAAAGAAAAATTTGCTATCTATAGCGAGGATGGTAAATTTTTCTTTGAAAGTAGAATTGGTGCTATCTATCCTTACTACAAAGAAGATAAAAACTATTTTTATGGAAAAATAGGCTCTAAAAAATATAAAATTTCTAAAAAGGATGTATCTAAATTTCCTTTACAATTCAATGATAAAAATTTAAAAAATCAACTTTCACAAGTTTTAAATTTGCCTTATGGCTGGGGCGGTTATAATTTTGAAAGAGATTGTTCTTTACTAACTCGTGATATCTTTTCAGCTTTTGGACTTTATCTACCGAGAAATTCGGCTGCACAAAAAAATTCTTTTAATCATTTTGATATAAGCACTCTTAGCAATTCTCAAAAAAAAGATTTTTTAAATCGCTTTGGAAAAGCTTATTTAAGCTTACTTTATTTACCTGGACATATTATGCTTTATGCAGGACAAATTACAGATAATAATATTGCTATACATAATATATGGGGCTTAAGAAAAGATTCAACCCAAAGACTTCTCATAAGTTCTAGTGTCATCACTTCTTTAGAAATAGGAAAAAATGAAATTTTAGAAGATAATTTGCTTTTATCAAGACTTAAGGAAATAAGTTTTATAAATTTAAACGAACAAGAAAAAGAACAAATAAAAAGCTATCTTGAAAATATACAAAACAAATAAGATTTATTGATTTAATCAATAAATCTTTTAGTTAAATCTGCAAAATATTCTATACGTCTATCTCGCAAAAAAGGCCACCAACGACGCACATTTTCACTTCTTTTTTTATCTATTTCTATGATTTTTACACATTCGTTTTGAGAATCTAAAAGACAAAACTCTTCACCTTGAGGGCCAAAAACAAAAGAATTTCCCCAAAATCTAATGCCCTCTTCTACCCCACTTACATCTTTTTCAAAACCTACCCTATTGACAGCTACTACATATAAACCATTAGCTATAGCATGTCCTTTTTGTACGCCAAGCCAAGCATTGAGTTGTCTTTGCTTTTCTTCATGTTCATCTTTGTCAAACCAACCAATTGCCGTAGGATAAATAAGAATCTCAGCTCCTTTTAAAGCCATAATTCTTGCTGCTTCAGGATACCACTGATCCCAACAAATAAGCACTCCAAGCTTGCCTAAACTTGTATTTATAGGTTCAAAACCCAAATCTCCAGGAGTAAAATAAAATTTTTCATAAAAACAAGGATCATCGGGTATGTGCATTTTGCGATATTTGCCTGCTATAGAACCATCTTTTTCAAAAACCACTGCAGTATTATGATAAAGTCCGGCACTTCGTTTTTCAAATAATGAAGTAATAAGCACTATTTGATTTTTTCTAGCTATATTTGCCCAAAATTTCACATCTTTTTCATAATCATTAGCATAGTCAAAAAAATCCACATTTTCACTTTGACAAAAATACTCACTTTGATGAAGTTCTCCTAAACAAACAAGCTCAGCTCCTTGTTTAGAGGCTTCTTCTATAAATTCGCAAGTTTTTTTTATAGTTTGTTCTTTATTTAAATGAAATTTTTGTTGTATTAAAGCGATTTTCATTGTCTTTGCCTTTCTTGTTCTGCATCATCATAAGGATCTAAATGAATTTGTATATCCCATTTTTCATTTTCAAACATCTTGCGCACACCTTCTTCTATTTCATCTGAAATTTTATGCGCATTTAAAAGCGAAATTATAGGACAAAAAACCAAATGCACGCTTAAATAATTACAACTTGGGGTTTTACGCGTCTTTAATTCATGATAAGAAATTATTTCAGGATTATTAGAAATCAAAGTGCAAATTTTATCTACTTGTTCCTTAGGTAAAGCTTCATCCATTAAAAAAGCCAAAGCTTTTTTAATGATTTTAAAAGCAGAAAAAGCCGTATAAAGACTGATCACTATCCCAAAAATAGCATCAATAATATGTAAATTTGTAAAATAAATTAAAACCAAAGCCCCAAAAGTGCAGGCATTGGTTAAGCAATCTGTTTTGTAATGCAAAGCATCACTTTCTATAATCAAACTTTTGGTTTTTTTAGCTACATAATTTAAAAAAAGTACAAGAAAAAAAGTAATATTTAAAGCAAAAATCATCACATAGATGCTTGAATTTAAATCTTTAATTTCTTCTTTATAATAAATCTTTAAAATACTCTCATAAAAAATAAAAATCCCCACGCCAACTATAAAAACACCTTCTAACAAACCCATTAAAGCTTCAATTTTAGAAAAACCAAAATTATAATTTTCATTCGCCTTTTGTGAACTTTTTTTAAGAGCTAAAAAATTAAAAGCAGAAATAGCAAAATCCATCAAAGAATCAATCGCACTTGAAAGCACTGCAACAGAACCACTTGTTAAGCCTACTATAAATTTAACCAAGGCTAAAACAATAGCACATAAACTTGCCACAAGAGTTGCTTTTTTTTGTAAACTCATCTTAAACCTTTGAAACGATTTTGACAAGAACAATGCAAAGAACCGTTTTGTCGTAAAAACACTCTTGCATCTACTCCTATAATTTTATGACTAGGTAAAGCTTTAGAAAGTCTTTTAGCTATGATTTCATCATTTTTATCCTTATAAAAAGGCACAATTAAAGCATTATTTATAAAAACAAAATTCGCATAAGTTGCGCCCAATCTTCTTCCTTCATAGTATAAAGGATTAGGTATAGGAAGTTCTACTAAATCAAAGCCTGTTTTTTTAAGCTCTTCTTTCATTTTTTGCAAAGGCAAATAATGTTCATCCTCTTCATCTTCACAAATACAATGTGCTATGGTATTTTTATCTATAAATCTTGCTAAGGTATCGATATGATGATCTGTATCATCACCTTTTATGAAACCATTTTCTAGCCAAATAATTTGCTTTAAACCAAAAATTTCTTTTAATTTTATATCAATTTGGGTTTTGTTTAGATGAGAATTTCTATTTTCATTTAAAAGACAATGAGAGCTTGTAAGCATTACACCCTCTCCATTAAAGTCAATACTTCCTCCTTCTAAAATAAAATCAACCTTTTTAAGTTCCTCTTTAAATTTTTCTTTAAAAAGCTTAGAATTTACAGCATTATCAAGCTCACTTTGAAATTTATTTCCCCAAGCATTAAAAGTAAAATCAAGAGCCTTTAAACGACCATTTTCTATTATATCTATAGCTCCAAAATCACGTATCCAAGTATCATTGGTATCACATTTAAAATACTCTACATTTTTTATATCTTTAAAATTTTCAAAATCACTCTGTTTAGGAGCTATAAGTAAAACTTTTTGAAATTCACTCACTGCTTTTACAAATTCTTTATAACTTTGCAAAATTTCCTCTAAATAGGGATTCCAATCGCTTTTTTCATGGGGTAAAGAAAGCATGAGGTATTCTTGCTCACTCCATTCAGGAATTGATTTTATCATTTAACTACCTTTTTTGATAATAAAATTATAATTGTATCATTTTTTAGACTTTTGTCAAATTTAAGAAGATTACCTCGATATTTCGAGGCTTTAGGATATTATTTAAAAAAGATCTTCATTTCATCATTACTTAAAACAAGTTTTCCATTTTCATTTGAAATTTTAAAAATTCCTTTGAAATTTGAAAGGAAAGAATTTTCAAAATCCATTACATCCATTGGATGACAAAGCATTTGAGTTGAAGCTACGCGATCACCTTCGATTTGCAAAGTATCCGCCTTAGTTTGGTAAGAACCAAAAAAACGATTACACCCTGAATAACCATAAAATTTATTATTTTCAAAACTAATATTTGGACTTTCCTCTGCGTTTTTTGGATCAAAAGTTTTACCATTGAGTATAATTTTTTCTATTTTGAAAAGCTGATTTTGTACAAGTTCATTATTACCTTTAGAAGTAGATGAAGTAACAGAAGTACTAGCACAACCTGCAAAAAAAGTTGCAGCTAAAGCAATTTGAAGCGTTTTTTTCATTTTATTCCTTTAAGTTTGAAATTGGTTAAGTTCGCTTTCGAGATTATGACACACTATTTTTAACTCATCTACAACTTGAAGTAGAATTTTAGAAATTTCTTCTTACTTCAACATTTTCTTGCATACGAGAAAGTAAATTTTGTATATTCTCTTGGGAAATTTTTATTTTTTCAGTACATTGAGTCACCAAAGCCCTAGCATCTTCGTTACATAATTTAACCTCATTAGCATCATCAACCAATAAAGCGGTGTCATCATTTAAAGCTTGTATACTTTGAGTATTTTTCTTTAATTCTGCGTTAACCTCATTAATACTTTACAAAAGCTCCTTTGTAATTTGAGCTACATTTCCCAAAAATTCGTCACTGTTCTGAGCCAACTGCCTATCATCCTCAGCAATTACAGAAAAACCTAGTCCAAATGCACCAGCCCTAGCTACTTCTATGCCAGCATTTAGGGATAGTAATTTTGTTTTATCTGCGATCTTATCCATCATTTGAGTTACTTTTTGTATATTACCTGCTTGATTGACCATGTTTTCAACTTTTTTAGCCAATTCATTTTCACTTTGGGATACTATTGATACTTTATTAACAACATTAAACAAAGATTTAAGCATTTACTCTAATAATAAAAAGGATTTTTCATTGGCACTATTTGCCTTATTTGACAAACTAGCAAGTTCTCTAAGTTCATTGCCAACATTTGCACCAAGTTTAAAACTTTGATCTATTTGCTTATGACTTTGTGAACTGATATCACTTAAAAAATAGCATTTGAATTTAAAAGATTGCTTTGTTTTTCTACATTTTTTGAATTATGACTTGCACTGCTAACTGCCTTGTGAGTTTTTTCGATAAATTGATTGATATATCCACAAGCTAAAGCAATTTCATCTTGACCTTTAACTGAAATACGAGCTTTTAAAATTGCCGCTTCCTTGAGCTAATTCTTTAGCATGATTTAAAAGCTCTAAAACGGGCTTTCCAACAACAACTTTAAGCATTAAAAGAACCACCACAAAGGGTAAAAATCAAAGCAATAGTAAATATTATAATATAAGATTGACCGGTTTTGCTTATATCTTTTTAAACACCTTCTAAAGAATGTGATATATCCATAACCCCAATCACACTTCCTGCATTAGCATTTCATGACAAGCAACACAACTTTCATCTGCAATCAAAGGGCGTATCAATCTTAAATACACAACACCATTTATATTTTCTTCCAAAGCTTGAATTTTAGGATTTGAAAATTGTTCTATAATACGCTTATCATTTGAAATTTGAGGGGCTTTCATCTCAAAAAGATCTATGGTATCTTTTGAAGGATAAATTTTAATATCACTAATACCCTCTATACTTTTTACATCTTCAATGGCTTCTTTAATTTTTTCAGGATCTCCTAAATTCATAGCCATTCTCATTGTTTGAAAAACAGAAGTACTTACGGTATTTAAATTTGCCCTGCTCATTTTATTAGCAGTATTTTTAAAGTCCAAATTTAAAATCACTTGCATTACGATAAAACTTATAAGCAACACCGCAAAAATTGCAGCAGAAACCTTAAATCCTATAGTTTTAAACATCATAGTTTTCTAAAAATAAAATTTTTCGGAAATATTTTACACATAATTTATTTAATTTTTATTGAATTATGTGTAAAAAACATAACATTCTATTAAACTTAATGTAAGAAATGTCTTACTCCTGTGAAATAAAGCGCCATACCATACTCATCAGCTGCTTTTACCACTTCATCATCCCTTATACTTCCGCCTGGTTCTACTATAGCTTTAACCCCTACTTTACTTGCTTCATCTATGCTATCTCTAAAAGGAAAAAAGGCTTCACTTGCTAAAACGCAACCTTGCAAATCAAGCCCCATTTCTTTAGCTTTAGCGATTGCTACCTTTGCTGCATCGATTCTGCTTGTCATACCCATGCCTATAGCCACCATAGCGCCATTTTTTACATAAACAACATTGTTTGATTTGGTAAATGCTGCTATTTTCATAGCGATTTCAAGATCTTTTAATTCTTCCTTACTTGCCTCTCTTTGACTCATAAGCTTTGCATTTTTAAACTCATCTTCGCCAACTTCATCGCTGTTTTGATATACAAAACCCCCATCAATATGTTTAAAATCATATTTATCAAAACTGCGGATTAAAAATGGACTTTCTTGAGTGAAAATTTTAATGCGTTTTTTACCTTCAAACACAGCTAAAGCTTTTTCATCTACATTGGCTGCGATGACTACTTCTACATAAATTTCATTGATTTTATTTGCTAAAGCCTCATCAAGAGTTCCATTGATTGCAACCACTCCTCCATAAGCACTAACGCTATCGCATTTTAAAGCATGTATATAGCTTTGTACTAAATTTTCTTTTATAGCAAAACCGCAAGGATTTCCATGTTTTACTATAGCAATAGCTGGAGCTTTATCGAAACTACTAGCTAAATTTAAAGCTGCGTTAATATCGGTTAGATTATTAAAACTTGCTTCGCCTTTAAGGGCTTTGAAATTTGCACTAAAAAAGGCATCAAACTCGTATAAAGCCCCTTTTTGATGTGGATTTTCTCCATATTTTGTATCAAATACTTTTTGTCCTACTATAAATTTACTCGCTCCAAAACCTCCGTTAAAGCGTTCATTCATATAATTTGCAATATAAGCATCATAATTTGCCGTATGCTCATAAGCTTTTATCATCAAATTTAAACGAAAATTCTCATCAATTTGACCTTTTTTTAAAGTCTCGATGACTTTTTCATAATCAAGCGGATCGCAAAGTACCATCACATCTTTATAGTTCTTTGCTGCACTTCTTATCATCGCAGGCCCACCTATATCGATATTTTCTATAATTTCATCAAAATCATCACTCATGATAGTGGTTTTTTTAAAAGGATATAAATTCACACAAACTAGATCAATTCCTAAAATTTCATTTTCTTTTGCTTGTTTGATATGATTTTCATTGCTTCTTTTGTGTAAAATTCCACCATGAATCTTAGGGTGTAAAGTCTTTACACGCCCTTCAAAAAGCTCAGGACTTTTTGTAAAATCACTCACTTCCATAACTTTTATTCCATTTTCTTTTAAAAACTTAAAAGTCCCACCTGTTGAAAGAATCTCAAAGCCTAAATTTTCAAGCTCTTTGCCAAATTCTACTATACCTTCTTTATCACTCACGCTAAGCAATGCTCTCATTTTTACCTTTCTAAATGTTTTTTAACTTTTTCGTAAGCTTCGTTGATTTTTTGAAATTTCTCTACACCGATTTTAAGCTCTTCTTCACTAACATTGTTTGCATTTAAAATATCAGGATGATATTTTTTTGCTAAATTGCGGTATTGTTTTTTTACCGCATTTAAATCTGCATTATTTGGAAGTTCTAAAATAGTAAAAGCTTCATCAAGACTTAATTCTTTTTTAGAACTTTTTAAATTTGAAAGACTTGCTATAAAAGCATCTAATTCGCTTTTTGCTATATCAAAGGCTTTAGCGATTTGCTCTAAAATTTCACGCTTTTTAGCATTAAAATCTGCATCGATTAAAGCCATAAAAACAAGCACACGCAAAACATTAAAACGCTCATTTTTAGGTAAAGGCACTTCTTTTAAAAAATCTTTTGCCACATAAAAAGCATCGCTTAAATTTTCTTTATGTTCGTTAAAACTTGCTTTTAAAAAAGCTCTTTCTTTTTCATCTTTGGCATTTGCATCTAAAAGATCTTTGATCATTTCAGCTTCGTTTTCACTTACTCTACCATCGCTTTTTGCAATTTTTGCTAAAAGTGCGATAACATAGTAATTCATACGCCTTTTAAACTCATCCATTCTTTCTTCTATAACCCCACGAGCAAAACCCTTAGCAAAGCCTTTGACTCCTCTTGTAGCTGAGTTTAAAAAATCCTGTTTTCCCCAAGTTTTATAATACCAGTAAAACACCAAAATAACGAGTATAATTAAAACTAAAGTCATTGGATTTGCTCTTTAAAACTTTCAAAATAAAGCTTGTCAAGTTCAGCCTTGCTTAACTCAATGCTATCAAGTTTAAAATGTTTTTGGCTTGTACTCACACCTAATTTATAAGCTTTTACTCCAAATTCTTTGGCTAAATTTAAAAAAGCTTCTTCATTTTCTTTGCTAAGCCCTACTATAGCACGACTTGCACTCTCATCAAAAATCATTTTTTCATCATCAAAACCACTTGTTAAATTTACACCCACACTAGAAATAGCAAACATTTTTGCCAAAGTCATAGCAATACCCCCTATTCCTACGCTATTGGCACACTCAAGTAAAGAATTTTGATTGGCTTTATAAAGCAAATCCCAAAGCGCAATTTCAGCTTTATAATCAAGCTCTTTAAGACTTCCTGATACTTTTTTATCTTGGATTTTCATTACCATAGATCCACCAAATTCCCCTAAACTTTCACCCAAAAGATAAACACTTAAATTTTCTTTTTCAAAACTAGCTTTTAAGGTTTTATTTGCATCTTCTAAAACCCCTACGCTTACTATAGTAGGACTTGGATAAATACTTACGCCTTCAGTTTCATTATAAAGTGAAACATTGCCGCTTACTACTGGGGTATTTAACTCTTTACAAGCTTCTTTAATGCCTTCGCAACCTTGTGCAAATTGCCACATCACTTCAGGATTTTGCGGATTTCCATAATTTAAACAATCACTTATTGCCAAAGGCTTAGCCCCCGTGCAAGCAACTTTTCTTCCTGCTGAAGCTACTGCTAAAGCTGCTCCTATTTTAGGATTTACATAATTTAAGCGTGAGTTACATTCTATAGCCATAGCCACACTTGCACCATTTTCTTTGATACGAATGGCACTAGCACCTAATCTTCCATCAGCTTTTATAGTATTGGTTTGCACACTTGAATCAAATTGATCATAAATAAAAGCTTTGTTGTTAATATTTTCATTTTGAAGCATTTGTATAAAAAGCTCTTGAATGCTTAATTTTAGCTCAAATTTATAATCTTTAATTTCACTTAAATATTTTGGCTCACTTATAGGACGACTTAAAATCGGCGCTTTTTCACTTAGAGGCTCGATAGGAATAAGCCCTACAAGCTCATCATGCCAAAAAAGCTCCATTTTTCCTGTATTGGTAACTTCACCCATAACCACAGCATCTAAATCCCATTTTTTGAAAATTTCTATAACCTTATCTTCATAGCCTTTTTTCGCACAAATAAGCATTCTTTCTTGAGACTCGCTAAGCATTAACTCATAAGGAGTCATACCGCTTTCACGCATAGGAGTTTTATCTAAGTAAAGTTTCATGCCACTGCCACTTCTTCCTGCCATTTCAAAAGAACTTGAAGTAAGCCCTGCAGCACCCATATCTTGAATACCCACAATATAATCAGTTTTAAAAAGCTCTAAACAAGCTTCCATAAGAAGTTTTTCACTGAAAGGATCGCCAATTTGCACCGTAGGACGCAAGGATTTGCTTTTTTCATTAAAGCTATCACTTGCCATAACCGCCCCACCTAGTCCATCACGCCCTGTTTTTGAACCCACATAAATCACAGGATTTCCTACACCTTCAGCCTTAGCATAAAAGATATCTTCACTTTTACAAATCCCTAAAGCAAAGGCATTAACTAAGATATTTCCATTAAAACACTCATCAAAAGCACATTCTCCGCCTATAGTTGGTACACCCATGCAATTTCCATAATGAGAAATTCCATTTACCACGCCTTTAACAAGGTATTTTTGATGTTTACCGCATTTTTCATCATGAATATCGCCAAATTTTAAAGAATTTAGTCCAGCAACCACTCTTGCACCCATAGTAAAAACATCACGTAAAATTCCCCCTACTCCTGTAGCCGCACCTGCAAAAGGTTCAATAAAGCTAGGGTGATTGTGACTTTCTACTTTAAAAACTGCTGCCATACCTTGCCCGATATCAATAACCCCTGCGTTTTCACCTGGGCCTTGAATCACCCAAGGTGCTTTAGTTGGAAAACCATTAAGATATTTTTTACTAGATTTATAAGAGCAATGCTCACTCCACATCGCAGAAATAACCCCAAGCTCTAATAAATTTGGCTCACGTCCTAAAATTTCTAAAATTTGTGCATATTCTTCATCGCTAATTTTGTGTGCTTTTATGGTTTCTTTATCCATTTCTATCCTTTCATTTTCCTAAACAAAAATTACCAAACATTTCGTCTAAAATTTCATCTCTTTGAAAATCTTTGGTAAATCTTGCAAGTTCATTAATAGCTAAATTAAGTTCAAAAGCAAAAAGTTCTAAAGAACTTTCCTCTAAAAGCTCCTTAGCTCTAAAAATCGCTTCACTTGAAATTTTACAAGCATTAATAAGATCTAAAGAACTTACCATAATACCTTCACTATCAAAAGAATTAAGATAATTTTGCAATTCTTCTTTTAACAAAGTGATGTCTTTTTGAGCACTAAGCTTGATAAAATTTTTATTTTGAGTATTTTTGAAAACATTTTCTAAATCACTTTTATTTAAAATCCAAAAGATTTTTTTATCAGTATTTGCTAGCAATTCAAAAATTTTCCCATCTTCTTTATCTTGCACTCTTGAAGCATCAAAGACTGCTAAAATAATATCTGCATCTTCTAAACTTTTTTTACTTAAAGCTACGCCGATTTGTTCTATAGTATCTTTACTTTCTCTAATACCCGCTGTATCTATAATGCGCAATAAATGCGTTCCTAATTTAAAGCTCTCTTCTATAGTATCACGAGTGGTGCCTGCTATATCTGAAACAATAGCTCTTTCATAAGAAAGCAAGGCATTTAAAAGCGAAGATTTGCCTACATTTGGCTTACCTACAATAGCGATTTTAAAACCTTCTATAAGTCCTTTTTTACTTTGAGAAAGTGTATAAATTTCTTTTAAAATTTTAGAATTTTCTTCACACATAGTAGAAATTTGTTCTAATAAATCAGAAGGTAAATCATCATCAGCATAATCAATGCTAGTTTCTACAAAAGCTAAGGTTTTAACCAAATCTGTGCGAATTTTTTCTAAAAGTTCTCCTAAGTTTCCTTGCATGTTGCGTGCTATAATTTTAGCTGCAAGTGCAGATTTTGAAAGTATGAGATCTTGTATATTTAAGGCTTTTAAAGGAGTCATTTTGCCATTTAAACACGCTCTTTTGCTAAATTCCCCTGCTAAAGCAAGTCTCGCCCCTAAACTCACAAGTTCTTCGAGTAAAACTTCACTCACACTAAATCCCCCATGAGTTTGAAACTCTACTATATCTTCCCCTGTAAAACTATAAGGGGTTTTAAAATATATCATTATAGCTTCATCGATAATTTCATTATTTTGATTAAAAAGTTTTGTAAAAGTAGCATGGCGGGGGATGAGTTTGGTTTTGTGGCTAAGCTTTAAGGCAAATTCTAAAGCCCTTTCACCGCTTAATCTTACAATAGAAATCGAACCCACACCATGAGCTGTGGCAATAGCCGCTATAGTATCACTCATCTTTTTTGAAAAAGTCGTTTATTACAACAAATCTTTGATCATTGTTTTGCTTAATTCCTACATACTTATCTGGAAATTCAACTCTTAACTGCTCTAAAGCGATTTTTATCAAAACCCCATCTAAAGGTTTGGTTTGTCCGCGTCCATGAATTTTAATTTTTTCAATCACGCTTTGTAAATAAAGCTGCATACCTTGAATTTGATTTTCTAAAAATTGAGCGATCTCAAGGCGCACTAAAAGATTATATTTTAAATTGATCCAATTATGTAAAAGATAAGAAATAGCCTTGTAACGATGTGCTTCTTTACCTATCATCAAAGCAGCATCTTCCCCATCCAATCGAATCAAAACGCAATCTTCATCATACATTCTAAGTTCACTAAGCTCTATTTTAAACTGGGAGCTTTCTAAAAGTTTTACAAGCTGAATACGAATCTCATCTAAAATATCCTGAGTATTACGCACTCCTTTGCTTTCTCGATGAAAACTATCAAAAATTTCATCACTTTTTACTGTATATTTTTCTTTTTGGCTTTTATTTTTTTCATTTTTTATTTCAATCTTGTTTTCTTGCTTTGGCTCATGTGTTTCTGGTTTGTGATTTTTTGAACTTGCAAATTCTTTTTTAGGATTTTTTTTCAAAATCCTTTTTTTTGCTTTAGCCTCTATAATTGCCTTTTTTCTTCCAAATCCAAAAAAACCTTTTCTTGGATGCTGAATAATCTCATATTCTAAGTCTATTACAGAACATTCTAAACTTCTTGAAGCTTCTGTTAAGGCACTTTGAAGATCAATGGCTTCGATTTTCATTTTTCATGCTCCGCTTGTTTTTTGTGATGTTCTTTAGCAAATATTTTATTGATAACCCATTGTTGAACCAAAGAACAAAGGTTATTTACAAACCAATAAAGCGTAAGTCCTGCTGGGAAAGTGATAAAGAAAAAAGTAAAAATCACTGGTAAAAATTTCATAATCTTAGCTTGCATAGGATCTTGTATAGTCATAGGCGTAATAAGTTGTTGTAAAAACATCGTTACACCCATTAAAATAGGTAAAATAAAATAAGGATCCATTACCGATAAATCATGTATCCAAAACGCCCAAGGAGCTGCTTTCAGCTCAATAGCATTAAGCAAAACGCGATAAATAGCAAAGAAAATAGGAATTTGTAAAAGTATAGGCAAACAACCACTCATAGGATTTGCACCATGTTTTTTATAAAGCTCCATCATGTACATATTCATTTTTTGCGGATCGCCTTTATAACGCTCTCTAATATCTTTCATTTTAGGAGCAAGATCTTTAAGTTTATTCATAGAAATCATAGACTTATAAGTTAGTGGGAATAAAATAATACGCACAATTAAAGTCATCACAACGATAGCCCAACCCCAATTTCCTATATACTGATGCAAGAAATTCAAAAACTCAAACATAGGCTTAGCAATAAAAGTAAACCAACCATATTCAACAACTGCTTCAAGGCGTGGATCTATACTTCTTAAAATCACATGTTCTTTAGAACCTATATAGCCTCCTGCTTTAAATTCATTATCACTATAAGCAAAAACTATAGGGTTTTTATTAGCATCCTTGCTGATTGCCACATTTAAAGGTTTATCAAAATTATAAAAGAAAGTTGCATAGTATCTATCAAAAGCCGAAGTCATTACGACATTATTAGCACTTTCATCCTTTTCTACATCTCCATCTTTATAAGTTTCGATGGTTTCTTTATTATCCATTACCAAAGCACCATGAACCGTATAACTATCTACGGCAATATTTGGACGATATCCTGGACTTATAAAATAATTTGCATTCTTGCTGAGTTTAACTTCTATCTCATAATTCCCTTTTGGATAAAAAGTAATATCTTTTTCGATTTTCAATCCGGAAAGATTTTGAGTGAGTTTTAAAACTTGACTTCCATTTTCATCAACAAAAAGATTGCTAGCGTTAGCGACATAAGGAATTTTAAAAGCCTCTGAGTTAATACTTGGATCACTAAAACGCATTTCTAAAGGATAAGGACTATTTTCCTTGCTAATAAGATTTATAAATTCCCCTTTCTCATTTTGGTATTTTCTATCTTTTAAATAAAAAGCAGAAATTCTACCAAAAGAGTCAATTTGTGCTTCAAAATGCTTGCTTTGAACCTTAGATATCACACTATCTTGCGAAACTAAAGCCGCACTTGGAGTATTTGTGGTGGTATTTTGTATATTAGGAGTGTTATTTATGCTTGTGTTTTGTTGATTTTTTTGTGTAATGTTTTGTTCTATTTTTAAAGGTTGCTTTGGAATGAAAAAATAATCATAAATAACAAAAAATAAAAAAGAAATCACAACAGCTAAAAGTATACGCTTTTGCTGAAAAATATTATTTGAATTATTCACTGATTTGTCCTTTTAAAGATGATTTTTATAAGATAAAAACTTTTATTTTTATAAGGTATATATAAAAAACAAAGTTGTTTTTCTGCTAAAAATATAGGCTTAAAACATAAATTTATAGGATAAAAATTTTTAGAAACCCTAGGATAATCAAAACCCCCTTTAAAAAAAGGGTTGCATCTTAAAATTCTAAAAAAAGTAGAAAAAAAAGCTAGAAAAAAATTCTTTTTTTGAAACTGCCAAAGCGCATACTCAGAACAACTAGGATAATACCTACAAGCAGCGGGTTTTAAAGGGCTTAAGAATTTCTGATAAAAACGGAGTATTTTTAGGCATATCATTTGAAACATTCTAGTTTTTTCAATCCCCATTTTAGATTTTTTTCTAACCTAGAAAAAGAAAGTTCAGTGATTTCATTTTTAGCTACAAAAATATATTTGCCATCTTGAAGATATCTTTCAAACTTAACAAACAAAGCTCTTAAAATTCGTTTTGAACGATTTCTAACCACTGCTTTTCCAACTTTTTTACTAGCAACAACTGCTATTTTTTTTTCATAACTATTCAGATAAAAAATGATCACACCTTCGCAATGCCATTTTTTACCTACTTTATATACAGATGAAAATTCCTCGTTTGTGCTAAATTTATCAAAATTTTTCACACAGCAAGTCTTTTTCTACCTTTAGCGCGTCTTGCATTGATCACTTTGCGACCATTTTTAGTTTTCATACGAACACGGAAACCATGAGTGCGTTTTCTTGGAGTGCCATGCGGCTGATAAGTTCTTTTCATTTGATTTTTCCTTAAAAAATTATAAAATAAACTTGTATTTTATCTTAATCTTACTTATAAATTGCTTTTGATTAAGAGTAATTTTTAAATTCTTTTGATAAATTTTGAAATTATTTTTAAAAGGTTAAAAATGTCAGAATTTAAAATTATTGATTTAAGACAAGAAGATTTAGATATTTTACAAGAAATGATCATAGAATTTGCAAAATACGAAGATATGTTAGATTTTCTTCAATGCACGAAAGAAAAACTGGAACATTCTTTACTAAAAAATAAATTTGCTCGTGCTTTTTTGTTAAAAGAAAATGAAAAAACTATAGGCTATATGATTTATTTTTATACTTTTTCGTCTTTTTGGGGCAGCGGTGGAATTTATCTTGAAGATATTTATATACGAGAAGATTTTCGTAAAAAAGGTTATGGAAAAGCTGTTTTTAAATTTTTAGGAGAAATTTGCAAAAAAGAAAATTTAAAAAGACTCGACTGGGTTTGCTTGAATGATAATATTTTAGGTATTAATTTTTATGAAAGTTTAAACGCTAAACATCTTAAACAATGGAGAAATTATCGTCTAAGTGGAGAAAATTTAGAAAAATTATGTGATTTATGATAAGAAGTCTTTATTATTTAAAAGCTATGGGATTTAACTTTGTTGATACACATATAAACCACTTTGAACAAATACAAAATTTTCAAGAATTAAAACAACTTGTTTCATCTTGCACCTTATGCCAATTTTCCAAAACAAGAAAATTTAGTCTTATGGAACCTAAGATAAAAAATGCCAAATTACTAATTCTTGATGTTTTTGGGCAAAAAAGTGAAAATGAAAGTGGAATTTTACTTAATTCAAAAAAAGGTGAAAAATTAAAACACTATATTTATCAAATTTTAGGGCTTTGCGATGAAGATTTTTATTTTTCTTATTTATTTAAATGTTTTTGTAATGGAAAATTTGATGATTTTTCGCTACAATCTTGCTTACCATTTTTCTGGAACGAACTAAAACTGATTCAACCTGCTTTTTTGCTTTGTCTAGGAGAATATACATTTAAAAGCTTGGGATTTAAAGATTATCACATTTTAAAAGGTGAAGTTTTTGCTTATAAAAATTTTTTCATAATGCCAAGTTATGATTTAGATTTTATAGAAAAAAATCCAAGTTATGAAAAAAATTTTATACAAGATTTAAAAAAAATTAAAGGATTTTTATGAAAAAAATATTTTTAATATTTTTCTTATCTTGCTTTTTGCTTAATGCAAAAGAGCAAAAATTAGTCGATGTAAAACCCGTTGAAAATTTTTATCCTAAATTAAGCGTTCAAGAATGCAACACAAATTGTCTTTTTGATCTTTTAGAATCAAGATTGTATCTTAGTTTTTTAAGTGAATTTGCAGATCAAAACGATCAATTTTTATCTAATGTTTATGCAAAATTATTAAATTCCATTACTGATTTTGAAAAAAATGTTCAAAAAATTACTTCTGTTAAACTTGCGATAATTATCCCAGAAAAAACCATAAAAAGCTACTCAAATACTATAATAAATTCAAGCATAGCCTATCTTTTAAGACAAAGAGCTGAAATCAAAGTAAAAGTTTTTTTAACCGGCACAGAAGATAGTGATAAAATTCGAGCCGCGCTTGATGCAGCACAAGCTCAAGGATATCAGTATGCCATAGCTGGATTTACCTTAAAAGGTGCTAATGAGTTGAAAAATTACTCAGGAAATATGAAAATTTTCATACCGACTATCCATAAAAACAACATACAAATTTCAAATCAAAATATTATTTTTGGAAGTATTGACTATGATGCTCAAATTGCCACACTTTTAAGCAAATCAAATGCTAATATCGCAATATTTAGCGATGGCTCTGCCTTATCAAGCAATCTAAATTCAAGAATTCTTGCTCAAAATAATAATGCTAGAATATATACCATAGAAGGCGAGAAGCTTGATTTTAGCAGGCTTTTAAGATCACAAGGTGGAGTTAATAATGCCTCGATATTTTTTAACACTCCATTGATCAAAACAGCTCTAGCAAGTTCTCAGCTAAGAATTTATAACATTCATCCTTATGTGCTTTTATCCACTCAAATCAACTATAATCCAACATTTTTAAGTTTAACACAACAAGGAGATAGAGAAAATTTTATCATTGCTAATTCTATCAATAACCACGATGATAACTTAGTCTATCTTAATGAAATTTTTAATCAAAGTATAGATTATAACTGGATTGCTTATGCTACTAGCATAGGAGTTGATTACTTTTATACCGAATTCCTAAATAAAAAAAGCGAAAGTTTATTTGATGAGAAAATCAAAAATTCTCAAGTTGATTACAAAGTGCGTCTTATGCAAGGTAAACAAGCAAGCTTTGAAGAATTAAAATAATTCTTCAAAGAGCTTTTTTAACTGCATATCCATTCTAGCTGGTTTTTCGTTTTTAATAAAAGCCAAAGTTAATTCCATTTTAAAAAACAAAATTTCATCTTTATAAATTTCTTGTAAAATTTCCACAGAAGCATTTTTGACTTCTAAAATTTTTGTTTTAATCTCTATCATATCTCCAAGTTTTGCAGGTTTTAAGAAATTGCAATTTGCTTTTGTAAGTAAAAAATGTCCCTTAGACGCATCAAAAATATCTACTTTTTTATTGAAAAAAATTTCACTTCTTGCTCTCTCGCAAAATTTTAAATAATTACTATGATACACCACTCCACCCGCATCAGTATCTTCATAATACACACGCATTTTCATCGCTTTACCTTAAAAAATATTTCACATTTAAAAAACATTAGATTATACAACGGAAATTCTTTGATATCGCTTTTTAGTTTATATTAAAAAATTCCGTCCAATCTTAATTTAATAAAGCTTTTTAACTTCACTGGGAGAGTATAGAGAAATTTTGTTTTAAACTTTCCATTGTTACCTTCTTAAGCATCAACGCTTTTGCAGCCACTCAAGCAAATACTACAGACAATCGAAATTTCAATATTCCAAAGCATTATTTTAATGATAACGAACTTTATGATAAAACCAATTCTACTTATAAAAAACTCCAAGGTATAAATTATTATGCTAAGAGTTCTAAACAATATATTAACAATATTTAACAATCATAAACCAAATATTACAAATATAAACGATTTAAATTTTAAACATTATTTACTTACTCCTGATATGAGAGAAGATGAAGTTCTTTCTTTTAAAGCAAGGCATGGTGTTAATACAGCCGATCGTAGTATAAAAAACAGTTAGAGTGCTTCCTTGTTTAATCACAGCAAAAACCGATCATGCTGATGCAAGTTATAACAAACTTATATTAGAACAAGGAGAACTTAGTTCGGTTTTTTATCTTAAACCTAAAGATACTCATATAAAAATCCTAGTAATTCTAAAAGCAATCAACGCATGAATTTCTTAATGAGTTCTACCTTTACTCATTATAGTAATGTAAGCTATAACCAAACCATACTTCAAAAAGATGCTCATATTAGTATGGGAGTTGAGAACACTTATGATTTAGCCTTAAATGGTTCTCCTTATTTAATCGGAGCTATAGCCACTTATGGAGATTCTACAAATAATAGTTTAAATATAAAAGCAGGTAGCAGTGTAGAGTTTTTTACTTCCTTGCCTAAAAAAGATAAAAATGGTAATAATACCTTTGATGAAAGAATCACTCACCTTGTAGGTGGTTTAGCTTATCAAGGTAATGTAAAAAACAATAAAATCTTTATCAAAGATGCTAGTATGATTATCCATGGTCCAAGCAAAGCTTATGCTAGTTTAGCTGCTGCTCATATTAACGCAGGTTATATAGATAGCGAATCAAGCCAGTAAAAACCTTTTAGACATAGATAGTTTTAATCTTGATATGTATATGAACCATGATAAACAACCCTTAGCTTATAATTCTGTTTTATTTGCTGATTTTTTGGGTGGAAAAACCGAACAAGGACAAGCCTTAGATAATACTATCAATATTAAAAGATATTAAAAACCTAAAAAAATAAAAACAATGAGAACATTTTTGCTCAAGCTTTGTTTAACTTCTACGCAGGAGCTTATAATAATGGAGAAGTAAATTATAATACCTTAAACATAGAATTAAAACATCCTTTAGAAATCGCTAATAACTTCTTAGGTTATAACCAACATTCTTTTTATGGTGACTTTGCAACTAAAGGAGTTAATCATAATACCATTAACATTAAAAACGATCTTACCACAACCGATCTTTCTCAAAGCTATAAAGATGCTTTAAATATTATAGCTGCTAGAACCTTAGAAGGCAGTGCGGATTATAATAAAGTTTATATTAATAATTCTATGTCAACCTTACCTGTATACATTTATACAGCTAAGAAAAACCTTCTTAATAATCAAGACTTTTATCCTAGTAGTGCTAATAACAATAAAGTATCGATTAAAGATTTTGCTTCTTTTAGAAATCTAACTGTATTAACAGAAGCCAAAGAAGCTTCTTATAATACTATAAATTATAACAATGTTCAAAGCATTACTGATGTAAGTAATACAGATAAAGGTTCTAAAATCATCATAAGAGCTTTAGATAAAGCCAATCATAATATCATAGATATAAAAAACTATTCTTCTAATGCAGCTGCTTATAATAAAATCATTATCAATGATACTTTATTTGGTGTAGCTTCAGATAAAAGAGAAGGGATTTTAAGTATTATAGCTGAACTTTCAAACAATGGCCATGATAATACCTTAATCATAAACAATCTCAATCTTGATGAGTATAAAAATAACAATTCTGTTTTTATAGCTCCTTCGGCCATTACAGGTTTAAGTGAAGCTAAATCTTATAATAATACCTTAATATAGGCGGGAATTTAAATATATTTAAAAACACTTTCATAGATATATTAGCAGGAGCCTTAGTACATTATGAAGATAATTATAGTACTTCTAATGCTATAGCTCCTTCAGATATCAGTTTAAGTAAAAACAATAGACTGATTTTAAATACTAAAGTTGAAGCTAGAATTATTAATAACTTTGAGCATTATTATCTTATTGCATCCAATAAAATCAACACAACTCCCCTTTTTGAAGGCATACAATGCTCCTATTAATATTTCTAGCTAAGGAGTATTAGCTCTTTACACCCTCAAAGAGTAATACCCCTATATTAAAAATAAAGAAATCTTAATCTTATAAAGTGAGCAAGGTTTTATAGATGAAAACTCTAATATTTTAAATCAAGAAGAACTTCAAAGCTTTATTGAAAAAATGTAAAAAACAAAGAAGATTTTAAACTAAGTTCTATAGATAGATTAAAAAAGATGAACCTACAAAAGCTTTCTTATGAAGTAAGAATATCTCAAGATGACAAAAACATTTATGCAAGGATAAAATAAATCATTCCTATCTTAAAGATAGGAATGATTTATTTGTATTTTTATAAATATAAACAAAAGATTCTTAAATCTTAATCTTACAAAAAGGAGCAAGTCATGAAAAAGTTAAATAAACTTTCTTTGTCTTTAGTTGTAGGTTCTTTACTTTTTACACAAAGCTATGCTTTACCAAGTGAGGGTAAGTTCACCCATGGAACAAGTGGAAGTATAAGTGTTAGTGGTGGTTTTAATATAGCAAGTGATGAAACTGTAAATTTTGGACAAGGAAAAACTAACCAAAATTATTTAAATATTGTCTATGGTTCTAAAAGCTCTCATTATAGATGGAACACTCAATAGTGGAAGCAATAATATCTTTTTAATCAATCCTAATGGCATAGTAGTGGATAAAGGTGGAAAAAAATTGTTCTGTCTGCTTCATCAATAGGTGATAAGGAGATGAAGGAGTTTGCAAAAGATGGAAAACTTTCAGCATTTAAAGGAAATCCTAAAACAATATCACCTGTAATTAAATCCAATGCAGGAAATGTTATAAATTTAGAAACTATAACGGTAGGAGAAAGAGTTGCTATGGCAGGCAATCAAGTTTCAAATATGAAATATGGTAGCACTGATTATGGTAAATTCATTTTTACAAATAAAAAAGAACAATCCAATACCGTCTATCTTAATGTCTATAGTAATGATACATTTGTCATTCGTGGTCCTGCATCAAATACAATAAAAAAGAAGACTCTGTAATGTTGAGTATAAGATCTAATAAAGGCTTAACTGGACCAGGAGGAGATCCAACAGACACAATAGGTTATAAAGAAACTAGCGATCTTATTGCTAAAGATAACATCTCAAATGAAGTTTTAAATTCTATATTTAATGACTTGAAATTTAATTCTAGTGTTGATATTAGCGACTTAAGTAAATTTTATAAAGATGGAAAAATATTAACAGCTGGTGAACTAACAAGCATTAATCAAAGTATGGATTTTATTACTGCTTTATATGAACAAACGCAAGATAGCAATAATGCAACATTTGCAAACGCTTTAAAGGAAGTATTGGGAAATTCTTATGGTGATCTAGGAAAAGCTAATCAAGCCATTATTAAAACAAAGGAAATTCTTTCTCAAAATTCCTAAAATGACCGAAGGGCAAGAAAACGCTCAAAAAACTTACGATACTGCTGCAAATGCTTATAATGAAGCAGTTAAAGCTTACAATACAACTCTAAGTGGTATAACAGGTAATAATGGCGATAAAGTTATTGCAGGTTTAAAACAAGCCGTAGATAAAGTTTCTAGTGATTTACAACAAGCTACAATAGCTCTTCAAATCGCTACAGCGAGTACTAATTCTAGTTTAGAAAATTCTAATAAAACTTTAGCAAGTGCGAGCATAAATGGAACTAGTCATCTTACAGTCAATGGAAAATATAGTGCAAACTATAAGCCAGTATCCATTATAAATTTAGGATCTAACAACTCCAACAACGGAAACGATGGAACCGATTCAGGTGATATTAACAATAGCAACAACAACGGTTCTAATAATAACCCAAATGATACCATAGGACAACAAGAACCTGGCATTGCTACAGATTTTTATGCAAACTACAGATGAAGATCCAAATATCAATGAAGATGATAAACAAGCAAGTATAGATGAAGCCAGTACTCAAGAAAGTGGTAATGTTGTATAGTATCGGATAATTTTAAAGCAGGAAATCCTTGCTCAAGATGATTAAAATCCAAAAGGTTAAAAGCCTTTTGGATCTTGTTAAAAAATTAATAAAACAAACAAAGTTTAAAGATTAAAAATCAAACAAACACTAAATAAATTTAAATAAAACGCATTATCTTACTATCTAGTTTAGCTATCTTAAGCCTTTATGCTAGTGATACTAAAGATAATAAAAAAACCATACAAATGTTAGAACAATCTCCTTATAAAGAAGATGCTAACTTTAAAACTACAATAACACTTTAAAAGTAAAAGATGGAGTGATTATCATAGATCATTCTAATACTAGTGATGATGATAATTCAAAAACCATCAACACAAAGAAAAACACTCAAAAAAATCAACCTAATTTGTCTAATGATAATACTTTAAAAACTAAAACCCCAAATTCAAACACTCCTTCTTTAAAAAATACTTCTAAAGAAGAATCAATTCATAAAGTTAGCTTTAACTTTCATATTACCAATAAAAACATAAACTTTAAAGATCTAGGTTTAGATGAGCAAGTTTTACAAGAAGCCTTAAACGATTACAAAAAAGAAAGTATTTCAGTTCAAGACTTACAAGATATAGCCAATATTATTTCTTATTATGTTTAAATTAATGGTTATCCTGCTGCTACAGCTTATATCCCACAACAAGAACTAAAAGATCAAATTCAAATCAATATCACCTTAGGTGTTTTAGGTAAATATGTGGTTCAAAACAATTCTAGTGTAAGAGATTATACTATAGAAAGTAAATTACCTAATCATGAAGGTAAAATCATTACTACTAAATTAGTAGAAGATGCAGTTTATAAAGTCAATGAAATGTATGGGATACAAACTCTTGTTTCTTTAAAAGCAGGAGATAATCTAGGTGAAACAGATATAGTGATAGAAACTACCCCTAGATAGCTTCGTTTCTGTATTGTTTTATGGGGATAATTACGGTATAAAAGAATCAAGCAGATATAAGGGTGGTGCTAGCATGAGTTTTAATAACATAGCTCATCAAGGAGATAGTCTTAATGCTTACTTGCAAAGAAGCGATGAAGCACAAACTAACTATGGTATAAATTATACTACTTTCTTAGGGAATTTAAAAATCACTTGAAGCTATTCTAAAGGAAACTATACTTTAGGGGAATTTGGAGAGAATTTGACTTTATAGGAACTTCTGAAAATCTAGATATAGATTTAAAATATCCTTTGGGGATTACGACTTATAATTCTTTTTATTTAACTTCAAGTTATTATCATAAAAAACTTCGTGATTCTAAATTTGATATTTTAACCTTTGATAAAAGCTCTGATACAATAAGCTTTGGTATAGAAGGAGTTTATAATGGTATTAGTAATGATAGTTTTTCTTATAGTGCTAATAAGCTATGGTAATGTTAAAGATGAAGGTATGACTATAGTAGGTATAGGAACAAGCAAAGTAGGTGGAGTAAAATTTGGAAAATTTGCTAAACTCAATGTCAATCTTAACAATGCTTATTTCTTTAATGATACCTTTACTCATCTTTTTAGTTTAAATTATCAACAAGTTATCAATGGATCTACATTAGATAGTAGTGAAACCATATCTTTAGGAGGTCCTTATGGAGTAAGGGCATATAATGGAGATGGAGAAGGAGATAATGCTGTAGTAGCCAGCTTTGGACTTAGAATGGCTACTCCTTTAAAAGATTTTTATATTACTCCTTTTTATGATATAAGTTATTCTTGGTATGAGAATGATTCTTATACAAACTATATGGATGCTTATGATTTACAACTGCTTTATAATAAAACAGGGAATTTTTATGTCAAGCTTGATTTAGCTAGAGCTTTAAAGAAGTATAAGCTAGATGATGATTATAGTTCTAAAGCTTATGTAATCTTTAGAAAGTATTTTTGAGTTATTTTTGATCAAATATTTAATGCATATAATTTATATTGCCATAAAAGCTTTTAATGTTATAATTTAGCATTAAAAGCAAACGTCAAGGATAAAAATGCAAGAAAATTTACTCGAAAAACAATTTCTAAATCACCCTTTATACGCTAAAATTCAAGAACTTAAAGCTCTCAATCTTGCTTGTAATTTTTCTTTAGATGATAGTGTAAATTTATCTACAAATTCTCAAGCCAAAGATGAAATCTTAGCTATAACAAAAGAACTCAAGCCATGGAGAAAAGGTCCTTTTAAAATAGACGATCTTTTTATCGATACAGAATGGCAAAGTTTTATTAAATTCAACATTCTAAAGCCTTTCATGAACGAAATTTCTCAAAAATGCGTTGCTGATATAGGCTGTAACAATGGTTATTATATGTTTAAAATGCTTGAATTTAATCCTGCAAAACTCATAGGTTTTGATCCTTCTATCAAATACCGCTTACAATTTGAACTCATTAACGCTTTAGCTAAAACTCCTATAAAATACGAACTTTTAGGCGTAGAAGATCTTCCAAGCTATGGCTTGAAATTTGATGTGATTTTCTGTCTTGGGGTGATTTATCATAGAAGTGATCCTATAAAAATGCTAAAAGATTTAAAAGCAGGACTTAATAAAAATGGAGTTGTTTTTTTAGATACCATGTATATAAAAGATGAGAGAGAAATCGCTCTTGTGCCTAATAAAACTTATTCTAAAATTCCAAATATTTATTTTATACCAAGCATTAGTGCATTAAAAAACTGGTGTGAAAGAGCAGGATTTAAAGAATTTGAAGTTTTGGCTACAAAAAAAACCGATGAAAACGAACAAAGAAAAACAGAATGGATAGACTCTTTTTCGCTGAAAAATTTCTTAGATCCAAAGGATAAAAATCTTACCATTGAAGGTTATGAAGCACCCAAAAGAGTTTATATACGCATTAAAATATAAATTCTTTTTATTTTTTACCGATATTGAAAATTAGATATTTTGAAGTAGATAAGTAGAATTTAAAGGTTAGATATGGCAAAAAAAGATAATTTTGAAGAATATGCACAACTTGAAGAATACGCATCTGCAGAAGATATATCTCGTGTTAGAGCAGAATTACTCACTTGTCCTGAATTAAACACCTCGCTTACTGGAACCATTATCGAAATTGATAAAAACTATGCCAAATCAATTTTAATAACCACAAGCGAAATGGTAGCAGATGATCAAGGATTGATTTTTGATGCCTTTATTTTCGCTGCGGCAAACTATGTAGCACAAGCCTCTATCAATAAAGAATTTTCAGTGATTATTGGATCAAAGTGTTTTTTTTATGCTCCGCTTAAATTAGGCGATGTTTTAGAACTTGAAGCTCATGCACTTTTTGACGAAACCTCCAAAAAAAGAGATGTAAAAGTGGTTGGACATGTTAAAGAAATTAAAATGTTTGAAGGAACGATACAAGTTGTTAGCACCGATGAGCATATATTTAAACTCAAGCGTCCGCCACTTAACACTGTTAAACCTACAGAAAATCAAGAACAAGGTGCCAAAATCAACAATCCAGAAGCCGTAGCAGCTGCATTAATGGCCTCTGTGGGTGGAAAATAATCAAGGAGTCATTTTAATATCTACCCAATTTTTTGGGCAATCCTTATGATAAGTTCCGCTTCCATCATAATACTCTTTACAATCATCATAAAAACGATTTGAAATCCCTCTTTCATTTACAAAACATCCAGAAATTCCTAAAGCTAATAGCACCATTAAAGTATATTTTTTCATGTTTTTCCTTAGAATTTATTGTGTTTTCTCCATTTATAAGGCTCTATAGGATTACTCTCTTTCCAAAGACCTAAATGATTTTTCTTAGCATTTTCTTGTTCTTTGGTATAAGCGTTACTATAGTAAGTATCAGCCCAAGCATAACCTTTGCTTACCAAAAATCGATTAATATCAACATCATTAAGCTTTACAATAGCAACAATTCTACCATAAGTATCTTTATTTTTATAAATAATTTCAACTTGTTTGCCACTTAAAATTCTACTTAAAGCTTCTTTTGACTGCTTTCCAAAACTTTGTTTAAGTTCTGGTGCATCTATACCAAAAAATCTTATTCTAGTGAGTTTGTTTTCATGATTAACTTCTATAGTATCTCCATCAATAATTCTAACTACTTTTCCTTCAAAACTAGAATTTTGGGCAATATAGTTCTGGATAAAAACAACTACAAGAGTAAAGATTAATACAGAAAAAAGTTTTTTTGGATCACTTAGTAATTTTCTTAAATTAAATAATTTTTTATAATTTATTCTCATTTTTTAATCATTTTGCCTTTAAATTTTAAAAAATATGCCATAATTTTATCAAAACAAAGGAGATAAAATGCAAAATGTTATAGAAAATTTTAAACAATTATGCAAAATTCCTCATTGCAGTTATGAAACAGAACAAATGAAAGAATTTTTAAGCTCTTATGCTAAAGATAAAGGCTTTAAAGTGAGTGTAGATAAAGCAGGAAATATCCATGCCATAAAAGGCAAACCAAAAATTTGTCTACAAAGCCATTATGATATGGTCTGTATGGGTGATGCACCAAACTTAAAAATTTATGAAGAAAATGGCTTTTTAAGAGCAAAAAATTCAAGTCTTGGCGCGGATAATGGTATAGGTATAGCCATCATGATGAGCGCTATGGCTGAATTTGAAAATTTAGAGTGTCTTTTTACAAATGATGAAGAAGTAGGACTAATGGGAGTAAATTCACTCGAGCACACTTTAGAATCTAAAATGCTTTTAAATTTAGATCATGAAAGCGATGATGAGATCATGATAGGCTGTGCAGGTGGAGTAGATATAGAAGCAAGTTTGTCTTTTAATACCCTTAGAAAAAAAGGTAAAATTTATGAGCTTTGCGCACAAAATTTTAAAGGTGGACACTCAGGCATAAATATCATACGCAATGAAAAAAGTTCCATCAAAGAAATGGCTAAATTCATACAAGAAAATGAAGGAGAAATCATTTCTTTTGAAGGCGGAGAAAGAATCAATTCTATACCTAAACACGCCAAAGCTTTAGTGCATTTTAAAAATGAAGTAAAGAGCAACGACTGGATAAAATGCGAATTTAAAGAAGAAAATGAATTTGAAATTTGCGATCAAAGTAAAAAACTTTTAAGCCTTATAAATTCTTTTACTCATGGAGTTAGAGCTTATGATGAAAATCTAGGTATAGTTCAAACAAGCATTAACCTAGCTACTTTAAGAATGCAAGATAAACAAATCAAAGTCGCACTTTTTGCAAGATCTAATATACTTGATGGACTTAAGCAAGTAGAATTTGAAACTTTAGAATTTTTCAAGGCTTTTGATTTTAAAGTAAGAAGTTTTAATTTCTATCCACCTTGGGAAGGTAAACCAAACGCACTTAGCGACATGGTTTTTAAAGCACTTAAAAAAGTATCGCCTAATGCCAAAGTTTCAGCTATACATGCAGGGCTTGAGTGTGGCATTATAGAGAAAAAACAAGAGCTTTTATGCGCTTCTATAGGCCCAAATATCCATAATCCTCATTCAACTGATGAGCATTGTGAAATCGCTTCAGTTGAAAAAATATCTAAGGTTGTTTTTGAGGTTTTAAAAGACAATGCTTAATTCTTTAATCTTACTTCTTGCAAAAACGCGTTTTAACAAAAATACGCAAAGCAAGGAGCAAGATCCCACTATAGTAAGATAAATACCTAAATACTCTTTATAAAAAGCATTAACTATAAAAGGGGTTAAAAAACCTAAAATCGCATAAGAAATATTATAAGCAAAGCTAATCCCACTAAATTTAAATTCGCTTTTAAAAATTTGCGTCATAAAAACAGGCGCAAAAGTAATAATACCTTGTGCAAAACAAGCCAGTAAAAAATAAAATAAAAAATTCTCATCATAAAAACTAAAAAGCATACCAAAAATAATAAAAGCTATACTAAAAATAGAACAAATCCTATAGCTTCCCCATTTGCTTGCTAAAAAACCTTGAAATAAAGCTCCAAAAATCACCGCTAAAATAGCAAAATTTTGAACCCATAAAGCAGAAGTTTTACTCATAGCTAAAAGACTTTCAAAATACTTAGGCAAAATCATCAAAGTTGCTACACCACTTGTTAAAACCATAGTCATTAAAAAACAAACAAGCATACTCATTTTATGAGTTTTTAAAGCTTCAAACAATGGAAAATTTAAAATTTTCTTTTCATTTTGAACTTTTATAAATTCTGGAGTTTCGCTGAGTTTATTTCTTAAAAACAAAGCTAAAATTCCAAAAAATCCTCCTATGATAAAAGGAATTCTCCAAGCATAGCTTTGAACTTCTTCTGGGGTAAAATAAGATCTTATGCCTAAAGTGGCAATATTTCCTAGTAATAAACCTATGGTTAAAGTCGCTGAAATAAAACCAAGAGCTAAAGGAATTTGACGCCCTTTGACAAATTCGCTCACATAAATCCAAGCTCCACTCACCTCAGTTCCAACGGCTAAACCTTGCAAAATACGAATAGTAAATAAAATCAAAGTAGCCAATATACCTATACTTTCATAACTTGGCAAAAAAGCTAAAGCAAAACTAGGCAAAACCATCAAAAGCATAGAAATATAAAAAATATTCTTTCTTCCATATCTATCAGCAAAATGTGCCATCATAATAGAACCAAAAGGACGCGCTAAATAAGCAGCACCAAAGGCTATATAAGCATTTATCTGCATCCAAAAAGCATCATTTTGCGGAAAGAATACCTTAGTAAAAATATCCAAAAAAAAGGCAAAAAGCACAAAATCATAAAATTCTAAAATTCCGCCCAAAGAAGCATAAATAATATTTTTGTATTTTTTTTGCATATTTTATCCTAAATCAACTAAAGGGCAAAAAGCCCTTTATTAAATTTTTCCACCTTCAATCACTACATCATCAGCCTTAACATCATCTCCAAAATGAGCTTTTAAAGTTTCATCATAAGCCTTATGAAAAAACTGCTCTTGACCTAGTTTGATAATCAAATTATCGATAAATTCTTTAAGTTCTTTATCGCCTTTTTTAACCGCTGGTGCGATAACATCTTTGTTACCCAGCTCTTTAATACCCATTTTAAAATCAGGATGATCTTTCACCCAAGCAAAAAGCAAGGTATTATCATGACTTAAAGCATCGCCTCTTTTATCTATCAAAGCGGCAAAAGTTTCGGTATTTTGATCGTATTTTAAAGTTTTAATATCAGGATAATTTTGCGTAAAATACGCATCTGCTGTTGTGCCTTTGTTTAAAAGCAAGGTTTTATCTTTTAAATCTTCTAGGCTAGTTATATTACTATCCTTTGGTACAGCTACACCTAGAGCTACCTTCATATAAGGCAAGCAAAAATCAACCTGCTCTGCCCTTTGCGGAGTTTGAGTAAAATTAGCCAAAATAATATCTACTTTATTTGATTTTAAAAACTCAACCCTATTTGCAGCTTCAACAAGAACAAATTGCACCTTGTTTTCATCTCCAAAAAGTTCTTTTGCTATGCATTTAGCTAAAGTTACATCATAGCCTTGATTGCTTCCTTTTTCATCTACATAACCAAAAGGTGGTTTATCGCCAAATACCCCAATCCTAACAACTCCATTTTGCTTGATCTTATCAAGAGAATTTAAAGTTTTAGAGTCAGAATTTCCTCCACAAGCAGCCAATACTACTGCAACAAAGGTCGTTAAAACACTTAGAAGTATTTTTTTCATACATTTCCTTTCTTTAAAAATAAGCTTAAAGCTGTTGCAAAAATATATAATAATTGCAAAGTTAATTATACTTAAAATTATAAATAATGCATTTGAAACAAACTAAAAAGATTTTCCTATGTGTAAAAATGTAATTAATCACACACTCTCTTTTAGTATTGTTTAAATTTTAAGTAAAAAAAGATATAATCTTTTTTTAAATTTTTAAGGAGAAAACTATGAAAAAAGGTATTTTTCTCTCTATTGGAATAGCTGTTTTGTTTTCAGCTTGCGGAAATTCCATAGATGAAAAAACAGTTAAAAAATATGAAAATCAACTAAATCAAACAGTTAAACAAGAAATTGCAAGCCTTTCTCAGGATTCTGGAATAAAGATTGAATTTTCTGATTTTAAATGCAATGCAGATAGTGATTTTATAGCGTGTTTAAGTCCAAATTTCAAAACTCTTGCAAAAGATAATAACGATGAGTATCAAGAACTATTTCAAGCAAAAAATATCAAAATTCGCTCAAATGAAATTTACAAAGGCGAAGCAAATGCATCAATTAGCATTAAAGAATATTACAACGATCTTTTTAAAAACCAAAAAAGCATACAATCAAATTTGATTTTTGAAGATTTTAAACTTGGCGAAAAAGTTGTTAGCGACATCAATGCAAGCTTATTTCAACAAGATCCAAAAATCAGCTCTTTGATCAATAAATTAAGCTCAGATTCTTATACTTTATCATTTAACAACTCTATCAACAAACAGGAAAACAATTATATAGATAATCTTGATATAAAATTTTATAACGCAAAATTAAATTTCAATACAAATTTAAATATAAATCTAAAAGAAGATTTGCTTAATTACCTTGATTCTAAGGGTATAAAATTTAACACTCAAACTTTAGCTATGGATGAACAAGCTATCAATGAACTTCTTAATATAGCAAACTACGAACAAGCTTCAGATTTTAGCAATACAATCCAAAAATACATCATCTTAAACAATTTTAAAATTGATTCAACTCTTAAAACCGAAGGCGTATTTAGTAGCTATATAACAACTGCTAAGGAAAATTTACAAACCTTAAAAACTCAAAGTCAAAATGAAGAACAAGCATTAATCTTTGATAAAGCTTTAGCCATTTTAAATAATATCACTCAAAACGATGATTATAAACTCGATCTTGATTTAAAATTTAAAAACATCCCTGTTAGTGACTATAGCACACAGGGAATCGACAGCATAGAAAAACTAAGCATCAACAATCAAGATGCCACAGAAGCGTTAAAAATTATACTTCCATTTATCATGTTTTCTATGTTAATGGGCGGAGCGTCGTTTTAAATTTTAAAATGATAAAAACTTCAAAAACATTAAAAGCAAGATTAAATTCTTTGCTCTTAATGTTTTCATAACATTAACAAAAAAGGCTAAAATGAAAATTTTATTCTCCCCTAGTGAAAGCAAAAATGAAAATTGCGTAAAAAATCCTATCAATGAAAACTCATTTATATTTAAAGAATTATTTCCTTATAGAATGGAAGCTTTAAAGCATTATGAAGAATTTATCAAAAACGCAAGTTTACAGAATTTACAAGAACTTTTTGGCATTAAAAACGAAAATGAAATTGATAAATTTAAACACGACTTAAAACAAGCTCCCACTCAAGAAGCTATAATGCTTTACACTGGGGTAAGTTATGAATATCTTAATTTTAAAATCCTAGATAAAAAAAGTCAAGCTTATATTTTAGAAAATACTCTTATATTTTCTAATCTTTTTGGCGTTGTAAGAGCTAATGATACCCTACCCTTTTATAAATTCAAACAAGGGGCTAAAATAGGAAATTTTACCATAGAGAAATTTTATAAAGAACATTTTAGTAAAGCCTTAGATGAGTACTTAAAAAATGAGGAAATACTTGATCTTAGAGCAGGATTTTATGATAAATTCTATACCCCAAAAAAGAAATTTTATACCTATAAATTTGTAAAAAATGGTAAAGTCATCAGTCATTTTGCTAAAGCTTACAGGGGAATTTTACTCTCCATAAGTGCAAAAAACCAAGTAAAAAACAATAAAGAGCTTTTAGCAAACCTTCCTTCAAATCTAAAACTCAAAGAAATTCAAATCAAAGGTTTAAAGGAAGAAATTGCGCTTGAAATTCTAGATTAGTTTTTATTTTAAGTATTTTAAAGCTAGCTTCGCATAATAACTTGCAGCCCTAGCTAAAAGTTTATCATTAAAAACATAACTAGAATTATGTAAATAAATGTCGTTTTCATTTTCTAAAAAAGCATAGGCACATTTTTTCATTTCGCAAAAAAATCCAAAATCCTCACTTGCCATTAAAGGACGATGATTAAATTCACAATTTTTTTCGCCAAATAATTCTTTTGCAACCTCACTAGCAAAATCCACAGCTTCATCGTTATTCATAGTCACTGGTGCAACAACATTTTTATTGATTTTAATCTCTATATCATTAGCCTGTGCAAGACCTTTACAAATTTTATAAATTTTTTCTTCAGTTAGCTTTCTAGTTTCATTATCTAATGCTCTAACACTCATTTTAATCATTGCAATATCTGGAATGATATTAAAAGCATGTCCTGCATTAAAAGCTCCTATGCTTACAACTGCTGAATTTTGGGGATCAACATTGCGAGATACTATACTTTGCAAAGCCACAACAAGCAAAGAAGCAGCATAAATAGGATCTTTTGCCTTTTCTGGAGCACTTCCATGACCACCCCTTCCAATAACTTCAATGCTATAACTATCCGAAGAAGCCATCATCGCACCTTTTTTAAGATAAAATTTCTTATCGCTACCAAAAGGCATATTGTGCCATCCAAAAACATAATCACTATCAAATTTTTCAAACAATCCATCTTCTATCATTGCCTTAGCACCACCCAAGCCCTCTTCAGCAGGTTGAAAATAAAGATTTAGAGTACCATTAAAATTCTGACTTGCTAAATACTTTGCAGCAAGCAATAAAGAAGTAGTATGTCCATCATGACCGCAAGCATGCATTACATTTTCTTTTTTGCTTTTATAAGGCAAATTTGTGCATTCTTGCAAAGGCAAAGCATCCATATCTGCACGAAGTCCTATTTTTTTATTGCTATTTCCCTTTTTTAAAACCCCCACAACGCCTGTTTTTCCTATTTCTTCATAAACCTCATAACCAAATTCTTTTAATTTTTGTGCCACTAATTTTGCAGTATATAATTCATCAAAACCAAGCTCAGGATTTTCATGAATTTGATGACGAATTTTTTCAAATTCGCCTTGTAAGTCTAGTATTTCTGGAATTAAATTCATTCTATTTTTCTCCTTGTATAAAATTTTCTCTTCTAGGCAAAACAAATTGTGCTAAGATCGCTGAAATAAAAATCAAAGCAAAAATATAAACAAAACCCAAAGTAAAACTATGGGTTTTATCAACACTCCAAGATACTACCCATAGGTTAAATGATAGTATAACAAAGGTAATACTCCAAAAAGCACTCATAATATAAGCAGTTTGATTTGGATTGGAAATTTTTAATTCTGAAGGTAGATTAAAGAAAAATGGAAACCACATAGAATAAAAAATGCCTGATAACACAGCAAAAATCTGTATCAATACTAAATTTTGTAAAAACAACATACAAAATCCGCATATAAAAATACACGCTCCTCCAGACAATAGCATTATTTTAAAAGAGATATTTTTTCTTTTAAAAAATAATCCAAGATAAGGACCAAAAATAATAGCAAAATTAGCCAAGGCTGGAATTTCTTTTTTAGCAAAATCAGCTAATTCTTTACTAAAACCTGCATATTGTGCATAAAAAGTTGGCAAAAAAGTAAAAAGAGAATTTAAAAATAAAATAGGCCCTATGTAAAAAATAATCATACCCCAAGTAACACGAGATTTTAGAGCATAAATAAAATCTTTTGCATTATTCTTTTTTTCTTCTTTTTTATTCTCATCTTTACCTACAAAAAGCCACAAAATCAATAAAATCAAATTAATCCAAGCATAAAATGATAAAGAATCTCTCCAATTTCCAAAATAATTTGAGATGCTTTCAGCTAAAATAAGTCCTAGGGTAATGCCTACCAAATTTGAAGTTATATTAAAACTAATTACAAAGTGCAAAGCTTTTTTTTCAAACCATTGCTGTGCAATAGGCACTAAGCAAACTAAAGCACAAGCTGAACCAAGCCCTGTTAAAAATCTTATAATCAAAATACCGCTATAACTATCTACAAAACTTAAAAATATACCTGAACTCATTAAAATACAGCCTAAAAAATATCCCTTTTTTAATCCGAATTTATAAACCAAAAAAGCAGTAAATGAAGCACCAAAAATTTTCGCGACTACTATCATGGTAGTGATTAAAGTAGCTTGCTGAGTATTTAGGGCAAGATCATTTGAAATCAAAGGCATCAAAGACCCTGTCGCTGCCCAAGAGATACTAAAAACAGCATAAACACTAAAAATGATAAATTCAACTCCAATGCGTCTAAAATGAAATAAAAGTGATTTTTCCATATTAAAATCCTTTTTAGATATCTATTAAAATATAACATAAAAAAATAAGATATTTATTATCTTTAATTATTTTTTTAATTTAATTATTTTTTTATATATTTTTTTGTTACTTTTTGACAATTTATATATAAGTTTAAAGATAAAAAAACTAAAATACAAAATAAAAAACCCGTAAAAGTTTTTTGAAGTATTTAAATGATATATTTCAAAATCTAGTTTTAAAAAGGAAAAATATGGAATTTTTAGCATTTATTTTTTTGATTATTATATTTTTATTTGTAGTCTTTATCATCGTTACTCGCTATGAAAAAAAGATAAAATTACTCAACCAAAACATACAAAATATGAAAGAAGATATAGCCGATCTTAAAGAAACAACTCAAAAAAATCGCTCTTTAATTGAAAAAAATCGCTCTAATATAGAAAATATAATAAAATAAAACTAAGAAAGATTTGCGATAAGCTTATAGTGTTTTTTCTGATTTATCATTAAAGTAAAAATTTTTTCACTTGAATTTTCGCTTTTATTTTTATAAATCATACTTTTTAAAAACGGAAAAAGCATCGTACTAGAAGTTTTACCTTGTAAAATAATATGCATAGAACCTTTTAAAATTCCATACTTATAGCTCATACCGCTTGGAAATATATCAAGATTAAAACTTAAACTATCTTCATTGCTATCATAATTTAAAATTTCAATTTTAACAAAGCTAATTTCTTGATCTTCTTGAGATAAATTTTTAAAAATTTCAAGTTTTTCGTGTTTTTTGATAGCAACAACTTCTTGTTTACTTTCTTTAAAATCAGAAAGAAAATTTTCATTTTTAAAAATTCTTGAAAAAAATTTTAAATTTTTAAATTGCATACTTGTTTGTTTTGTGTTTTCATGTATTATTTTTTCAGATTTTAAGATGTCATGTTCTATATCATCTTCTTGGTTTTGATTATTTTTGTTTGATTTCATGTCAAAATCTTCAACGATAATCATATCTTCACTATCACAAATATTAAAATGTTTTACAATTTCTTCAAAAGTAAAACTGTCATCATCAAATTCCAAAAGATCTACATTTGAAGTGATAAAATCAACACCATCTCGTTCTTCAATCTTATCTTTAATCACAAAAGCATCAACACAAAAACACGATCTTTGAATTTCATATTCAGAACTTTTGCCTTTAAATACTATCTTCATCATCACAAAGCTTTTGCTATAAGTTCTAAAGGACTAGCAAAAACAACCTTGCTTGAATTTTGTTCTAATGCATTTGAAATTTGCATTCTACAAGCTGAACACTCGGCACTTACCACACTAGCCTTACTTTCATCGATCATTTGTGCTTTTTTAAGCCCTACACTTAAAGCTCTATCATAATAATCCGTTTGCATACTCACCCCGCCAAAACCGCAACAAGTATTAGAATTACTCATTTCTACAAAATGATAATTTGTTTTTAAAAGTTCTCTTGGCTCTTTAAAAACCCCTTGCATTTTTCTTGCATGGCAAGGATCGTGATAAGTAATGCTATAATTAAATTTATTTTTTGTTTTTAAAATTTCTTCCAAAGAAGTAAATTTATAAAAATACTCGCTAGCCATATATATCTTAGATGACACACATTTTGCGCGTTTTGCCCAATCTAAATCATTTTGCATTATAAAAAAATGTTCATAATCTATCTTTAACATAGCCGAACAAGTGGCCTCAGGAACTATAATAGCATCTAATTTTTCTAATTTTTTTTCAAAATACTCAATATTTTTTTTAGCCAAAACTTCAACACTTTTAAAATCCCCTGTAAAAAATTGCGGCGCTCCACAACACACTTGTTCTTTCATCAAATCCACGTTGATTTTTAATTCCTTAGCGATTTTAAGCACTGCATTAGCCGTATCTATATAAAAATAATTCGCCAAACAACCTACAAAAAAACCTATTGTTTTTTCTCTATCGTTATTAATAAATTTTGGATTAGAATTTAAGAAACTTTTTTTATTAAAACTTGTAAGTAATCTTCCCTTTTTGACAAAAGGCATGGAAAATCTTGCCTTCATACCTGCATTTTCATTCTCATTTTGAATTTTAAACGCACAACTTTGAAACACATAGCCAAGCTTAGCTACCAAATCTAAAATTTTGCGTCTTCTTAAAAAGAAAAAAATAAGTTTTTTATACCAAGCTATGCCAAATTTTTTAGCTATATCATAACGAACTTCTTCTATGGCATTATCTACTCTTAATTTACTTGGACATACTTCAACACAATTGGTGCATAAAAAACAAGATTCAAAAACTTTCTTAGCCTCTTTATCAAGTTCTAGACTTCCCTCTTTATAAGCAGTTAAAAGATCTAAAAACCCTCTTGGACTAGTAATTTCATCGCGATTTTCTTCATGTATAGTACAAACAGGTATACATTTGCCGCATTTAACACAAGCATCACTTATTTGACTAAATTTCATCTTACACCGTTTTTGAGAATACTTTTTTATCTTCACTAATGTTTTTCATATAAGCATCAAAACACATAGCAATATTTCTTATAAGCAAAACGCCTGTTTCATTGACTTTGATAAAATTTTCATCAAAATTAATAAAATCTTTGTATTCTTCCAAAGCTTTTAAATCCTCTTTAAAATACTCCTGAAAATCAATGGAAAATTCTTTTTCTATTGACTTAATATCAAGCTTAAAATTTGCCATTAACTCCATAATCACTGCTTTTCTAAGCTCATCATCATTGCTTAAAGCTACGCCTCTTTCAAAAGGCAAAACTCCTCTATCTAATGCAGCCTCATAACTTGACATATCTTTAAAATTTTGTGCATAATGTCTTTGTCCTTCGCCTATACTTGTAAGCCCAACACCGACTAAATCAGCACCACCTTTAGTAGTATAACCTTGGAAATTTCTATGTAAAGTTCCATTTTCTAAAGCTTTAAAAAGCTCATCATTTTCTTTTGCAAAATGATCCATTCCTATCATTTTATAGCCATTTTTGCTTAAAAATTTCTCACAAAATTCTAAAATTTCAAGCTTAACATCAGGACTTGGCAAGGTATTTTCATCAAATTTTCTCATATTTTTCTTAAGCCAAGGCACATGAGCGTAATTAAAAATCGCCAAACGATCAGGATTTAAAAGCATAACTTTTTCTAAAGTTTGTGTAAAGCTTTGTAAATTTTGATAAGGCAAACCATAAATTAAATCCATATTTACAGACTTTATCCCTTTGCTTCTTACAAGATTTAAAGCATTTTGTGTTAATTCAAAAGACTGGATGCGATGAATTTCTTTTTGAACTTTTTCATCAAAATCCTGCACTCCAAAGCTGATACGATTAAAGCCATTTTGCGTTAAAACTATGGCTTGTTCCTCATTTAAAAAACGCGGATCGATCTCACAGCTAATCTCTGCATCTTTGGAAAAATTTCCAAAAATAGATCTGATTTTTAAAATCAAACTTTGAAGTTGTTTAGCGCTAAAAAAAGTTGGAGTTCCGCCACCAAAGTGCATTTGCACCACTTCTCTTTTAGTATCTAAAATGGTACTTAAAATATCAAGCTCTTTAAAAATATAAGTTAAATACCTTTCTTTACTCTCTTCTTTTGCAGTATAGATGACATTGCAACCACAAAAATAACAAGCACTCCTACAAAATGGTAAATGAAAATAAAGTGATAAAGATCTATCTTGTTTTTTTAAAATTTCTATATATTCTTCGTATTTGAAATTTGTATTAAACTCTACTGCTGTAGGATAAGAAGTATAGCGTGGTCCTGCTTTAGAGTATTTTACAAAAGCTTTATAATCTCTCATTTTGGTTTACCCTTTCTATCATCGCTTGCATATCTACAAATAAATTTGGATGCTCTTGTTTGATTTTAGAAATTAATTTTTCAAGATCAATACTAACTTCCATAGTACCATTTTGTGCCTTTTGCTTGATCTCATCCATGGCAACCGTCCAAACATCGTTAAAATCTACAGGAATTTGTTGATAAATCGCCTTTTCTAAACGCAATTCAAAATTTTCTTTTTGACTTTGTTTTAAACTTTCAAGTATATTCTTAAGACTTTGTAAAGAAAGCAAAGTGTGAATTTCATCGTTTTCATCTATCACAAACCAAGGCTCAGGAGAATCAAAACTTCCATTTTCAAGAACTAAACATTTTTCGTTTTCACTCTCGCTTTGCTTCATTTTAAAAATCGTTCTATCTTTTTTCTTTATTCCTAGATTTTGACTAAATTCATCAATGCGCTTTAAGCAAGTGCTATACTTTTCTAGCTCTTTCATTCTCTTCCTCTCTGATTATCCAAAAAGCAAAGCAAGGCTTTTGCCACATAAAGGCGATTTCTTGCTTCTTCAAAAATCACATCTGCATGTTTTTCAAAAATTTCTTCACTCACTTCATAACCCCTATAAGCAGGCAAACAATGAAGCAATATCGCGTCTTTATTGGCAATGCTCATAGCCTTTTCATCGATCATAAATCCTTCAAATTGCTTAATCTTGCGTTCTTTTTCATTCTCTTCACCCATGGAAACCCAAGTATCGGTGATGACTACATCTTTATCCTTTAAGGCTTCAAATTTATCATGGCTTAAGGAAATTTTAGCTCCTGAAATCAAAGCCTGTTTCATAGTAAATTCCCAAATTTCAGGGCTAATTTTATAGTTTTTTGGCATAGCTATACTAATTTCAAAGCCCAAAATCGCAGCCGCAATAAGCCAAGAATTGCACATATTATTACTATCTCCGATAAAAGCAACTTTTGCTATACCATTTTGCATTTTATTCCATTCTTTGATAGTAAGCAAATCCCCTAAAACCTGAGTAGGATGATAAAGCTCACTTAAAGCATTGATCACAGGAGCTTTAGAATATCTTGCAAATTCGAGTAAAGTTTCATGTTTATTGACCCTCATCATCACAAAATCAACCATAGCCCCTATCACCCTAGCTGTATCCTTTACAGGCTCACCACGACTAAGTTGTAAATCATTGCTGCTTAAAAACAAAGCCTTTCCGCCAAGCTCTGTTATGGCTAATTCAAATGCCATTCTTGTTCTTGTAGAGTTTTTCTCAAAAATCATTGCTAAAGTTTTATCTTGTAAAAGTTTTTTAGGCTCTTTTTTAAGCTCGCTAGCATGATTTACAAGGCTTAAAATTTCCTCCTTAGAAAAATCTCTTAAAGTTAAAAAATGTTTCATTTTTCTCCTTTTAACATTTTAGCTAATTCTTTAGCATGATAAGTGATGATAAGCTTTGCTCCTGCTCTTTTAAAAGCTATTATAGTTTCATACAAAACTTTTTCATAATCAATCACTCCTGCATTTTTAGCTGCCTTTAACATAGCATACTCTCCGCTTACATTATAAACACACAAAGGCAAGTTAGAATGAAGAGATATTTCTTTAACCACATCAAGATAAGCAAGAGCAGGTTTTACCATTAAAATATCAGCTCCTTGTGCTTCATCCTCCAAGCTTTCTTCTAAAGCTTCTTTACCATTAGCAAAATCCATTTGATAGCTTTTTCTATCTCCATAACTTGGAGCTGACTCTGCTACATCTCGAAATGGCCCATAATAACTTGATGCAAATTTAGTAGAATACGCCATTATAGGCAAATTTTCAAAACCTTCCTTATCTAAAGCTTTGCGCAAAGTAGTGATAACACCATCCATCATTCCACTAGGTGCTATCATATCTACCCCTGCTCTTGCATGAACTAAGGCTTGCTTGGCTGAAATTTCTAAAGTTGCATCATTATCTACGCTTTTTGTTTTTGGATCGATAATCCCACAATGCCCGTGATCTGTGTATTCGCAAAAACAAAGATCACTGATTATAAAAAGATCTGGAAAATTTTTCTTAATCTCTCTTATACTTCTTGCAACAAGCCCTTCATCATCTAAAGCATCGCTTCCACAACTGTCTTTTTTCTCATTTTCTAAAACACCAAAAAGTATAATGACTTTAATGCCTAAATTAACTACATTTTGACACTCTTTTAAAATTTCATCTAAACTCATTTGAAACACATCAGGCATAGAAGAAATTTCTTTTTTTATCCCCGTTCCATTAACCACAAAAAGCGGATAAATCAAGTCATTTACACTTAAAGAATTTTCCCTTACCATAGATCTTAAGTTTTCATTAAGCCTTAATCTTCTAAATCTTTTAAACATTTTTTTGTCCTTTTTTTGCTAAAATCTTAACATAAATTTGATTATAGAGAGTAGTAAATGGAAATAAAAATTTCAGAAATTGCGAATTTACCTAGCAAATGGGGAAATTTCCAAATGCAAAGTTTCAAAGAAAACGATAAAGAACATTTATGCATATTTAAAAACACTCCAAAAGATACACTCAATCTAAGAATTCATTCAGAGTGCTTAACAGGAGATGCTTTAGGAAGTTTAAAATGCGACTGCGGAGAACAGCTTGAATTTTCGCTAAAATATATAGAAAAGAATGGTGGAATGGTGATTTATCTTAGACAAGAAGGAAGGGGTATAGGGCTTTTTAACAAGGTTAATGCTTATGCTTTACAAGATAAAGGTTTTGATACGATTAAAGCCAATCATCAGCTTGGCTTTAAAGCCGATGAGAGAACTTATGAAATTGTAGAATTTATACTCAAACACTATAGAATTTCTAAGGTTAATTTACTCACAAATAACCCTGAAAAATTAGATTCTATCAAAGAAAAAATCATCACACGCGTACCGATTTTAATAGAACCTAATCGTTTTAATGCAGAGTATTTAAACATAAAACAAACTCAAATGGGACATCTTAAATAAATGATTTTTAAAGATTATGATTTTTTACAAAACTATGATTTAAAAAACTTTGAAGAAAAAATAAAAATTTATAAAGAGTTATTATCTAAATTTAACCGCATTCACAATCTTACTCATTTAAAAAATATAGATGAAAATATCTTTGATAGTATTAAAATTTTAGATTTTTGTGATTTTTCTAAAGCAAAAAATATCGCCGATATAGGAAGTGGCGCAGGATTTCCAGCTGTATTTTTAGCCTTTTTATTACAAAGTAATTTTCATCTTTTCGAACCTAATCCCAAAAAAGCTGCTTTTTTGCGGACACTAAAAATAGAATGTGAACTCTCAAATTTACATATTTACAAAGAAAAAGTTCAAGAATGCCAAAATACCTTTAAAGCCGATATCATCACCTCAAGAGCCTTAATGGATGTCAAGCCTTTGCTTGAAATTTGCAAAAATCTAAAAGATGAAAATACGGTTTTTATTTTATGGAAAGGCAGTGAAGTTTATCAAGAACTTGAAAATATAAAAGATTATGAAATTTTTGAAAATAATTTAAGAAAATATTGTATTTTAAAGTAGCCTTAAGGCTACTTTTTATTCTGCTAAATCAGCATTAAAACTGATATCCACCAAAGGCCAAGAAATTCCACCATGTCCTGCAGCAACATCGCTTAATGCTTTTAATGCTTTAGAACCATTTTTAAAAGTATGCAAATCAAGTTGTCCTTTAGCTTCAAATTTATTATCTTTGATAGTATAAGTTAAAGGCACAATAGTACTTTTTTTATCCATAGTAATTTTTGCTGAAATAACGCCTTTATTTTCACCCGCAATCACATCTTGAAAAACAACTTTAATATCCGTATCTCCCAATAAAGCAGGGAAAAATACTTTTGTGATATTATTGGTTATAATATCATTGCCTTCACTCATAAAAGCATTGCTTGGCTTTATGGTAGCTTTAGCGCCTTTAAGATAACTTGCCAAATCCTTTGTATTTTTAGAAAATTTATATTCTACATTTTTAAATTCACCTTTTGCTCCTATCATATCTTTAGTTTTATATCCTTCAAAAGAAACCTTTAAACTATCTTCTTTAAAAGATACAGCACTTAAAGCCGAAACTAACAAGCAAGAACTTAAAACACTTACAAGATTTTTTTTCACCTTTATTCCTTTTTAATAAATTTAATTAATGAATTAAATTATATTCTTAGTTGATTAATAAAATAAAATTTTCTAAAAAATAATTTTTATTACCAAAGTATACCTTTAAAAGCTAAGGTTAAAAAATATCCTCCAAAAATCAAAACAAGCCCTAAAACAAAAGCCAAGCCAAATACCCTAGAGCCACTTTTTAAAAATTTTTTAAAGTCAATTTGCAAACCTAAAGCTGCCATAGCAAAAACGATACATAAGGTACAAAGTGTTTTACCTAAAGAAATAATATCACTCGTAGCAATGTCTAAAATACTTTCTTTACTTGCTAAATAAGTATTTAAAACTATCATGCCTAAAAATACAAAAGCAAAATAAGGTATAGTGATACTTTTTGCAGTTTTTCCACTGCTTGAATGCTGGTTTTTAGCGAAAAAATAAGTCACTATAAGCAAAAAAGGCACAAGTAAAATCACTCTCATCATTTTTATAATCACTGCAACATTAGAAGCACCTTGTTCAAATCCTGCCATATCCTTTGCCATTTCAGCAGCACCTGCGACATTTGCCACTTCATGCAAGGTAGCCCCCATAAAAACACCCATAGCATTTTGATCAAAAAAAGGAAAAAGATTTAAAGAAAAAGCTATGGGATACAAAAACATAAACACAAGTCCAAAAATCACCACCGTACCTACAGCTAAAATTCCCTTAAAAGGATCACTTTTTAAACTTGACTCTAGTGCTAAAACCGCTGCCGCACCGCAAATCGCACTTCCGGCTCCAACAAGCATAGAAGTTTCTTTATCGAGTTTAAAAATTTTCATTCCTACAAATAAAGCAATAATAAAAACAAAAAATATCACTATAGCAGAAAGTAAAAACCCTTTCAACCCTACACTTAAAAGCTCAGTTAAAGTGATATTAAAACCATATAAAACAATACCGAGTCTTAAAAGCTTTTTTGCACTAAAATGCACTCCAGCTTGAAAATGATGTTGGTATTTAAAAAACCAAGGAGAAAGCAATACTCCTATGATGATAGCAAAAGCAGTCGCTGCTAAATGAGTGGTATCTTTGATACTTTGAACACTAGAAAGATACATAGCAAAAATCACTATACAAGCAGTAAAAAGCAAACCCTTAAAATTTGAACGCACTATAGCCACGCTATGTGCTAAAAAACTTGTTTTCATTTATTTTCCTTTTTGTAAATTTTGTGTTATTATATTTTTTTTATTAAAATTATAAAAATATATTATTTTAATTTTTATAATAAATTTTTTTTATTAAATAAAGGAATCACTCATGAAAATCAAAGATATGGAAATATTTTTAGATCTTTTAAACACTCAAAGTCCAACTCATACAGCCAACAATTTTTCCATAACCCAACCTAATGTTTCAATAGTAATTAAAAATTTAGAAAATAAATTTGATGGCATTTTATTTGAAAGACTTGGAAAAAAACTCTTACCTACACCAAAAGCTTTAGAACTAGGAAAAAATTGGTTAAAAATTATACAAGCCTACTACCAAAGCTTAGAAAAATTAAACGATGAAAGTATGCTCTTAGGGGAAATAAAAATAGCCTCAACTCAAAGCATTTCTGAACATTTTTTAGCTCCTATTTTATTTGATTTTAAGGCAGAATTTAAAAACATAGAAATTCGATCTCAAACACAGAATTCAAAAGAATGTTTAAATTTACTAAAAAACGGAAATATAGAATTTGCAATCATTGAAGCAGAACTTGATCCAGCTTTAGTGGAATATGAAAATTTAGAAATAAATTTTTGGCAAGATGATGAACTTATAGTAGCTACAAGCGATAAAAAACTCAATGAAAAAGAATTTTATATCGATGAACTTTTGGAACAAAAATGGATTTTAAGAGAAGCAGGCTCAGGCTTAAGGGATAAATTTTTAAACGAAATTGGTGCAAGCTCAAAAAAACTTAATATTTTTCTTGAACTTGATAGAATGGCTGCGATTAAAGAACTTGTTTTACAAAAAAAAGCAATCTCTATTTTTTCCAAAAAAAGCATAGAAAAAGAATTAAAAAATTCAACACTTTATGAAATTAAATTAAAAAATATCGACCTAAAGCGTAAATTTTACACCTTAAAAAGAAAAAATTATAATTTTAACAGAGCTTTAGAAAAATTTGAAAAAATATTCAAATCATAAACATAATAACCGATTTATATAGAAAGTTAAGCAATTTTTAGATAAAATCCAAAGCTTATATAAATTTCAAGGATAATCAATGAACGCCAAAACTCAAGAAGCTGAATTAGAAGAATTATTTCAAGAAAATGCAAAAGATTATATCACATATGAAAAATTGGTAAAATATCTTACAAAACAACCAAGTGCATCAACCGCTAAAAAAGTGCAAGCATTAATGAAAAAACACAAAGTGCAACTTTTTTCAGCAGCTGAAATTGCACAAATGAAAAACATAGAAGATGCAAAAAGACTTCAAGAAGAAAAACAAAAACTCCAAGATACAAGCCTTGAGAACGAATTTGATTTAGCCAATGAAAACGATTTATTAGAATGGAGTAGATCAGACTCTCCTGTTCGTATGTATTTAAGAGAAATGGGACAAATTGCTTTATTAAACAAAGATGAAGAAATTGAAATTTCCAAAAAAATAGAACTTGGCGAAGATATTATCATTGATGCTTTTTGTTCTGTGCCTTATTTGATAGATTTTATTTTAGATTATAAAGAACCTTTAATAAACAGAGAAAGAAGGGTAAAAGAACTATTTAAAAGCTTTGACGATGAAGAAAAAAGTGATGATAAACTTGATGAACTTGATATAGATGAAGACGAAGAAAACGAAACAGAATTAGAATCAGACGAAGAAAATACTAAAAAAAACAGCAAAAAAGAAGATGAAAGAACTTTAAAAGTTATAGAAAAATTTAAAGCTCTAGAAAAAGCTAAAAAAGATTGGCTAAAAACATCCAAAGACAAAGAAAGTGGAGATGAGCTTTTAGATAAATTAAGCATCGCGTTCAAAAAAAATATTTTAAAAGAAAAATTAATGGATCTAGGCCCTACTTCAAAACTTATTAGCGAAATCGTAAAATCAATGGAAACTGCACTAAAAAGTGATGAAGAATTTGACAAAGAACTTAAGCGTTTAGAATACCGCTTACCTATGTTTTCTGATGAACTTAAAAAACGCCATGCAGATATTTTAAAAGATATTACAAAATTGAGCAAAGAAGAAATCACAGAGCGAGCTTTAGAAACAACCATGGTAAGCACTTATATGGAAATTAAAAAACTATTTCAAACTAAAGAAGCCAGTGAAAAAAGCTTTGATCTTGAAAAATCACGCTTAAAAGAAATTTTGGAGCAAATTAAACGCGGTAAAAAAATCTCTGATGAAGCAAAAGGAAGAATGGCAAAATCAAACTTGCGCCTTGTTGTAAGCATAGCTAAACGCTACACAAATCGTGGTCTGCCTTTCTTAGACCTTATCCAAGAAGGAAATATAGGTTTGATGAAAGCTGTGGATAAATTTGAATACAAAAGGGGTTATAAATTTTCCACTTATGCAACTTGGTGGATCAGGCAAGCTATTTCAAGGGCTATAGCTGATCAAGCAAGAACCATAAGAATTCCAATCCATATGATAGAAACCATCAATCAAATTAACAAAATTATCCGCGAACATCTACAAAAAGATGGAAAAGAACCTGATGTCAGTGTTATAGCTAAAGAAGTAGGTTTAAGCGTAGATAAGGTTAAACAAGTTATTAAAATCACAAAAGAACCAATTTCTCTTGAAGCTCCAATAGGAAATGAAGATGATGGTAAATTTGGAGATTTTGTTGAAGATAGAAATTCACTTTCTCCAATGGATCATATCTTAAAGGATGATTTAAAAGAACAAATTGATGAAGTTTTAGATCAATTAAACGATAGAGAAAAAGCGGTAATTCGTATGCGTTTTGGTTTAATGGATGATGAAAGTGATAGAACTTTAGAGGAAATTGGAAAGGAACTTAATGTCACTCGAGAAAGAGTGAGACAAATAGAAAGCTCAGCTATAAAAAAACTCAAACACCCTAAAGTAGGAAGAAAACTAAAAAATTATATAGAAGGTTGGAAGTAAGAGTCAATCTCCTTACTAAAAACCCAGATCTTTTTCTTCTTTTAACTTGCGTACATGTTCAAAAAAAACTAATTTTCCGCTATGTTTTTTTAAATTTTTAAATTCCTTAATATCAAATTCTAAACACAAGATAGAAGAAGTTGGAAAAGAAGCTAAACATAGCGAACTTAATAACTCTCCAAGCTCCATTAAACTAGGATTATGACCCACTAAAAATACTTCATTAAACTCATCATCAATATCTTGCAGAATTTTTAGCAAATTTTCAACATTGCAAAGATACAATCTTTCATCAAAACAAATTCTATTTTTATCAAAATTATAAAATTTGGCTATTTTTTTCGCTGTTTTAGCGGTTCTAACAGCAGGACTTGATAGCACCAAATCAGGATGAATTTCATGCGAAGCAAGATTTTTAAAAAGTTTTTTTAAATCTTCCTTTCCACTCTTAGTAAGTTTTCTTTCAAAATCATCGATGTCTTCACTCTTACTTGCTTTTGCATGTCTTATAATATAAATTTTTTTCATTTTACCTCTTTTATTTTAGCTAAAATATAACCACACATAAACCCGAAAATATGACCATACCAAGCAACATTTACCCCCATAAGCAATGGTGCAAAACTCATAAGTAAAATTGCCACTATAAGTCCTTTTGTGCTATTTTTATCAAGAACAGCATAAAAGCCCATTAAAACACAAATTGCACCACTAGCACCTATGACATTTATATTTTCTCCAAAATATTTAAAATCAAAATACACATAAAAAACACTTAAAAGTGAACACAACAATCCGCCAATAAAATAAATAAAAATAAAACGCAAAGCACCCAAATAAGTTTCTAATATACGCCCAAATTGAAACAAAACTATCATATTTAATATAAGATGAGTTAAATTTCCATGTAAAAACATTGAACTTAAAAGCTGCCAATAAGCTCCATTAAAAAATAAAATATTCAAACCAAGGATATTGTAATAATCATAAGAAATCAAAAAATAACATAAAATATTTAAAAAAATTAAAAAAATTGTAAGCAAAATATAAAACCTTTATTTTTTATAATATTGTCTTAAAATTCACATAAAATTCACATAAATTCTTTACAATTTTACTAAAAAATAATTAGGAAGAATATTGAAAATTAAATTTTTAAGCATTATTACTATTTTAAGTTTATCCTTAAATGCTGATATAATAATTTCTGCTGATAATTTACCAAGTGTTTCTAAAGAATTTTTACAACATAATTTCAAAGCACCTATAGGGATCGTTCAAAAAGACAAGAATTCCTATGAAGTCTATCTTAGCGATGGAACAGAACTTGAATTTGACATAGATGGAGCTTGGAAGGAAATTGAAAATAAAGCCTTTCCTTTTGATCTAGATTTTTTACCTCAAAATTTAGCCAATATCATTAAAAACGAATTTCCAAATACAAAAGCTAGAGAAATTGAAAGAAAAATCAACCATTATAAGATTAAACTTGATAACGATATAAAAATTCTTATAGATTTTAATGGAACTATCTTATATAAAGAATTTGATGATTAAACATATCATCAAACCTGCATTATATCTTTAACATCGTCATATTCTATCTTTTCTTTTTCAAGCAAAAGCTCTGATAATTTTAAAATTTTATCCTTCATAGAATTTAAAAATTCATCCATTTCTTTTTTTTGTTCACTTAAATTTGACTCTTCCAACATATCAAAACTCAACATATAATCAAGCAATTCTTTAATCTTTAAAAAATCATCTTGCGAGTTAGTATAACTTTCATTGTAAATTAATTTCATAGCTCTAGAACCAGCCAAATAAACTTTTATACGATTGATAAGCTCCGATTTTGATCTTATATTATGCTCATATTCTTTAAAACGATCTTCAATGAGAGTTATTTTATCAAATCCTATGTCAAGATAATACGCACTCAAAGCTTTTGCAGCTTGATAAGTGGCTTGAATTTTCTTCTCTTCATTATTAAAACTTAAAATCTTTTTCTTACCTAAAAGAACTTTATTTAATACAGCATAAAAATCACTTTCCTCGACTAAAGCACTATTTCTTCTTAAAGCATTAATTGCTGCTTCATTGACCAAAGTTTCAAGCCCTGCTCCACTAAAACCTACGCTTGCTTTAGCGATTTTATTTAAATTGATATTATTGTTTTTATCTTTCATATAAATTTCTAAAATTTTAAGTCTATCCTTAAAATCAGGCAAAGATAAAAAAATTCTCCTATCAAAACGCCCCGAACGCAATAAAGCAGGATCCATAAGTTCGATTTTATTTGTCGCAGCTATAACTATAACCCCGCTATTGTCCTCAAAACCATCCATTTGAGTTAAAAGTTGATTTAAAGTGCTATCTCTTTCAACATTTGACATTTCTCCTCTTGCCTTACCTACGGCATCTATTTCATCAATAAAAACTATGCTAGGCGCCATCATTTTAGCTTTTGAAAAAAGCTCTCTAACTCTTTTTGCACCCATACCTACATAAATTTCAACAAAACTTGAACCACTTTGATAAAAAAATGGCACCCCTGCTTCTCCTGCAACTGCTTTTGCTATCAATGTTTTTCCTACACCAGGTGGGCCTACCATTAAAACACCTTTTGGCATTTTTACACCAAATTCTTTATATTTTTTAGGATTTTGTAAAAAATCCACAAGTTCGCTTAGCTCCATTTTAACTTCATCAACACCTGCTACATCATTAAAAGTAATATTTGAAATCACAGGTTTTATATGGGAACTTTCTAAATTTATATTTGAATTTTGAGCTTGAGTGTGATTTTGATTCTTATTTGATATTGGATATTTAGCCAACTCTTTTTTACGAGCAAAATAACCAAGACTTATAAAAAGCGCAATAATAAAAATAAATAAAATAAAAAACACCCAAAGTGTATTATCTTTTTTAACCTCTACAGGAACCTTTGATAAAAGTGTTTTTATATCTATGCCATCTTTTATAATTACGTAATTTTCACCTTCTGCCTTAAGCCAAATTTCGTCTTTATCAATCACAGCTTTTTGGATTAAATTTTGGCTTAATAGACTTTGATAAAGATTTTCATCTATATATTTAGGTTCATTTTTAAAATATAAAATTCCCAAAAGCATACACAAAACCATAAAAGATGCTAAAATTATCTTTTTATTTTTCATTATCTAGCCTTTTAAATTTGCAAAGTTAGACTTTTCTTGTACTTCATATTCAGATATAACGATCCATTCTTTAGCTATATCTTTATCACTTTTAATTTTGATCTTATTAAAAAACTGATCATAACCCTCAAAAAAACCATCTTTTTGATTTTCTACCAAAACTTCAAGTGAAACTTGATTTTTTTTCCTAAATTCATAATTATTTTTTTCTACTATGGATTTTAAAGTGTTTAGCCTTTCTTTAGCTAAAGTTCCATTTATCACATCTTTCATGGTAGCAGAATGCGTGTTGTTTCTAGGGCTAAAAATAAAAGCATGGATATGAGTGAGTGGAAATTCTTTAAAATTTCTTAAAGCTTCTTGCCATAGCTCTTCACTCTCGCCTGGATGAGCTACTATAAAATCCGTCCCTAAAGCATATCCTTTGCTTGCTATAGTATTAAAAAGCTTTAAATCATTATCCGTATGTGATCTTCTTCGCATTATGCGAAGCATTTTTTCACTTGTATGTTGCAATGCAATATGTAAATGCCTTTCAAGCCAAGCTTCATCTAAGATTTCTAAAAAACTTTCATCAAGCTGTGCAGGTTCTAAACTACCTAGCCTTATGCGTTTTATACCTAAAATTTGTCCCATTTTTTGCAAAAGCTTGCCTAGGGTTGTGCCATTTTTAAGCCCATATGAACCTATATTAGTCCCTGTTAGGACAATCTCACTATAGCCATTAGCTCCCAAAATTTCAACCTGTTTTAAAAGAGCTTTTTCATCCACGCTTCTTGATTTTCCCCTCACGCTAGGAATAATACAATAAGAACAAGCAAAATCACAACCTTCTTGAATTTTCACAAAAGCTTTGGTATGATTTTCATACTCACAAACTATATCTTTATCAATAAAATTTAAATTTCCAAGTTCATAAAAACTTGTCTTTGCTCCTAAAAATTCATTGATTTTATCTTTATTTGACGCTCCAAGCACTCCAAAAACTTGCTTTTTATCTAAAAGCTCCTTACCTTTGCTTACAGCACCACAACCTGTAAGTATAACTTTAATGCCTTTTTTTTGCATGGTATTTACATAAGACTTTATCCCGCTATCAGCTCCATTTGTAACCGTGCAAGAATTTACAACGATAATTTGTGCTTTATTCTCATCATTTATAATCTCATAATCTTTTACATAACTTTTTAAAAGCTCTGTATCATAAATATTTGTGCGACACCCAAAGGTTTTAAAAAAAACTTTTTCTTTCAATCCTTATTCCTTGCATGAAAATACATATTTTCATGATGTTGTTCAAAATGACTTTGATTTAAATTTCCTAAATATAAATTTTGCGATGGATAAGCAATTTTTATATCTTTATGCTTATTAAATTCTTTTATAATCTCTTTGCTAATCGTACTTCTTAATACCAAAGCCGCATAAGCATTAGTCATATACCATGCAGAAATTCGCATTCCCCAATGTTCAAAAAACATAAAAAACCTTGGCTCCACTTTAGGATTTTTAATACTATATTCATGTTGTAAACGAGCTATATTTTTTCTAGCAAGCTCAGTATAACCTTTGGCATGGCGTGTAACAATATTTTCCACAATTTCTTGAGCTTTGTCAAGATTGCTATCAAAAGTAACACTTATATCAATGCCATCAAGCACGGTTTTCATACCATGATGAGTATAATTAGCAAGCAAATTTGTAAAAACATAGTTATTAGGAATAAATATAATACGTCCACTACGACGATTTTTACTATAAGTTTCAAGCGTAAGTTCTTCATAAAGAGTAATGCGTAAAAAAGAAATATCTATAATATCTCCTATATAGGTAGTATCATTTTGAAAAACTTTTACACGATCCCCTACTCTAAAACTTCCGCCAAAAATAATCACACACCATCCAAGCATAGACATAAACATATCTTTCATAGCAATAGCTAAGCCTGCAGAAGCAAAACCAAGTATAGTTACAAGATAAGTAATATTTTCTATATAAGCAAAGAGCAAAATAAGAAAAATAATATTTATATTAATAAAATTAATAATCTTCGTAGCAGTATAATATCTTTCACTATCTTTAATGTATTTTTTAGCAATAAATTTCAACATAAAAGCTATAGCTATAACAATAACAATAGCAACAAGTATATTTACAGCCCTTAAGCCTTGAACTTTAATCTCGGCACTTACTCGAGAAAGCTCTTCATCAATTTTTTTCTCATAAACAGAATAAGAAACACTAGCAAAATTTAAAGCTTGCTCAAATTCTTCCAACTTTTTATCCGAAGCTTTTAAAGCTTCTATATTCTCAACACTTGGTTTAAGCTCAACTAATTCCTTAAGTTCTGAGTTTTTTTCCTTGATTTTATCTACTAAATTTTTAAAATCATTAAATTTAAATATATACTCTTCCTTTTCTCCTTTTAATTTCTTAATATGAGAAAAAGCTCCTATAATAGCCAAAGGATTAGTAAGCTTAGATAAAGTTTCTATATTATCAGGGGCACTAAGACTTTGTGCAAAATTTAAATCTTTATATTCTTTAAGCAAGCTCAATTGCTCTTCTAAATTTGCTATCTTGCGTTTAAGTTCTTCTTGATGGTGAATATCAGAAGTCTTTTTTAAATTAAGATTTAAAATGATTAATTCATCATTTATATCTTGATATTTTATAAAATTTTCATAACGTATATTCCAAATACTAGCACTGATTACAGTATTTAAAGTATTAATTTTCTCATTTATATTATTAATAATAGTCCGATTTACATCACCAAAAGCAAAAACAACAAAAAAGGTTAAAATAATAATTTTTTTCATTGGAATTCTCTTAAAGTTGCAATTATATCTTCTTTAGAAATATCACCTTTTATCAAACCCTTACCCAAAGGACTAGCAAGAACAAAATTGATTTTTTTATTAGAGCTTTTTTTATCCATGAAAAAAGCTTCATAAAATTCATCTACATTGTTGATTTTATATGATATTGGCAAACCGAATTTAAGCAAAATATCTTTTATTCTTTGACTTTGCATTTTATCCAAAAGCCCTAAATTTAAAGCCAATTGATTTGCCATAACCATACCTATAGCCACCGCTTCTCCGTGTAAATAAAGCTTATAATCTGTAAAATTTTCTATAACATGAGCAAAAGTATGACCATAATTTAAAAGCATTCTAAGCCTTGATTCTTTTTCATCTTGTTCAACAACCCTTGATTTAAGCTCTATGCTTTTTGCTATAATTTGAGTAAAAATTTCATTCTCACAAGTAGCATTTAAGAAACTTTTTTCATCAATTTTTTCTATAAAATCAAGTATACTATAATCAAACATTGCTGCCATTTTAATAAATTCAGCCATGCCTGCAGCAAGTTCTCTAGAGCTCAAAGTCTTTAAAAAAAAACTCTCACAATATACAGCTTTAGGTTGATAAAAAGTGCCAATAAGATTTTTACCAAAATTATTATTAACACCTGTTTTTCCACCTACTGCTGCATCAACACAGGCTAAAAGTGTAGTAGGAATATTTATAAAATCAATACCTCTTTGATAAATACTAGCAGCAAATCCGCCCATATCACTAATCACGCCACCACCAAAACTTATAAGTACGCTTTTTCTATCCAATTTAGAATTAAACATTTGGTTTAAAATTTCTTCCATGGTGCTTAAATTTTTATATTCTTCACCATCTTTTACAGTGGCAATAAAAATTTCTTTTGCCTTAATTTTAGAAAGTAATGTTTTCAAATGAAGACCTGAAATCTTAGGATTTGAAAGTATAAAAACCTTACTATCAAATTCTAATTCTTCAAGTTCATCAATATAAACCTTATAAGCATTTTCTTTTAACTTAACTTCTACTTGCATTGAACTACTCTTTTTGCGTTTATTCTATCACATTTAATTAATTATTTATTCTACTGGTATGAAAAGTTGGTAATTTTGTCTCATTTTATAATAATGCCTATTTAAATTTGTACTTAAATTTCTGGCAAAATCTCTATTTAGTAATTCTTTTTGAAAACTCACAAATTGTAACAAATCTTCGCGATATTGCAAATTTAAAAGAGGGTTTTCATCATTTTTATTAATAATTTGTATATTTTTATCATAAAGCTTAGATAAACTTCTAAAATACTCCTCCATATCTGTAGTATTTTGAGAATTTGGATTATAATAATATAAAATAACTCCAAAATCAAGCTGTTTACTTAAATCAGTAATGACATTTGCATTGTTTTCAAGCTCACTCTCATCAGCACTTAAAATAATCGCTTCTTTAAGCTCATCAAAAGAAGCTTCACCCACCTTCATAATAGGAATTTTTAAATCAAAAAAAGCTTGTTTTTCTTTCTCAAAATTTTTTATATCGGTTACAACTAATCCTATATCATTATTTTGCAACCACATGGAAATTTGTTTAAAATCCGTGTTGAAATAATCAAAAAACACACCTTCTTTATCCTCAGAAAGTTTTTTTAATTTTTCATACATTACCCCTAATTTAGGATTGATAACATGTATAAAAAATCTTTTTGCATTGCTTTTTTGAGTTAATTTTAAAGTAGTATCAAGCACTCTTTCTTGCATATTTTGATTCATATTTTTCATATCAATTAAAGCAAAAACATTACTTCCAAAAGGCATAGGAAATTGCCCTGCTTTGCCTCTTATATTATGAAAAATACTTTGTAAAACAACAGGATCCCCAACGATCAAAATGCTATCATTTGGCTCTAGAACAAAAGATGGTTTTACAAAATAAATTTTAGAATTTCTATAAATAAGGACTATGCGCCACCTTTTTTGTTGTATTGAACTTATGTGCCTATAAGCAAAAATAGACCCTGCCGGAATTTTTACTTCCATAATCTCTCCAACTCCAAGTCCTATATACTGAGCTGTTAAAGCAATATCTGGTAAAAAATCCATAAATCTACGGCTTAAAGTCATTCTAGCATCAGCTAAATTTGCATGAGTATCATTAACACTTAACCCCCAAAAATCCATTATTTCTATTTCTAAATTTGGATTTAAAGAACGCAAAGCCTCATAACTTTTTTTAGTTTCAAATTCATCTTGCATATAAATAAAAGCCTGTTTAAAATCCTTACTCATAATATTTTCAAGACGCGCTGTGCTTGTAGGATCAAAATAATGCAAGTCAATATACTCACTAGAAATATTTAAGTTATTTTTTTCACTATTTTGACACACTACTGTAAAAAAGTAACCTAAGCCTTTTTCAAAACAAAGCCTTTCTAAGAAATGCTTTGCTAAAATACCATCTATTATAATTAAAATATTATTCATTTTAAACTCCAAAAAGGAAATTATAACAAATGGAATTTAAATTAAAGCATAAAGATGGAATGGCAAGGGTTTGTGAAATCACTACCGCACACAGCACTTTTTTAACCCCTGTTTTTATGCCTGTTGGCACAGTAGGAGCGGTTAAAAGTCTTGATGCTAATGATATGAAAAATGAGCTTGATGCAAAAATTATTTTAGCAAATACCTATCACATGTACTTGCGTCCAACTTCCAAAGTAGTAAAAGATTTTGGAGGTTTACATGGATTTACGAAATTTGATAGAAGTTTTTTAACCGATAGTGGTGGTTTTCAAGCTTTTTCTTTAAGTAAAAATTCCAAACATTTTAATGAAGGCATAGAATTTAAAAGTCACATTGATGGAAGTCGTCATCTTTTTACTCCAAAAAGTGTTTTAGATACCCAATATGATTTTAACTCTGATATTATGATGATTTTAGATGATTTAGTAGCCCTACCTGCAACCAAAGAAAGAGTTAAAATTTCTGTTGATCGCACTATACTTTGGGCAAAAGAAGCTATTGTTTATCATAAAAATATGCAAAATAAAGGTATAGGTATAGGGCAAAATATTTTTGGTATTATCCAAGGTGGCACAGATTATGAAGAAAGAAAGCGTTGTGCTTTAAGTTTAAACGAAATGCCATTTGATGGTTTAGCTATAGGTGGGCTTAGCGTTGGCGAAGAAAACACCTTGATGTATGAAACAGTACAAAACTTAAACCCTTATCTAGACGAAAATCGTCCAAGATATTTAATGGGCGTAGGAACGCCTGAAGATTTAGTAGAAAATGTTGAGCGAGGGGTAGATATGTTTGACTGCGTGATGCCAACTAGAAATGCAAGAAATGGAACATTTTTTACAAGTTTTGGAAAATTTAATATTAAAAAAGCAGAATTTATCAACGATCATGAAGTTATAGATCCTACTTGCTCATGTTATACTTGTCGTAATTTTTCAAGGGGTTATTTAAACCATCTTTTTAAAGCTAAAGAACTTACTTTTTTTCGTTTGGCAAGTCTGCACAATCTACATTATTATCTTGAACTTGCAAGAAAGATGCGTGAAGCAATTTTGAACAATTCTTTTACGCAATTTAAAAGAAATTTTTATCACTTAAGAGGCAAATAAAATGCTAGAGCTACACGAAAATCTAAAAAAAATCCTGCAAGCAAAGAATTTAGAAACTTTCTATAGCGAAATTTATGGACAAAAAATTTTTGTTTACGTGGGATTAAATTTAGAAACTTGGCTTTTTAATGATGAGAAAATTTATAAACTTCAAAATGAAGAATTTAAGCTTTCTAGCATAGAAGAATTTTCAAATTTTATTAAATCTATTTTAGAAGATTTTAAAGTACAAAATACTCATTTTCAAAACCTTTTAGAACACAAAGAAGGTATTATCTTAAAAGGTGGTTTTGTTAAAAATTTTTACAAAAAATCCTTTGTTTTAAGACAAAAAATTAACAAAAATCTAAAGCAAATTAATCTTCTAAGTGAAGCTTTCAATCTTTTGCTTAGCGAACAAGCACGATACAAAAAACATTTAAAAATTCTAAATTTATCCATCAGCATCTTAAATAAAAATACCAAAGAACATCTAACAAGAATTGATACTCTTTATACATTAACAAGTGCAATTAAAAATGAAAAAATGAATAAAAGTATTTATCTTTTAAGCATACTTTCTTCTATTTTCTTACCTTTAAATTTGATCGTGGGATTTTTTGGAATGAATACTAATAATCTTTTTTTCAAAGATAGCCCTTATGGCACACTTTATATTTTTTCTTTGATTTGCTGTATTTTGATTGTAGGTTTTATATTTTATCATTCAAAAAAGGCTAAAGAATTTGATTTAGATGAAGGTAAAAAAGCTAAAAAACAAATAAAATAAGCAAAATTTTGCTTATTTTAAGAATATTTATATATAATTTTAACTTATTTTTGCGCTCATAGCTCAGCTGGATAGAGCATTTGATTGCGGTTCAAAAGGCCAGAGGTTCGAATCCTCTTGAGCGCACCATTATTTCTTTTCTTAAATAATCCTAAATGATCTCAAATAATTAGTCAAGATATAATATAGCAATGTTTTAAATAATCTTAAATAATCAATTTTGACAATTTTAAAAGTATATTTTATAGTATATGTTAAATTTTAAAATTCAAAAATAACATATACTTTTTAACATAGGAATATTAAAAATGATTATTGTTAATGATAAGCAACTTAAAACTTTAATTGTAAAAAAGAACATATATTAAAGATGCGTACACTAAAAATCTCTACATCGAAGCAAAAGATTCGCTAAAAGGTACTATTATCTTTTTTATTTTAGATATAGGTTAAACAAAAAAAATACAAAGTATTAAAATAGGAAAATACCCAACAACCACACTATCAAGTGCAAGAGAAAAAGCAAATATTTTTAATAATATGTTAACTGAAAAAATTGATCCCAAGGAACAAATTCAAAAAGAAGATATACAAAAATCAAAAACCCTAAAAGAAGTTTTTAAAGAGTGGGTTGAAAATTTTTATAAAGAAAAATCTAATTATAATACTCCACATAGAGTAGATATCCATATTATCTCAAAACTAGGAGATAAAGATATTACAACCTTAACAAGACAGGATATTATTGCAATATATGATAAACTAAAAGCAGAGGGAAAGCTTGAAACTATAAAAAGAATTTCTCAAGCCTTTAAGAATTATACTGTATGCCATAAATAAAGAATATATAGAAAATAGCAATATTTTAACTTTAGACATGAAAGCTCTTTACGGCTCCCCTAAAAAAACAAAATCTTAGAGCTATCACAAAAGAAGAAAGATTTAAAGAGTTGCTATTAGCAATAGAAAATTATAATGGAAGTATATTCACAAAAGTAGCCTTGCAAATCAGCCCATATCTATTTTTAAGAAGTGCTAATATCAGAAATTTAGAATGGAGTGAAATAGATTTCAAAAATTTAAAAATAATTATACCTGCAAATAA
>NZ_NXBA01000029.1:66028-70733 GCF_002383835.1 Campylobacter sp. 107
GGGGGGGGGTGAGTTTTTTGAAAATAAAGAAAATAGAGAAAAACTCATAAAAACCCTAATAATACACTTAAATTCTTATTTAGAGACTGAAAATAATCTACAAAAAATCAAGATTTTAGTCAAAATATATCAAAATATATCAAAATATATCAAAATATATCAAAATATATCAAAATTTACAAAAATGTAGCCGAACTCCTGATCTTATTGATATAGAAGAACTTGAATTTAACAAAGAAGACATTTTCGAAGAATTATTTTATGCTTTAGGCGGTTTAGGAGGTATGTATTCCGTAGAAATGATACAATCAAGAATTGCAAATTTCATCAAAATACTTGGCGGAGAACCTAAACTTTTATTAGAAAGATTCACAGCATAGACTTCAAAAAGAAGTCTATGTAAATAATCAATTTTAGAAAAATTAATTATTCAATAACGCAGCTTTTATTGTATCATTTGTTGCTTTGGCATATATAGTAGTAGTATTTAGATTTGCATGTCTTAGAATTTTTTGTATGACCACAAGGTTTGTTCCTTTGGCTGTTAATCTCATAGCTAAAGTGTGTCTAAGCAAATGAAGTCCTTTTTTGCTGATCAAAGCTTTAGCGTAAATATTATCTACAATCAAAAAAGCATTACTTCTATTTAAATGTTTTCCTGTGCTAGTTTGCATTATGTAATCACTATCTTGGATATTTTCTTTAAAATATTCAAGCTCATCATCTACTTCTTCTTTTTTAATAAATGCAAATTGTTCTTTACCGCCCTTGCCTATTATGGATATTTTTAATATTTCATCATCTACTTCTTCAAAATCACAAAGCTTTACATTTAAAGCTTCAGAAATTCTAAGTCCTCCATAAAGCATAAGTTTTATCAGTAAAGAATTTCTAAAACTATTATAAACTTCTTTTTTTGCTTTTTCTTTCTCTAAAACATTATTTAGCCTTATAATTTCATTTTCATTAAGATAATTTAATTTTTCTTCTGATTTTTCTGTTCTAAATCTAATTTTCTTCATATCAAAGGAAAAAATAAACAAATCATCATTATTATCGCTTATAAAAGAAAAAAAGCTAGTTAATACTCTCAAATAAGTTATTTTTATTTTTTTGATAGTTTATTGCCATTTTTTGAATTATTTTCTAAATAATTAAGAAAATTGACTAAAAAATCAGAAATAGAAGTTTTCACTGGGAAAATTTATATAAAACAAAAATAACAAATCAAAAGGCTTTAGCTCCTAGAATCACCACAAAATCACATAATACCTTTATAGGCCGTTATGCCAAATAAAATCAATGCTTTTTTAAGTGATTTAATAGAGTTTTGAAAAAGATTTGAATAGCTACTTAAAATAGTATTTAAGATGGGCGATCTCGATCCGCCCTTATAATGATTTTAAATTATATCATACAATAAAAAAATTGTCAATTTAGTTTATATTTAGTATTGCTCTAAAATGTTGATTGTATAATAACATAATATTTAGATTTTCGTTTTAAAGGAGTGCAAATGAGTGATACTATTATTTTAGGTATTTTATTAGAGAAGTACAATAATGCTAAATATAAAAAAGTCGGAAACTGTATTAAACTTCGTTATCAATATCACGATGTAAATGTGAATTTATATTTTGATGGTTATGATAAAAATTATCCTTCAACTTCTATAATATTAGCAATGGATAAATCTTACTATATTACTTCTTTTAATGTGGATAATTTCGATGAAAAAAAATCAATATTTAGATAAAATTCCAGATCCTATACTTAATCTTATTAAAGATGAGAATAACAAATTAACCTCATTTTATAATGAGATGAGAAAGCGTATCAAAGAAGATAATTTCCAAAACATTAGTTACAGCAGTGACATAGTGTTTAATAATACTATGCAATATAATAAAAATAAAGAAAATGGTAATCCATTTTTTCATTATATTAGAGCAGCAGTAATAACACCTGAACATTTTAAAAAATTATTCCATAGTATGAATATTTCAAAAGAAATTCTCATGAAAATTCAACAAGCAGGATTTACCATTGTAACTACAAACGACCCCAATAAAAGAAAAAATTTTTATGAGGAACTAAAAAGTAAAGAAATTTTTATAGAAGTTTTATAATAGAACATATTAACGATAAAGACTTTGCAAGAACAAATAGCCGAAAGCCACGCCTCTTTCGGTTAAGTGTTTTTTGTTACAATTGTATTAAGCTTAGACTAAGTGTGGTTTTTATAGAATTTTCAACGGTTTTTTAAGTGAGATAACCAACAAGCTTGATTATCTCGTTAATTAATTCTAAGACAAGAACTAAAAACTCAATGATCCTACTCATTATTCCTCTTTCTTATAACCGAAAGAGTAGCCATGCTTAATACGCTTTAATTATAGTATTTTTGAATGAATAAGTTTTAATGTTTTATATGAAAATTTGAGTGTTATCTCAATTCTTTCCTATAATTTGTTTTTTCTTCATCATTATGAAAAACCATTGTTTCAATACAATTTTCTTTACAAAATTGTTTTATTTCATAATTATTGTTTGTTTCATAGAATTTAACAAGATGGGTAAAAAACTCATTCATATCATTCTTAGCAATTGCCAAAATACCGAATCCATTTTCAATTGAAATTTTATTAGCAATTAGCATTGAAGTTCTTTTATTTCCATCAAAAAATAATTGACTTCTCATAAGATATAACATCAAATCCAATGCTACTTCTTTTTTATTTTCATTTTTTAAAATTGTTTCTATATTTTCACTAACCTCATAATCAATAGGTAATTTTGGTTTAAAATTTGTTCCACTTATTTTACATCAGCTGTTCTTAAAAATCCTGATTTATGAACCAAATCTCTGCCTACAATCCTATTAAAGTCCTGCATCAAACTCAAACTAACTTTTTCATTAATGGTATCAAACAAATAATTCCAAGCTCTTTTGAGATTTAAAATTATTGTTAAATCTTGTATTGTTTTATCAGGAACACTAAAGCCATCTATAATCATTTGAGTTTCAGGAAAAGTAACATTTACACCTTCTAAATTCGCGGATTTCCAAATAATATCTACAAGGTTTCTTTTTGCTAAAAATATATTTTCTTCTAAAGTTAAATTTCTCATTTTAAATCTTTCCTTCATAAAAATCCGCCTTGAGTTTTAACTCTTGGCGGAAATAACCCTAAAGGCTTAACTATGAAACGACATAGTAAGCGTTTTGTGAGATTATATCTAAACTTTATTAAAAGAATTGCGTTCGGTTTATAAGTGATACTTAATAAAAAGTGTGCATAATACATATTCATAAGGATATTATAGTGAGTAAAAAAGATAAAATTAAAAAATAATCCTAACAATGTGCGCTTTGAAACGCTTAAGATTTTATTAGAAAGCGAAGGTTATGAATGTTTTAATAAAGGCGGTTCACATTATCAATTTAGAAAAAAAGAATGTGATCTTATTACTATTCCATTTAAACGCCCTATAAAGGCTATATATGTCAAAATGGTTTTAAAAGCTATAACAGGAGAATGAATCATGAAAGACTTAGATTACTATCTTAATCTACCTTATGAAATTATTATAAAAAAACTTGATGAAAAAGATGGCGGAGGATATTTTGCAAGATATAAAAATTTCCCTTATATTATGGGAGATGGTGAAAATGAAATAGAAGCCTTAAAAGATCTCAAAGAAGCATTTAAAGGAGCATTAGAAGTTATGCTTGAAAAAGGTGATTATATTAAAGAACCTATTGATAATGAAGCAAAAATTAGAATTAATATTACCTTGCCTAAAAGCTTAGTAGAGGCAATAGATGCAATAAGCGATAATAGAAGCAAATTCTTAGCCGATCTTGCAAATAGCGCTATAAAATCTTATAAAATAAGCACCTAAAAATTAACATAGTTAAATAAAAAAAGAAATCCGATTTAAACCCCTAAAAAATAGGCATTTTATAGCATAAATACTTGCAAAAATTATTAAAAATGGTATAATTATGTTATATAAATTGAGAAAGGAGTTGCTTATGACTCTTATTATTGAAAATGTTAATGAAGATTTTTTACCTGCATTCAAGGGTTTAGCAAAAAGCATAAATACCAAATGTAAAATTTCTAAGCCTAAGTTGAGTAGTTTTGAAAGTAAGATATTAAATGCAAGCAAAGAACTTGATAAAGAAAAAAAAGTCAATACTGCATTAAGCTTTAATTCGCATCAAGACTTTGTGAAAGCTTATCAAAATGGCAAAATATAAAATTTATTACCATAAAGATTTTATAAAAGCTTACAAAAAAATAAGTGGTGAAGAGCGTAAAATAACTGATGAAGTTATTGTAAAACTTTCTAATGATGAGAATTTAGAACCTAAATATAAAGATCATCAATTAAAAGGTGTATTAAAAGATTTTAGAGAATGTCATATAAAGTCTAACTTGTTATTATTTATCAAAAACATAATAATGAGTTAGAGCTAAATATTTTAAAACTAGGTAGTCATAGTAAGTTATTTAAAAAATATTGAAAGGAATAAAGATGGATAAAGCGCACTTAATTATTTATTTAGCAGTGCTTGCATCTATCGTTAGTGTTTTAATAACTTGTTGTCTTTTATATCTAATCAGAGATAGGTTAAGCAAATTGTTTTCTAAAAATACATTATTGAAAATCAAGAAGTTTTTAAAAGAGAATGTTA
>NZ_NXBA01000030.1:0-1910 GCF_002383835.1 Campylobacter sp. 107
AAAGATTTTATATGCCCTGCGGTTTGCTTATAGCTTTGATTATTTTTATAAGCTTAGCTTATCGCCCTTTAGAGCTTATCTTTTGGGATAAGTATTATTATGAAAAAGAAAATCAAATTAGAAAAGAGATATCTAAATTATTCTGGAGCAACGAAGAAGAATTTAAAAAAGTTTTTGTAGAACAAAACTTAAATCAAGAATTAAAACTTAATCAAAAAGAATTATTAAATTATATGCATAATTTTAAAAAAGATTTTAAATTTATGCAAATTTTAGGTTTAGACAATGCTTATTTGGTAGCTCTTAAAAATAAGGATGTATTATTTACTTTACAAATGCAAAATAATCTTAATTATTTTTATTTTATTTCCAATAACACTGATTTAAAAGAAATTAATAATTATTTAAATGTTGCGGATGAGTTGCTTGTCTTTATGAGTGAAATTGAAAAATTACCATCTAAGTATAATTTAGGTAAAATAATGTTTGAGTTTACTTTTGTAAATTACAACACTTTGTTTTTTGGTTTTACTTTAGATATAAATCTTATGTGTTCTATACCTCAAAAAGAACAGTTATTAGAAAATATGATTAATTCTTATAAAAAAATGAATTTATTGTATGATATAAATTTAAAAACCGAATATCAAGAATTATACGAAACAATATATGGCGCTAAAAAACCTAATCGTCTAATAAATTTTGCTAAAGGAAGATTAAATGCATGCGGAAGATAATTTAAATTTTAAAGATAATTTTTAAATTATATAGGAAAAATAAATGTCTATTTATAAAGAATGTGAAGTTTGTAAAACAAAAATCAATAAATTACAAAATGCATCAAATGTATTTTTATTGGGCTTTGGTAAAGAACTAGTTTGTAAAAAATGTAAAGCCAAATATAAAGCAAATTCATTATTTATTTTTTTATATAGCATTTTTAATGGTATTTTAATTTTGTTTATATTGTGGAATTATTTTATGGATTTGTTAGAATTCTTTCATTTAAATACAAATTTAAAAATTATTTTTTCAATAGTTTTTTATTTATTTTATAAAATTATTTTAGTATATTTTATCTATTTAAATAAAATAAAGGACTAATAAAATGTCTAACAATAAGAATATTTTGCAACATATTGATGATTTAGTAAATGGTATATTTGACTCTACAGTTATGACGGCTTTAGAATTTGGACATTTTGTAATAAAAATTATTGGAGTTGAAAATATAATTTTAGATGACAACACAAAACAAGATGAAGCTATTGAACAAGCCGAAGTCTTTTATAAAGCCATTAAACTTATAATCTCAAATGATCAAATTAGAAAGCAAACATTTCAATTCTTAAAACAAGATTTTCAAAAACAACCGTTATACTATATTGGGAGTATAGTTGGACCAGGCGCTGTGGTTTCTTTAATCAAAAAACCAACGCAAAAAATTCTTTATTTCAGTGCAAATAAAACTCAACAAGCATTTAATCTTTCCAATAACTCTCTCTACCCCTACTACAAAAACATGCAAAATTCCTTTGCTCCTTTATGTTCTATAGATAATAAAAATAGTAATTTGTTAAAAGAATTTAATTTTGATAGTTTTTCTTGTAATTTTTACAATAATAATATTTTCAATCAAAGTCTTAAATATTTAGATAATATACAAGATGAAAAAGAATATATCAATGAGTATAAAATATTTTTAGAAAATCTTAATCACTTTAATCAAGAATATAATAATTATAAACTTATGTCTATACAAGTAATCAATAATTTAAACATAGCCTATATACAAAAACTATCTTTGCAAGATATCAACAACATCAACATTAATTCAAAACCCTATTTATTAAAAGCTTTATATTTTTGTGAAGATTATGTTTTATATGATAAAGATAAGCAAGCTTTAT
>NZ_NXBA01000031.1:0-963 GCF_002383835.1 Campylobacter sp. 107
ATTGATTTTGTAAATAGATTTAAACTTTTAAAACATCAGCCCAACACTACAAATTGTCTTATGAAAAAAACAGAGAAAATTAAGAGGAGTTAATAAAAATGCTAGAATTCTTTGTTAATCTTTTAATATTTATTCTTATATTTTTCTTTTTTGTTTTTATATTTTCTATTATTTTATATTTTATCTTTAAAATTTTTTGTAAATTAAAAAATAAAACAAAAACTATAAATTTTAAAACAATATTTAAAAAATTTACTTTGTTTCTTTTACCTGTATATCTTTTATTATTCTTAGTAGGAGGATGTTCTTATAAATATATGGATCCGCAGTATTATGAGTTTAAGAAGTTGTGTAAAGATATAGATAATAAAGTAATAATTTACAATAAAGCTTATTGGGAATTGTATAGCGATTTTACAAAAAAAAAGCCTTCTATAGAAAAACGAGTTAAGGATGATGGTTATGAATATTTTTATTATGAAAAACTTAATGAAACATTTGCTTATTATGATATAGAAGATATGATCAAATCTAAGAAACGAAATGGCAATATTATAACCATAGTATATGATAAAAAATATAAAAAAATGCCCAAGCCTTTTGCTTCATATATAAGATATAATTATAAAAATGATGGTGTATTCTTAAGAGGTGATGAGGGTGCTGGATTATATTTTAGATATGAAGAAGTATTCACTTGTAGCTATTTTGATAATTTTAAGTAAGGATATAAATGAGCAAAAACATTAAAACACAAGAAGCTAAATTAGACTTAATCACTAAATTTTTAGACTATGCTAATTGTGCAGATGCTAGTTATGCTTTATTAGATCCAGTTTTTACAGGTGTTATTATTGATAAACAAGAAAAGGAGTTAGAAAAAGATTTAGATACCCAAAGACTAGGTGATAAACATAATAATCAAAATTCTACCTATGCAAGAGCTATACAAGCTCGTTTTGA
>NZ_NXBA01000032.1:0-863 GCF_002383835.1 Campylobacter sp. 107
GAAATCTTAGCTCCTAAATTTTACAACAAATACAAAGATTTAGAAGTAGAGATTGATGATAAGGGTAATATTATAAGGTGGATTGGAGAGATTAATAGAGACAAAAGATATTAGCAAATAAAAAATGATATAATAATGCTTTACATAAGGAATCTTTTATGTTTATAAGTTCTAAAACAGAGTTAATTCAAACTATTAAAAATTTAACAATCAACAATAAAGAAGTTAAACAGATTGATTTTATCAATACTTTAAAAAAATTAGTCAATCCTTTAGCAGTTATAAGAGATCATTTTATAACCTATCCTTTTATAATCAATTCGAAATTTATTAGCTTTGATTTAAAGAAAATTTTTTATGGCATAGATCTTTGCACAGGGGTTTTTGACACTCATTTTTCCTTTCATTATGAAATAAAACCAAAGCTTGAAGAAAATAAAGAATTTCTTTTAAAAAGACTTTTGTCTTATTTGATTATTGATGAGAAAAGAAATGCAACTGCTTTAGAGGATATAAAAGAACAAAAATATATTATAGATGATTATACTTTTTATTTCAAAGAGTTAAAATCTTTAGAACTTAAAAAATGCACCATGTATCAACTTCCTTGTAATCATCCTTTGTTTAAAGAGTTTAGAAATAAAGAAAAGCAAATTAGTGCTTTTAAAAAAGATGAAGATAGTCCTATTCATGCTTACAATGAAGCTTTACAAATTTTACAAGATTTTGCTAATGGACTTTACAATACAAGTAAAGATAAAACAGGAAGATATATAGAAGATAAAAATAAAACCAGAAGATTACTAGAAAAACTCAATATCATAGGACAAAACAATCTTAAGGCTATGTATATGGGGATAAAT
>NZ_NXBA01000033.1:0-596 GCF_002383835.1 Campylobacter sp. 107
ATAAAATCAATCTGTTTAACTTCTTTATTGTTGATTGTTAAATTTTTAATAGTTTGAATTAACTCTGTTTTAGAACTTATAAACATAAAAGATTCCTTATGTAAAGCATTATTATATCATTTTTTATTTGCTAATATCTTTTGTCTCTATTAATCTCTCCAATCCACCTTATAATATTACCCTTATCATCAATCTCTACTTCTAAATCTTTGTATTTGTTGTAAAATTTAGGAGCTAAGATTTCTTGGAAGTATTTTGTGCCTTTGGGGGTTGTTGCTACCCAGATATTATATTGTGACCAATATTGTGGTGTATCCCAAGAAACATTACCTAAAACAAGACTACATCCATCCTCATCTAATGTCTCGAGATCATCCAACTCTCTAATAAATCTTTCTTTATAGAAGAAATTATCTCTAAAATATATCCAAGCTTGATATTTATCTTCTTTATAATAAGATAAGTTTGAGGGATAATCTATTTTATTTCTATCTTCATCACAATAAGATCCAAAATCTATATAACCTGCTAGAAAAAGTTGCCCCAAGATATTAATATATTCACTTATATAGGTAGGTTTGGGTGTATTTAAAGAA
>NZ_NXBA01000034.1:0-1373 GCF_002383835.1 Campylobacter sp. 107
ATAAAATCAATCTGTTTAACTTCTTTATTGTTGATTGTTAAATTTTTAATAGTTTGAATTAACTCTGTTTTAGAACTTATAAACATAAAAGATTCCTTATGTAAAGCATTATTATATCATTTTTTATTTGCTAATATCTTTTGTCTCTATTAATCTCTCCAATCCACCTTATAATATTACCCTTATCATCAATCTCTACTTCTAAATCTTTGTATTTGTTGTAAAATTTAGGAGCTAAGATTTCATTAATTAGGATTTTTATAACTTTAAAAACTTCTTGTAATTCTTATTGCATTTTTTTAACTTTTTACATATTCTAGATATTCGTTGTTGCTTGTTGCCTTTGTTGCGTCTTTTTTTCACATAATTTCAGACCATATTCTTGTATAATCTGCTTGTTTTTAGAAATATATAAAAAATTATTAAAAATATTGTATTCATAAATACCATTTTTAAAAACATATCCTTTAAAATTCATATTTACATCGCTAATAGACTTACCGTTTAAGATAATATATTTTCCATTATTTTTATTGACACCCACATATACAACCTTATCACAAGTTATATTACCCTCTGGACATAGATTTAAAATTTTTATCCAAAACTTTTCATTTTTATAGGTACATTGCTCTAGTGGAGTAAAATCCTCTTGCGCTAACAAATAAGTACTAAAAAATAAAAACAATAATATATTTTTAAAAATTACCATTTTTCATAACCTCCTTGAGTGTAAAGCTTATATTCAGCATTTCTCCTATTAATTAGTCCCTGCATTACTTTATTTTGACTTTTGTTCCACGCCATCCAAGCTTCCTTTAATGTTTTGTAGCCTGTTTTCTCTGCATTGATGATTTTAGCAACAGAAGAATTTTTAAAATTATCAATCCCTATATTAAAACATAATATAACCAAGGAATCAAATTCGTTCTGTGCCAAGGAAGAGTTTATCGAATTTTTTACAGCATTTTCAAAGGGTAACAAATCGCTTTTAAACAATTTATCCGCTTCTTGTAAAGTAATGCCATTTTTATACAAATCCCATTCATTTTGCCCTATAAGATGTCCATATCCGATAGTTACACCTTTAACATATGAAGTAATTTCTTTTCCATTTTGATCATTATAAGGTTTGAGTCTTAGCTTCTCTATATTTTTTAAAAGATTTTGACCATCATTGCCTAGATGAGTGTTTTTTTCTTGAGCATTGTTTTCACTAGAACTTATATTATTGCTTTTTGTAGCGTTTATATTCTTTGTGTCATTATTTATATTTACATCTTTATTTTTTGCTTTTATTTTGTTTTCACTAACCCCATTTACCACCACAAATTTACAAACATAAAGCTCTTGTTTTCTATCTTCATCTTCTA
>NZ_NXBA01000035.1:0-1071 GCF_002383835.1 Campylobacter sp. 107
AAATTTATTAGCTTTGATTTAAAGAAAATTTTTTATGGCATAGATCTTTGCACAGGGGTTTTTGACACTCATTTTTCCTTTCATTATGAAATAAAACCAAAGCTTGAAGAAAATAAAGAATTTCTTTTAAAAAGACTTTTGTCTTATTTGATTATTGATGAGAAAAGAAATGCAACTGCTTTAGAGGATATAAAAGAACAAAAATATATTATAGATGATTATACTTTTTATTTCAAAGAGTTAAAATCTTTAGAACTTAAAAAATGCACCATGTATCAACTTCCTTGTAATCATCCTTTGTTTAAAGAGTTTAGAAATAAAGAAAAGCAAATTAGTGCTTTTAAAAAAGATGAAGATAGTCCTATTCATGCTTACAATGAAGCTTTACAAATTTTACAAGATTTTGCTAATGGACTTTACAATACAAGTAAAGATAAAACAGGAAGATATATAGAAGATAAAAATAAAACCAGAAGATTACTAGAAAAACTCAATATCATAGGACAAAACAATCTTAAGGCTATGTATATGGGGATAAATAAGAAACAAGACAATTTACAAGAAAAAGAAGGTGATGAAGAGGAAAAAAATGAGGAATATACAGAAAGTGCAACTAAAAACAAACAATCTCAAAAATTACCGCCTAACTTCATAGGCAGACTAGCCACTACTATAATCATAGAAGATGGTTTATATATGGGATAAATTAAGAAAGGATAGATAATGAGTGAGACTTATAAAATTTATACACCTAATGGAATAGCTGTAAAAGTAGATAAAGAAACAAACAAAATATATTTTGTAGAAAGTTTAGATTCACATCCACCAGCAAAGGGCAACTATACCGAAGAATATTCCAAAGCTTTGTTTGAAGCACACGACATTAAACGAAACTCCCCCTACAAAGACTATAAACCCCAATACCTAGATCCTAACTTTTATACAGGGGAGAAATCTACTTTACTTGAATTTAAAGAATGGCAAAGTATTTATTTAAAAGATCCTATCAAAGGAGCTATAGCTCCTTGGACTAAAGCAGAAAAAGCTTATTATAAATCTTTAAAAACTAAA
>NZ_NXBA01000036.1:0-890 GCF_002383835.1 Campylobacter sp. 107
AAATTTATTAGCTTTGATTTAAAGAAAATTTTTTATGGCATAGATCTTTGCACAGGGGTTTTTGACACTCATTTTTCCTTTCATTATGAAATAAAACCAAAGCTTGAAGAAAATAAAGAATTTCTTTTAAAAAGACTTTTGTCTTATTTGATTATTGATGAGAAAAGAAATGCAACTGCTTTAGAGGATATAAAAGAACAAAAATATATTATAGATGATTATACTTTTTATTTCAAAGAGTTAAAATCTTTAGAACTTAAAAAATGCACCATGTATCAACTTCCTTGTAATCATCCTTTGTTTAAAGAGTTTAGAAATAAAGAAAAGCAAATTAGTGCTTTTAAAAAAGATGAAGATAGTCCTATTCATGCTTACAATGAAGCTTTACAAATTTTACAAGATTTTGCTAATGGACTTTACAATACAAGTAAAGATAAAACAGGAAGATATATAGAAGATAAAAATAAAACCAGAAGATTACTAGAAAAACTCAATATCATAGGACAAAACAATCTTAAGGCTATGTATATGGGGATAAATGGAAATAAAGAAAGCTTGAAAAACAAAGACAATGAAGAAGGAAACGAGGAGGATATAGAAAGTGTAACTAAAAACAAACAATCCCAAAAATTACCGCCTAATTTCATAGGCAGACTAGCCACTACTATAATTATAGAAGATGGTTTATATATGGGTTAAATTAAGAAAGGATAAAAATGAGTGAGACTTATAAAATTTATACACCTAATGGATTGGCATTAGATGTGGAAAAAGATACCAATAAAATACTCTTTAAAGAAAATGTTAAGCCCACAGGCAACTATACTGAAGAATATTCCAAAGCTTTGTTTGAAGCACACGACATTAAACGAAACTCCCCCTACAAAGAC
>NZ_NXBA01000037.1:0-3932 GCF_002383835.1 Campylobacter sp. 107
ATTTATCCCCATATACATAGCCTTAAGATTGTTTTGTCCTATGATATTGAGTTTTTCTAGTAATCTTCTGGTTTTATTTTTATCTTCTATATATCTTCCTGTTTTATCTTTACTTGTATTGTAAAGTCCATTAGCAAAATCTTGTAAAATTTGTAAAGCTTCATTGTAAGCATGAATAGGACTATCTTCATCTTTTTTAAAAGCACTAATTTGCTTTTCTTTATTTCTAAACTCTTTAAACAAAGGATGATTACAAGGAAGTTGATACATGGTGCATTTTTTAAGTTCTAAAGATTTTAACTCTTTGAAATAAAAAGTATAATCATCTATAATATATTTTTGTTCTTTTATATCCTCTAAAGCAGTTGCATTTCTTTTCTCATCAATAATCAAATAAGACAAAAGTCTTTTTAAAAGAAATTCTTTATTTTCTTCAAGCTTTGGTTTTATTTCATAATGAAAGGAAAAATGAGTGTCAAAAACCCCTGTGCAAAGATCTATGCCATAAAAAATTTTCTTTAAATCAAAGCTAATAAATTTTGAATTGATTATAAAAGGATAGGTTATAAAATGATCTCTTATAACTGCTAAAGGAGAATCATCTTTAAAGGTGTAAAGCTGATAAACAATGCTTTCATATTGTTCTTGTAGGGCTTTGAAATTTGTTGGAAAGAGATAATTTAAAAAAATACCCACAAATTCTCCAGCCACAATAGAAGCAAGGTCAAGTTTATTTAGCTTAGCATAAGTATAAATAGTATATTTTTGAGTTTGTATATCTATGCTATGCATAAGAGCAATTTTAGATATATTGCTTTCTTGATTAGAGTATATAAATAATTGTTTCATATATTTATCACTCCAATAAATCTTAATTTGTTTTTCATTAAAGTATTCTTTTATCTTTGTGATAAATAGATTTAAACCGGATGTATTTTTTTGTATTATTAAATTGGATTTTATCTCTTGTGCTAAAATCATTTGGATTTTAGTATGAGTTAATTCTTTTTCTATTTGTTGCAAGCGTGCTTTTATTATTAAATTAGATTTTATGTGTATATGATATATACTATTCTTTTTTGGAGGTACAAAAATACCAAGCTGTTCTTTAAAAAATTCTTTAAATCCTTCTTTGTTTATTTTAATACAAGCTTGAATAACATATTCTATTGTTTTTAAAAAATTAAAATCCCACAACATTTGAGCTGTAAAGCTGATAAAAGGACTAGCGCTTAATAAAATTTTTAACATTGCATAAGTAAATATTTCACTTGTTTTTTGTTCTTTTGCCTTATTTAAATATTCTTTTCCATACATCTGTTCCAAAAGCTTTGATAAATCTGATATTTGTTTCTCTATATCCATCCATGCAACAAAAGCTCGTTGCGTTTCTTCGTCTAAATTCATAAATTCTTTAATGCATTTTTGTTCATCTAAATGATACATTTGCTTTAATTTGATTATTTTTTTATCTAATGTATTTGTTGTATCTAAATCTTTTGATAATTCATTAAAAAAATCATCTATAGTTATCGAACTATCATTTTCCACAAAAGAATAATCTTTTTTGTCAAGTATTTTTAATAATTGCGATACAACTTCATATGCTGTAATATTTGTTGGCTCATTATTTACATATATTGGACGTTCATCTGTCCATAAAACATAAGTTTTATCTAAGTATTTTATATATACAAAATTACTGCCTCCATATTTTTTCAAATCCAAATTGATATTTGGAAAAATAAGCTTAGCTTGATACAAGACAAATGAAATGAATAAACATTCCATTAAAGAATAGTTCCCAAATGAAGATTTATCCGATTTTTCAAAAAACTCTTTTTTCAAAAAAGTTAAATATTGATGAGCTATCTTCTTTTCTTTTTCTATGATGGATTCTTTGGCTTCGTTTTGTTTAAAGAATTTTTTGATATAAAAATAAGGAAGCCATTTTTTATCATTTATTTTTTTATTGTAGTCAATATAAGCTAAAATGTTTATTCGTTCGCGATGTCGTAAATTTTCCGTCTTTTTTACTATTTCTATCATTGGCTCATTTTCTGATATTGCTAATTTTTCTTTAACTGTTTTTGCGAATTCTGGTAGCTTCTGCGGTGTAGCAACAAAATTTGTTAAATATTTATAAATCTCTTGCATATCTTCATAAGCTTTTTTACTATTCTCATAAGCTTCTTTGGATATTTTCACAAAAGGACTTAATTGTAAAATATAGGGTTCATTTTCATCTTGTGGTATTTCTATGCTATATTCGCTATAATCTCTTGTGCTGTCATAAGTTTTTTTTGATGTATCAATACTTTTTTTAATTGTTCTGTATTTATCTTGTATATTATAGTTGGCGATTTCTTGAGTTAAGCTTTCACTAAGTCCTGCATTGTATTTATTGGGGATATTTGAAATAATCAAATAATTTTTACTCATTTTAGTTGTATTTAAATCTATTTGTGCATTTTGATTTTTTTGTACAAAAAATTCAGCTAGTTTACTTGAGTTAAAATTTGGACTTTCTATATAGGAAAAATAAATAAATTGTTCAATATCTTCTTGCAAATTCTTTAAAATAGCATTGTTTTTTAAATACAAATTAGATAATTTTTGCGTTGAAATGAAAGCGGGTAAATTGCTCGATTTTGAATCATTGGGTGTATTTTTATATCCCTTGTCTTTTTGTTCTGGGTTTAAAAAGATTTCACTAAAAATATTTTCAATGCTTTTTATTTCTTCGCTTAAAGTGATTTTATAAGCCAAATTCGAAGCGATATTGCTTTCATCACTTCCAAGATATAATCCAAAACCACTTAAATCAATAATTTCTTTTTTATTAATAATTAAAACACAAGATAACAAGCGAGAATTAATATAATGAATAAACATAGCACATCTAGTGGCTAAAAATGCGGCTAAAGGCGTTAAAAGTGTGCCATAATCTCTTTGAGTAAATTCATAATACTCGCTTGCAGAACCCATTAAAGAAAATAAACCAGCAGCCAAAATAGCCAGTCCTGCCCCACCTGTAAGAACAGCTACCACTGTGGCTATTGCAACACCCGCTATAGCACTTAGTATGATTTTAATTTTTTCATATTCTTTTTCTTTGGCAAGTTTTTTAATGTGTTCTAACAACTCATTGATAAATTTTTCATAAGTATTTTTTAAAGTGGGACTTATGCTATTTTTGAAAAAATCCGATTCTATGACATTTCCAATCTTTTCTAAAACTTTTTTCTTAAAATCATCAAATTTCTCACTGCTTATATCATCAGGATCAATGTTGTGGATTAACTCGTCTAAGGTTTTTATATCTTTAGAATCTTTGACTAATTTTTTTAAAGTATTGATAAATTCGATACAAAGATTATTTTTATCTGTATAATAAAAAAGATTAAAATCTTTATCTTGTTTTTTATCTTGAATTTCTTCTTCTAAGTCTTCTAAATAAGCTTTAGTGCAAATTTCACTGCTTGATAAATCTTTTAAATTTACATTTTGTCCAGCATCAAGCTCATTAAGGGTATGGATATTTACTTCTATATTATTGCGATTATCACAAATTTGTTTTAAAATTTCTAGTATTTGCATAGCCAATATTTGATTTTTAGATAGGATTTTTCTTTGATGAAAATCAATATTTTTTAATATAGCGTGTAAAACAGAAAAATTAGGATAAATAAAATCAATCTGTTTAACTTCTTTATTGTTGATTGTTAAATTTTTAATAGTTTGAATTAACTCTGTTTTAGAACTTATAAACATAAAAGATTCCTTATGTAAAGCATTATTATATCATTTTTTATTTGCTAATATCTTTTGTCTCTATTAATCTCTCCAATCCACCTTATAATATTACCCTTATCATCAATCTCTACTTCTAAATCTTTGTATTTGTTGTAAAATTTAGGAGCTAAGATTTC
>NZ_NXBA01000038.1:0-848 GCF_002383835.1 Campylobacter sp. 107
ACTAGGATGAGTAATCATTTGAGGAAGATTATAAACAAATTGTTCTATACCTTGAAGAGCATCTTTAGGATCATTTCCACGCATAAGATTGTGATTTTTGATGATTTGCATGTTGAGTTTATTAAGTTTTAAAATATCTTCTTTATAGTGTTCATAAAAATCATTAGCAATGTGTAGGTTATAAGAACGATACAACAAATCCCCTATCAAACGAAAAACTTTATCCATTTTAGGAAGATTAATATCATCATGATGTAAAATAATGAGTCGCCCTAAGCTTAAATCTTTGCTAAAATCTATGAAATTTAAGGCCAAAAAGATAAGTTCTAATTCTTTTTCAAAGATGATTATTCTTTTAAGTGCTTGATTTTGAAGTAGAATTTTATATAAAATTCCATTTCCAAAACCATAAAAAAAAAGCACAGGATAGCGTGTAAAATCTTTAAAATATTCTAAATTTTTTTCAAGTTCTTTGATGGGATCTTGATACATTTTTTTTAAATTTCTTTTTTTTATGATATTGATATCAAGATTATCTTTTCCTTGAGTGAAAGTAAATTCTCTAAGCTCTTTTAGATCCTCAAGTTTTTTGCGTAAGTTGTTATACTCAAAACCGCTCAAAGCTTTTAAATTTTTGTTAAAATTATTTTCTTCTCTCACCTTCTCACCCTTTCCATCCATTTATCTAATTTTCTTTCTTTAATTTTTTCTTCTAAAGGAAGTATATTTTTAATCAAAGCACTTTCTTGTGCTTTAATATGTCCATAAACTAATTCCATAAATTCTAAATGTTCTTTTATCCAAAGAATACTTTTATTAAAAGCATCTTCTTTGGTTTTAGGATTTAA
>NZ_NXBA01000039.1:0-1554 GCF_002383835.1 Campylobacter sp. 107
GTAAAAGAATCATTGATTTTGTAAATAGATTTAAACTTTTAAAACATCAGCCCAACACTACAAGTGGCTTTAGCGCTACTTTGTTTGAAGATACTAAAGATAATAATCAAAGTAATATAGGATAAAAATATATGAAAAACAAGCTCTATCATTATTTTAACAATAAAGAAAATTCAAATGATTTAAAAAAACAATTCTTTAAAAATATAAAACAAGCTTTATTTTATCTTTTTCTTGTCATCTTAACTTTTTATAATATTACTTATTTAACTCTTTTAACCTTTTTCCCTTTTCCTTTCTTTGGATGGATTAGCTTGTTTATACTTTCTACTATATGGGTATATTTATTTTTAAAGCTTGTCTTTTATCTTGTCTTTAAAATTTTTAATATTGATAAAAAAATTAAAAAGTTTTATTTATTTTTACCTTATCCATTATTCATGCTTCTTTGGTTTGGATACTCTTTTGTACCTCTTGAATGGCAAAGTAGTTTTAAAGAATTTGAGAGTTTGTGTGAGAAGGCTGATTCTAAGGCGGTTATTTATGATGCAAAAAATATTATAAGTCTTTGGGATAATTATAAAAAAATAAACAAGGATATTTTATTCAACATAACAGAGCAATATGTAGATTTTAGAATAAAAAAAATTATTATTTTATGGTACTATAAGGACGGCAAAAATACAATACAAGAATATAAAATAGACAATACATACTCTTGGCTTGACATAGGTATGTTTGCTAAATACAAAAGAAAAATGATATGCTATGATATTCAAAAATATAAAGAATTACAAGAAAAAAGAGGCTACTAATGTATGAAAAACAAGCCAAATATATGAAACTTTATAAATATGCTAGAATGTGCTGGGCTAGTTATTTTTATTTTGATTTTTTAAATACTAGAAATATATTTGAGTTAGATTTTAATCAAGAAAAAATTCAAGAAGAAAATTCTCTTAGAGGCTATAGAGAAATAAAGGTAAATTTAGAACATGTTGTCAGTCAAAAACATAAAGATAAAGAAGTATTGATTGATTTAAGACAAGATGATGCTTGGCAATCAAAAATGTTAAATTTCTTTGATGAAAAGACAAATTTTGATAAACTAAATGGAGAATTTGGAGAATTACAGACTAAAAATTTCATTCAAAGATATGAGGTTCAATTTCATCAGCCTAACACTACAAGTGGCTTTAGTGCTACTTTGTTTTATGATAAAGAAAAAGATGAATTTATAGTAGGATTTAGGGGAACTGAAACTGATAATTTTATTAGCTCGATTCAAGATATAGTTCAAGACATAACTCTATCCCTCAATGGCAATATCCAATCTTCTTCTCTTTTAGAATTTTTAGAACAAGTAAATAAAATAATCAAAAATAAACACAAAAGAATTATATTTGTAGGACATTCATTGGGTGGGTATTTAGCTCAAATGGCTTTGATATATTGCGATATTAAATATAAAGACAAATTATCTTTTAGCCCTAATGAAGTTTATACTTTTAATTCCCCTAGTGTTTATGGTTGGAATTTTCCTAATATAGCTAT
>NZ_NXBA01000040.1:0-2391 GCF_002383835.1 Campylobacter sp. 107
GTAAAAGAATCATTGATTTTGTAAATAGATTTAAACTTTTAAAACATCAGCCCAACACTACAAGTGGCTTTAGCGCTACTTTGTTTGAAGATACTAAAGATAATAATCAAAGTAATATAGGATAAAAATATATGAAAAACAAGCTCTATCATTATTTTAACAATAAAGAAAATTCAAATGATTTAAAAAAACAATTCTTTAAAAATATAAAACAAGCTTTATTTTATCTTTTTCTTGTCATCTTAACTTTTTATAATATTACTTATTTAACTCTTTTAACCTTTTTCCCTTTTCCTTTCTTTGGATGGATTAGCTTGTTTATACTTTCTACTATATGGGTATATTTATTTTTAAAGCTTGTCTTTTATCTTGTCTTTAAAATTTTTAATATTGATAAAAAAATTAAAAAGTTTTATTTATTTTTACCTTATCCATTATTCATGCTTCTTTGGTTTGGATACTCTTTTGTACCTCTTGAATGGCAAAGTAGTTTTAAAGAATTTGAGAGTTTGTGTGAGAAGGCTGATTCTAAGGCGGTTATTTATGATGCAAAAAATATTATAAGTCTTTGGGATAATTATAAAAAAATAAACAAGGATATTTTATTCAACATAACAGAGCAATATGTAGATTTTAGAATAAAAAAAATTATTATTTTATGGTACTATAAGGACGGCAAAAATACAATACAAGAATATAAAATAGACAATACATACTCTTGGCTTGACATAGGTATGTTTGCTAAATACAAAAGAAAAATGATATGCTATGATATTCAAAAATATAAAGAATTACAAGAAAAAAGAGGCTACTAATGTATGAAAACCTATAATGCCATGGGAGTATATGAAAATGAATATACAAAATATACAAATTATATAGGAAATAAATTTGATGATGGAATTGAAATTTTGGGATACAATTTTAATATCTTTGATGCTAATCTAAAAAATATTAAGCTGATTCCAATAACACAAGAGCTTAAAAATAATATTATTTTAAAAGATAATTCTATAGCTTTTAAGGAAGATACTCCTTATGAGGTTAAAGAATTGTTTCCCAACAATATAAAGAGTCAAAAAAATACAACTCAGCTTTATTTACAAATACAAAACGCTCCTTTGGATTTTAGTGTGATATTCAAAGAATTAGATTATAATAGCGTTTATACACTAACTCCAATCCAAGCGCGAGGATTTAAAAACTTAATAGAAAATTTATTAAAAGGGAATGAAGAATTTTCAAAGCTGCTAAATGCAGAAATTTACAAAATATACACCATTGATTTAGATGACTCTGAAGAAATATTTCAAAAGTTTGGAACGCATATAAAGCCTAATGAAATTATAGCTTTGAAATTAGATTATTTTAAGTTGCAACTTAATTTTAAATTTGATGGTTCAAAAAAATCTGCAGAAAGTGTTTTTGGTTTTGCTAAAAAAGCCACTATTTTAAAATGGATTCTTGTTTTAATTTCTATAGAAGATATATGTGAAGAATTGTTAAAACAATCTAGAATTAAAGATGATGAGCCGTCATTACATTTTTTTATGGATGGGAAGAATTTTTTAGAGATTTTCAGGGATATTAATGTTAAATACTTTTCTTTATGAACTAAACTATCATCATACGAAAAAAACAAAAAGTCTTGTTAGTGCTATTTTTAATCTAATGCAAAAAGATAAGAATTTTTATATAAAACATTTAGATTTAAAAGATATAGATGAGATTAATATCGAATCTGATATTTCACTTTTAAGAGCTCTTTATGTTTGCAAAGAATATGTATTTTATAAAGAAAATAATGAAACTTTTTTAAATAGCAGTGTTATAGGCTATAATTCTACTTTCACAAAAATCTTCATCCTAGATAAAGAAAAGCTCAATGATACCTATCTTGATGCTAGAAAAAGGCTTTATAAATCTATCAATACTTTAAAAGAAAAAAGAAATGAAAAAATAAAAGATATCCAAGACTATTTAAATAAAGAAATTTCCTTACAAGATAATCTAAATAATCAAAGCTTTAATACTAAGGAAAATGATGTTAATTTAATTTTAAACGAAGTATTTAACATAGAGCAATTTTATGATAAAAATACCAATACCATAGTATTAAAGACAAATAATATAAAAATCGTATTCTTAGATAAAGTAAATTTACAAGATTTGCAAGATAATTCTAACAATACTTCTTTCATCTCTATGTCAAATTTGATCCATATTTATGATAATCATTGTGATATTTTTGCAAAAGATAGAAGTGTTTTGGATATAAAGGACATAGAAGAAAAATACCAAATAGATTTTAAAAGTTTAGATATAAAAATCTTCCTAAACTCCACTCTCCTTACAGGCTCAAATGAACTTCCTAATAATCCTTTTTACTTT
>NZ_NXBA01000041.1:0-2876 GCF_002383835.1 Campylobacter sp. 107
TTGTGGAAAATAAAAAGAATATATTCATCCTCATCATATTCTAAAATTTCTTTAGCTATTTTTTCATTTAATAAAGCTTCATCATTATTATCTAAAACTAAAAAAGCTTCACATAAAAACAAAGTTCTTAAATAAGCAAATTCTGAGTTGATACTAATATTATCAATATCTTGTAAATTTAAAGTCTTTAATGAGTATTTTTTAGTAGCGATAATGTTTAAACTTTGATTTGGATTTAAAAAAGTATTTCTTTCTTGTTTTAATTGAAAGCTTAGATTTTCATTTAAGGATTTAAATAAAGAATTAAAAATCTCATTTTTGATTTTACTATCTTCTTTGTAAAGTTTTAAAGCAAGTTGATATTTTTGTTCTTCTTGATCAATGATTTGATCTTGTTCTTGCAAATCTTGTATGTTTTTTAAATACTCTTCATCCATAAAATTATAGGAATTAGAAGCTATGCTTGTTTTAGTTATAAGTTCTTTTTTCTTTGCTAGGGCAAATTCGTATTCTTTAGAATAGCTAGGGTAGGGGTGTGGGGTGAAGAGGGATTTTCCAAGGATTATTTGCATTTCATTAAAGATTACATCTATGTTTTTACACCCTCCAGTTGGCCATTCTGAACCTTATGGACATTTCATAGAGGGTGTGAAAATTGCTCAATAGCTTTATTGGTACGATAAAAAATGTTATTCTTATTAAAAAATAATTCTTTTGCTAAATCCTCAATTTCATCAGCAAAGAAATAAGACACTATGCCTCCAGTAGTAAAATAACAATACCTAAAGGAGTTTTGCCTTTGGGTACAGATTTCATTACAATAAGTGCTATATCTTTGGAAATTTCTAAACCTTTTTTAAAAGCAAAATCTTCTAAAGTTTCTTTTCCTAGTTTTAATAAGACTTGAATCATATCGCCATTGTTAATATATTCTAGTGTGTATTCAACAAATTTTAATCTATTGTCTATCTTATCTGTAATAACTTGAACTTTTTGGATGTAAGGTCGTATAGTTTGTTTAATGGAGGAGTTGGGGAGAATGTCAAAAGTATAGTAAGGAATATTTATGAATAACAAATTTAATTTTGCTAAATTTGTATTAGATTGTTTCATTTGTTGCGGATTGACTATAATATCCTATTTTATATTTTTTTTACCTATTATTTATCTTATTAGATTTATTTATTCAATAAGAATAAATATGGATATTTTAAATGGATTTGGTAACTATGCCTTACATTTTACATTGTGTCATATTGCATTTTTTACTATTTGGTTTTATTAGAAAAGAGAAACATTATAAAATATAAAATTCATAAATTAAGTTTTTGGATAGTATTTGCATTTGCAAATAGTTTTTGGTGGTATTTAGCTTATTGGTTAGCAAATAGAGGATTTTATAAATGAAGTACTACGCAACGATTTATATCCACCCCATGGATTGGAACATTCCCCATGTCTTTTTGGGACTTACCAAAGGCAAAAGTCCTGATGAATTAGATAAAGTAGATGAAACATTAAGACAAGAATATCTTAAAAATAAAGAATTTAAATTAATTAAAAGTATTAAGTAGATTGGTTATAATAAAACAATTTATCCATATTAGGAGTAAATTTGCAAATTCCTATTTATTCTAAACTTAAAGAAAAACTAGAAAGCAAAGGAATAGACAATATATCAAGTGGGCAAATTGCTTGGTTTGTGTGTAGCTTGATTCTTGCTTTGGTGGCTTATATTATTCTAACTTTTCACTACATTTACATTAGTTATGGTAAATATGATAAGAATTTATTTTTATTAATATTTGATAGAAATGCAATAGAGTTATTTGTTATTGTATATTCTTGCATAATGTTTAATTTATTATATATTTATAATGCCATTCCTTTGGTTTTATCTGCGGTATTTATATTTTTAGCATTTTATTTTTCTAGTTTAAGCTTGTTTATTGTTGGTTGTTGTGGTATAGGAGTATTTTTCTTAATATCCATTTTTAAAAGAAAGTTTATGTTTAGTGTTTTACTATTTGCCTTGGGTTATACTTGCACATTGTTCTTTTTTTATGGACTGGCAACATATTAGAAAGGATTTTATAAATGAAATATTATGCAACGATTTATATTGATCCATTGGTAGAATGTTTTTTGGATTTTAAAAATCAGTGTTACTGGCAAAGAGAAGATTTCACCCACGCTTTCTTAGGACTTACCAAAGGCAAAAGTCCTGATGAGTTAGATAAAGTAGATGAAACATTAAGACAAGAATATCTTAAAAACAAAGAATGGGACAAGATAGATCAAAAATGGTATGAAGCTAAAGAACCTAATGAATTCAATGATGGTTTTTGGGGTTTTGGAACTGGAATTGCTAATGTTGCAGAATCTCTTATAGGATCTCCTGGCAAAGTATTTAACAATAACCAATATGTATTAGATAGCAATATTGATAAAAATTGTTATATTATTAAAAAACTAAGAAGCCCTCAAGCTTTCAAACCCTCTAATCGTTGCACTTTAGAACTTTCTAAAGAACAATATGAAATCCTACTTGCAAATATTAAAAATGATTTTAATACTACAAAAGAAATTACACCTAATAGCAAAGAACCAATCAATGAAGAATTTTTACCTATAAGCTTCTTGAAAACAACTGCGTTACTTGGGTTATTCAAAAACTTTCTGATATAGGAATAGAGCTTATTGATGATGAATATAAAGTGCCTGGAAATTTGATAGATATCTTTGGCTTGATCAAATCTCTTCACTCTATCTTTTTGAAATTTCAAAACATTGATGATAATTTACAAAGTGTAAAAGGCGCAAAAAAAAGAAAAATACATTTTAATTCTTGATAAAAATGATTTTAATAAATACAG
>NZ_NXBA01000042.1:0-110069 GCF_002383835.1 Campylobacter sp. 107
GCTTGATTGTCTTGTTCTAAACCTCTTTTAGTAGCAAGAATGTTTTCATTGATAGCATTTGAGATTTGTCCAAATTCATCATTGCTTTTTACTTCTATAGTAGAAACATTTTTTGTTTTATGGTTGATAAAATCAAAGAATGAAGTTAAACCTGTTTGGATAGCTGCAAGTGGGGAGAGGTATTTTGATACGATGAAATAAAGGAGGATGATGCTAAGAATACTTGCAAAAACAACAATCACAGTTTGTATAAATGCAATTTTATAAACTGGAGCTTCTATTTGTTCTATTGACTCCCCAACACAAGCAGTATAAATTCCAGAAACCTTTGTGCATACAGCAAATCTTTCATTACCATCTTTTGGTCTAGTATACTCAAAAGGTTCAAGATCCTCTTTAGTTTTAGCAAGATTTGCAATAGTACTAATATCATAACCTTGTTGCAAAAGAGTTTTGTCTGTAGAAACAAACACCTTATTTTCTTCATCAAATACAAAAGTTCTACCTGGTAAATTTTCAAATTCAACTTGTAAATCTGTTACAAGAACATCTATAGCCAAAACTCCTATAAATTTGCCATCTTTGTAAAGAGGGATAGAATATGTAAAACAAGGTAAATTCGTAGTCACATCTACATAAGATGGAGTAATATAAAGCTTATTTGTTTTTACTGCTTCTTTATAATACTCCCTTGTTCTAGCATCATAATTATCGGCTTTTCCATAAATTCCAAAATCTACTTTTTTAGCATCAGAATCTGGATCACTTACAACAAGATCTCCATTTGGTTGAGCGATATAAACCGCTAAAAATCTTCCAGAATCTCTAAAATCTTTTAAATCTTTTCCTATATAACGCATTAAAGCTTCTTGACTATCTAATTGTTCTACAGGATGTTTTAAAATACTTTTAGCCAAACTTTCAAGAGCTAAAGAATTTCTTGCCTTAAAAGACTCCATAGAGTTTTTAGCTGTTTTAACATAGTTTGTTTCAGCTTTTACAACTTCTTCAAAAATTACTTGCTTTACAAACATAAATGTTACAATACCTAAAACTACCAAACACACTACTGCAATTAAATTTGCAATCAGCGCAACCTTCAATTTGACACTTTTCATTATATTTAAGTGCTCCTTTCTAAAAAATATTAATTTATTAAAAGTATCTACATAAATTTTCTTAAGAATTATAAATTAAAAAATTTAAATTTTTACTTAAATATAAAAGTGATAAAAAATTTAATTTAATAAATATTTAAATTAATTTATATTTATTATTTTTATTTAAAGTAATATTACTTCAGAAATTCTATGTATTAAGCTTAATATCGTTATAATTTAAAAAATTTATATCGAAGGAAATATTTTGAAAAAAATTATATTATTTATCTTATCTTTAGGGATATTTTATACTTTCACACAAGCTAAAAATTTAGAGCAAGAACAAAATACTAGCAGCAATTTAGTTAGTGTCAGTATAGCACCTCAAGCATTTTTTGTTAAAAAAATAGCTGCAAATACTCTAGATGTCAATGTTATTTTGCCTCCAAATAGCAATGAGCATAATTTTGAATTTAAACCAAGTACTATGAAAAAACTTGAAAAAAGTGATATTTATTTCACCATAGGCTTAGAATTTGAAAAAGTTTTTACGGATAAATTTAAACAAAATTTTCCAAAACTTCAAGTTATAAATATGCAAAAAAACATAGCTTTGATTAAAATTCATGATACACACAAACACTCTCATGAGCATGAACACCACGAACATGAACATTTTGATCCTCATACGTGGCTAGATCCTATTTTAGTCCAAACTATGGCTTTAAATATTTATGACACCTTGATTCAAAAATATCCACAAAATAAAAATTTATATAAACAAAATTTAGATAAATTTTTAGCAGAATTGGATAGTTTAAATTTACAAATTGCCTCAAAATTAGAAAAATTAAAAAATAGAGAATTTATAGTTTATCATCCTTCTTGGACATATTTTGCAAAACGCTATAATCTTACGCAAATTCCTGTAGAAATTTTAGGTAAGGAACCAAAAAGTAAAGATTTGCAAAAACTTATCACTCTAATGAAAGATAAAAATTTAAAAGTCATTTTTGTTCAAAATGGTTTCCCTGAAAATGCAGCAAAAACACTTGCCAAAGAATGTGATGCAAAAATTTACAAAATAGATCATTTATCTTATGATTGGGAAAATGAACTTTTAAAAACTGCTGATGCCTTTTCTCATAATTTATAATCAGGCTTTTTAATGCTTTTTTTTGAAATTTCCAATCTAAACTACGCTTATGATAATGAAATCATCTTAAAAAACATCAATCTTAGCTATGACAATAAAGACTTTCTCTCTATCATAGGTCCAAATGGCGCAGGAAAATCAACACTCGTAAAACTTATCTTAGGACTTTTAAAATCCAAAAATGAAATCCATTTCAAAGCTCTTCAAAAAAAAGAAATAGGCTATGTTCCTCAACACACTCTAGCCAATCCTAATTTTTGTCCAAGAGTACTTGAAATCGTTCTTATGGGACTTGTAAGTAAAAAAATTTTTGGTTTTTATGGGAAAAAAGATAAAGAAAAAGCTATGCAAGCTTTAAAAAGTGTAGGAATGGAAAAATTTTGGAACAAAACCATTGATTCTCTAAGTGGAGGACAAAGGCAACGTGTTTTTATCGCAAGAGCCTTAGCTAGTGAATGCAAAATGCTTATTTTAGATGAACCTACCGCAAGCGTTGATAACAAGTCTGCTATACAAATTTTTGAACTTCTAAGCTCTTTGCACCAAAAAGGCATGGGAATTTTACTCATTTGTCACGATATCAACCTTGTATTAGCTTATAGCGATAAAATTGCACATTTAAACAAAGAACTTTTCTTGCATACTAACACTAAAGAAAAAGAAAAAAGTTCATTTTTAAAACATTTATACGAAAATCACTCTCATTTTTGTGATGTAGAAATGAGTTTAAATACTTGTTTTTGCGATGAAAAAAATTGCGATAGCAAAAAACTATGCGAACAAGAATTTACAAGAAGAAATTTGAAAAAAACAGAATTTAAAAAAGAAAATTTTTGTTTAAAATTTTCAAAGGAAAATAATGCTTGAAATTTTAAATTTCACCTTTTTTCAAAACGCTTTACTAGGAGCGATTTTAGTCAGTATAGCTTGTGGGATCATAGGTACTTTGGTGATGATAAATCGCCTTTTTTCTATGGCTGGAGGTATAACACATGGGGCTTTTGGTGGTATAGGTATAGCTTTTTATTTCTCTTTGCCTATTTTATTAAGCACGGGAATATTTACTTTATTTTTGGCTTTTTTAGTAGCTTTTTTAGCTAAACACTATGAACACAGAAGTGATAGTATTATCGCTGTAATATGGGCTTTTGGAATGGCTGTTGGGATTATTTTAATCGATTTAAGCCCTAGTTATAACACAGATTTAATGGCTTATCTTTTTGGGAGCATTTTGGCTGTAGGAACACAAGATTTATGGCTTATGGCTTTGGTTGATAGCGTGGTGGTGCTTTTGATCTTTTTATTTTATAGACAATTTGAAGCATTAAGCTTTGATGCGGAATTTGCAAAAGTTCGTGGTATCAATACAAGTTTTTTTCATTATCTTTTAATCGCCCTTATGGCTTTTTGTATAGTTATTTCTATACGCCTTGTAGGGCTTATTTTGGTTATGGCTTTACTTAGCATCCCAAGCTTTATTGCTGAAAATTTTACTAAAAGACTTGGTTGCATAATGCTTTTAGCAAGTTTTTTAAGTATGATTTTTTGTGTTTTAGGACTTATACTTAGCTATTATCTTAATCTCTCAAGCGGTGCTTGCATCATAGCTATAGCTTGTTTTGGTTTTTTAGTGCATTTGATAGGCAAATTTTTAAAAAGGTAAAGGTGCAAAAAATACTTGGACTTTTATATCTTTTTGCCCTTGTTCTTTAAAATACAAATGTTCGCTCGCCTTAAAAACAAAAAATTTTTCTGCGATTTTTCTTTGTAAATCTTGAGTTTTTTCACATAAAGGATACACAAGTTTAATATCATAAATTTTAAATTTGCAAGCATAAGCAAACATTTGATACAAATCGCTTTGTGCTATACCCTGTTTTTTCTCATCTTCACTATCATTTGGAATTTTCCATTTGGTATCTAAGATCATTTTATTTTTTATATATAAATCAGGCTTTAACATGAAACAATTTTCATCATTTTTTGAGATTAAATACTTTCCATTGTTTTGGACTTTAATATCTTGAGTTGAATTTACTTTTTTTAGCATATAAGCTACATAATCTTCAAAAATTTTCTCCATAGGAAAAAGCAAAGCAAAAGCTTCATTTTTACCATGATAAGGCATAAAACTTTCATTTTTTAAGAAAATTTTACACCACAAAAGCAAGTTTTCATAATAATCAAAATGTCTTGAAATTTTATAGCTAAAATCTTTTTCATAATTTTTAGAAAATTCTACCTCATCAAGCATTTGCATGGCTTTTATAAGTCTAAATTTATTCAAACTTGTTTTTGATTTTAAAAAATTTAGCGTTGATTTTATCAAACGATTGGGTGCTATATCTAAAACAAACTCATCGTTGCTTGTAAAAAATCTTTCTTTGTGTATCAAATTTTGCTTGATATGCTCGTTAAATAGCAATTTTCCCTTTAAAAAAGCCCTATTTTCTTCGCAACTTAGATAAGATCTCATCAAGCCTTTTTTATACACGCTATCAAATTCATCTAAAAACATAGTGATAAACACTTCAAATAAAGGAATTTTAGAACTTTGCAAAGATGAAATTTGTGATTTTTTAAAGGGGGAGTTTTTTAAGGTTTTTAGCATATTTATCAAAAGATTTTTAGGATTAAATTTAAAATCTTTTTCATAAAAATCATTATTTTTAGAAATATTGTCTAATTCATAACATCTTCTTAGTTTTTCTTTGTCATGATTTGAAGAACTATCTTCCTTTTTATAACTATCTAAATTCGTGCATTTTGGCAAAATCTCCAAAACCCCGCTTTTAGTCTGTATAATGCCGACATAATTTTTAGCTTTTAAGGAATTTTTGTTTTTAAAGCCTAGAAGATTTTCATTATTTTTTGCAAAGTCTTCTAGCTCTTTATAAAACCCTTCGGCCTTTTCTTTGAAAATTTCTTTTAAATCTTCTTTAGAAAAAGCTTGGTATTCGATGATGGAAAAAGTACTATTCATTTTCGTTTTTTAATTTATTTGCTATTTCATCATTATAAATTGCTTGATATATTTCTATTTTATCCCAAATTTTATCATCAAATGAAGCAATATTATAAATACTTCTCTCGCTATTAACACTATCTAGATTTTTTATTTTTTGAAGATATTTATCGTCTTTTTTATCTTCAAAAATCATACCATTATCATTTAAAACCGCATTAATCAAAGCATAATCATTATAAAAATACTCTTGCAAAAGTGGGATGATTTTATTTTGAAAAACCTTTTTTAAATCATTTAAATTTTCAACACCTATAAAAAACGCATGACCTATGGTTTTTTCTCTATCTAGTAAATATTCTATACGAGTGTTTATAGCTTTTAATAATTCTTGTAAATTAATACCTTCGCAATCCATAGATAATTTGCTCACATCAGGCATCATCTCAATAAATTCAAATCTTCTTCGCAAAGCTGTATCAAGAGAAGTTATGCTTCTATCGGCTGTATTCATAGTGCCTATAATATAAACATTTTTAGGCACCCCAAATTCTTCACCACTATAAGGCAATTTTACTTTTAACTCTTCTTTTTCACCTATCCTTTTACTAGGCTCTATCAAGGTTATAAGCTCACCAAAAATCTTACTTACATTACCACGATTGATTTCATCGATGATGATTATATAAGGTAAATTTACTTTTTCATCTTTTTCTTTGTAATCTTCTAAACCCTGCAATTTTAAATAATTTAATATAGCTCTAACATATGCTGAATTATATATTTCATCTATATTAGAAGTTTTATATAATTTTTCTATATTATCTATACTTACTGGATAATCTTTATGATTTTTACTCATATCATCAAATTTAATTCTAAATGTTTTTCCATTTCTATATTGAATAGAATATTTAGTATTTGGTAATTCAAAATATTTTTCTGGATTATTATCATCTATTTTTACTTTTTCTTTTAATTTATCTATATAAAAATTAAAATTTTTTATACTATCCCTATTTTCTAAAGCTTTTTCGCAAAGTTCTTTAAAAATTCCATCTTTTATTTCATATTTTACTTCTTGAGAATTTTCATCATTGTCTATTATAGGCTTTATACCTTCTACAAATTCTTCATATCCATAGCTTTGATGAAAAGTAGTAAATACTATTTGTCCATTTTTTACATACTCATCAAATAATTTTTTTCTATTTATTCTATCATCTTCACTTGGAATTTGTATTTTTTCTTCTTTTGATATAATCTCTAAAGCTTTATCTATAGTATGATAAGTTTTTCCTGTCCCTGGAGGTCCATAAAGAATTTGATTTAAGGGTATAATTTTCATATTTGATTCCTCAGATTGCACTCTTTCAGTTATAAAAATATCTTGTTCATAATAATCAATCAAAAAAGCTCTATAATAATTCAATGCACTAGAATACATATTGTTTCCATTGCTGTTTTTTAACTCAAATTCTTCATTTTTATTTAATTTATTTATATTTTGATCAAAACTAAATAAATCACAACTATATAGATTTTCTTTTAAAAATTCTTTTGATATATTTTCTATAACTTGAATATATTTATTTATAGTATTTTTATCTAATTTCTTTTTATTTAAATATTCACTAAATAAATTTTTCATTTTATCTATATAATTTTGGCTATTCATGCCATATTTATTCCATAAAGGAATAGCTATATTTTCTATCATTTTAACTAATGATAAATTTTTATTCTCTAATAATTTTTTATGTATTTGATATATTTTTAATTTTTCTTTAAATTCATTTAAAGATATTAAATCTAAAACATTTTTAGAAAAAATATTAACTATTTTTATATTCTTTACATCTTGATAATGAAAAGCTATTTTCCATTTAATTGCATCCCCAAAATCTATTTTTTCTATAGCTTTTAAATTATTATCTTGACTTGCTTGTATTATTTGTATGATTTTTTCTTTGATATTATTAAATGCTTCATTTTCATTATTGCCATATTTAGCAATCCAAGCATAATTTTGACTATATAATCTACCGTTAGAAGATTCTTTCTGACTTTCATCATTTCTTCTATATATACCAAATTTAAAAGCTGAGCCACCCCAAATACTTCCTAGATTATCCAATTTACTTTCTATCCAAAAAGTAAAATCATCTCTATTTGGATTATCTTTTTTAATGTTAGTATATTCTTCAAGAGTCATATTTTTAACTTTTTCTAAAGTCCATACTTCTTGAAAATTTAAAAAGCCATCATGCATTTCTTGTAATTTTTTTTCATCTAAATTCCACATTACAAAAATCCTTAAATTATGCTATTTTTAAATCATATTTAGATTTCCTACCACTCCACAAAGGTTCTAGCTTTTTTTATATCATTAAAATTTATAGTAGTTTTTTCTTTATTTTCTAAATTTTCTAAAGTGATATTTTCATCATCTACAGCAATGATTTTTGCTTCGAATTTTTCTTTTTCATTGGTTGTGATCTTCACAAGTTCACCTATACTTTTAGCAAAGTGTTCTATCTTGCTAAGTTTTCTTTCAAGTCCTGGTGAAGATACTTCTAAAAAATACTCCCCATTTACAGGTGGCTCTACATCAAAAATAGGCGATAAAATTTCACTAAGCCTTGCACAATCATCAAGATTTACCCCACCTTCTTTTTGCACATAAATTCTATAAATTTTTCTGCCATTTTCACTTACTAGCTCATCATCATAAAAGCTAAGCTCTGCTTCTTTGCAAAGGGCTTCAAGATTCATTTTTATCCTTTTTTATTTTTTCAAAAAGTGCATCCATATGGTTTTGATACTCAAGCCTATCATCAAATTTAAAATGAAAATTCGGACACCTATACCAACCCTGCTCACTCATGCAGTAATTTTGTAAAGCTCTACTTGCCTTTTTTAAAGAAGATAAAATTTTTTCTTGCTCATGAACATTAAAAAACATCTTATCAAGATAAACAAAAGCATCATATCTGCCTTTTTTACACTCTACATCCACTACACACAAATTTTTCAAATTTTCATCATCTAAATTTGCTAAAGCTTCAGGGATCAGCTCTTTTAAGATACTTTCAGTGCGTAGTTTTTTAATCTCACTTGGGTTCATAGACTTGCTTGTTCCTCTACTTCTTTATAGCTTTCTATATAATCACCCACTCTCATATCATCGCACCCTTCTATACCTACGCCACATTCATAGCCTTTTGCCACTTCTTTAGCATCATCTTTAAAGCGTTTAAGTGAGCTTACATTTCCCTCATAAACCACAACTCCATCACGGATAAGGCGAATTTTAGCCCCACGGTTAATCACCCCTTCGGTTACCATACAACCTGCAATTTGTCCGATTTTTGGCACATTGATCACTTGTCTAATCTCTGCTTGTCCTAATTGCTCTTCAGAAATAATCGGACTCATCATACCACCAAGCAAGGCTTTTACATCATCTAAAAGATTATAAATCACATTATAAGTTTTAATTTCTACGCCTTTATCTTTAGAACGCTCTTTAACTTCCCCTGTTGGGCGTATGTTAAAACCTAGTACTATAGAGTTTTCACTCGCACTTGCAAGCTCTATATCACTTTGCGTGATTCCTCCTACTCCACTATGAATGATATTCACTTTAATCTCATCATTTCTAAGTTTTTCTAAACTTGCCTTTAAGGCTTCTAAAGATCCTTGCACATCAGCTTTTAAAATAACAGGCAAAGCTTTTAGATTACCTTCTTTGATCTTAGCTCCAAGCTCATCAATGCTAACTTTAGTGGATTTGCTAAGTTCTTTTTGGCGATTGTATTCGTGGCGTTTATTAGCGTATTCTCTTGCTTCTTTATCGGTTTTTACTGCGATTAAAATTTCACCTGCATCTGCTACTTCACTAAGCCCTACGATAACCCCACATTCGCCTGGTTTAATTTCTTTTAAGGCTTTACCTTGATCATCGCTCATCGCACGCACTTTTCCATAAGCCTCGCCTGCAACCACGGTACTTCCTACAGTAAGTGTTCCATTTTGCACGATGATAGTAGCCACCGCACCACGCCCTTTTTGCACAGAACTTTCTATAATGCTTGCTTTAGCAAAACTTTTTGGATTGGCTTTAAGTTCTAAAATATCAGCTTGTAAAAGCACGATTTCAAGCAAATCTTCAATCCCCATTCCTGTTTTAGCCGAAACTCCTACAAATTCATAAGATCCGCCCCATTCTACTGGTATGATTTCCATTTCTGCGAGTTGAGTTTTTACCATATCGGGATTTGCTGCTTCTTTATCCATTTTATTAATAGCAATAATAATAGGCACACCTGCTGCTTTAGCATGATTTATCGCTTCTTTAGTTTGTGGTTTTACCCCATCATCTGCGGCTACAACGATGATTACAATATCAGTGATACTTGCACCCCTTGCACGCATAGCAGTAAAAGCTTCGTGACCTGGAGTATCAATAAAAGTAATTTTACGTCCATTTTTTTCTACCATATAAGCACCCACGTGCTGAGTAATACCCCCTGCTTCACCACTTGCAACACGTGATTTTCTAATATAATCTAACAAAGAAGTTTTACCATGATCAACATGCCCCATGATGGTAATCACAGGTGCTCTAGTCACTAAATCTTTTTCATCAGTCTCTTCTTCATAGTCTTTTACATAATCAAACTCATCAGCCTCGTTAATGATATTGATCTCTATACCAAATTCAGCAGCCAAAATTTCAATCGCATCTTCATCTAAGAAATCATTTTTTGTTGTCATCATTCCAAGCATGAAAAGTTTTGAAATCACTTCACTAGTGCTTTTTCCTATCTTATCAGCGAATTCATACACACGAATTTCTTTAGAAATAGCAACGCTACTTACTTCTTCTACTTCCTTTTTTTCAATCTTTTTAGATGGTTTTTTACGACTTCTTCTTTGAATTCCACCTTCAAGCCCAAAACCCGCAGAATTTCCAACAGCTTGTCTTATAAAATTAGGTTGTTTTTTATTGATATTTTGTGGTTTTTCTTGTTCTTTTATACTAAAATCAGGTAATACTACCTCATCTTCATCATCTAAAGAAATATCACCAAAATCATGTTCATCTAAAAAATTCATTTTTTCGGTACTTTCTTTTTTACTCGCAACAAAAGATTTTTTTTCTTTTTTCTTTTTCTTTAAACTCTCATCAGCATTTGAAAACATAGTTTTTAAACTTAAGCGCTCTTCATTATTGATAGATATATCATTTGAATTTTTTACTTCTTCTTTTTTAACTTGAATTTCTTCTTCGTCTTTTTTCTTTTTAACAATAACAAGTCCGCGTCTTTTGGCTAAAGTTGCACTAGCAAGGCTTTGTGGCTTATGAGCATCAATAATTTCTTGTTTTTCTTCCTCTTTTGCATTTTCTTTTTCAGTTTTTAATTCTTCTTTTTTAACTTCTTGTTTAAGCTTTTCTTCTTTTTTAGGTTCTTTTTTTTCAGATTCATTTAGCTTTTCTTGTTCTTTTATATTTTCTTTTTTAGGCTTTTTTGCCGTAAGAGTTTTGATATTTTTCTTAAAAGCTTCTGGAATTTCTCTTGTTTGTATATACTCATAAATAGCTGCCGCAATCTCAGGTTCTACAGCATTTGATGCTGTTTTAATTCCAAGTCCTAATTCATTTGCCTTTTCAATAATTTCCTTACTATCATAACCTAATTCTTTTGCGATTTCATGAATTCTAATCTTTGCCATTTAAAAATATCTCCTTAAGTCCTTGCTGAGTAATTTTAGTATTTAAATTTTTACATATTTTAGAAAATGCTTTTTGTAAGACTTTATCTTCTCTCTCAATACAATTTTGACATAAATATCCGCTTCTTCCATGTTCTGCTTTAGGCACAATATCTCCTAAAACAACTTTAAATCTAAATAACATATTTTGCTCAAAGCGGTTTTTACACACTATGCACATTCTAATTGGTATATGTTTTTTCAAAATTATATCTTTTTTTTATATTTTTTAGCAAATTTCAAAGCCATTATCATCAAATTCTAAATATTGCACACGAAAATCTTTAAATTTTGTTTGTATTTTCTTTGCCAAAGCTAAAGCATCATCTTTAAAAGCTAAAGAAAAAAAGCTCGATCCCGAACCTGAAAGTGTGCTCATTAAAGCTTTATTTTCTAAGGCAAATTTTTGCACTTCAAAAAGTTCGGGTAAGTTTTTCATACGATTGATTTCATGGAGCTTATCTTGACTTGCAAATTTTAAAAATTCATATTTTTTCTCCAAAAAACAAGCGGTTAAAAATGAAGCATGAGAAAGGTTGAAAACCGCATCATTAAAACTTAAATTTTTGGCCAAAGCTTGGCGTGATTGTTCCGTGCTCATTGCCAAATTTGGGATCACAACCACAGCAGCTAAATCTTTATCAATCTCTTTTTTGATACTATAAACTTTATTTTTTTCAACCAAAGAACACACAAAACCACCAAGAGTAGCTGGAGCGATATTATCTGGATGGTTTTCATAAATTAAAGCTTCATCTAAAATACGTTCTTTTTCTACCTTAAATCCACTCATATAATAAGCACTGGCAATAGCTCCAACAATCACAGCTGAAGAGCTTCCTAATCCTCTTGAAAGAGGAATGTTATTTTGAAAAATAAAACGAAAATTATCTTTTTTTCCGCTTAGTTTTTCATAAATTTCATAAAAAATATTTACAAATATATTGTTTTTTTTAAGAAAAATATTATCACTTCCCTCGCCTCCAATACTAATGCTAAAAACACCTGATTTTTGGATTTGAGTTTCATTAAAAAGCTTTAAACTAAGTCCTAAACAATCAAAACCTGGCCCTAAATTCGCACTCGTAGCGGGAACTAAAATTTTCAAATTTCATCCTAAATTGCATCTAAAAAATAAAAGGGAAGATTATCATTATTTAGTTTAAGCTCTTGTAAATTTTTTGGTAAAAAAAACTCTGCTGGGATATTTTGCTCTAAACAAATTTCACCTTCCTTATATACAAAACAAAAATTTTTATTTGCACTTATGGGTTTATAGCCATTTAATTCAAAAGCACTCACCGCAAATAAAGGAATATTTTTTACTATACTTAAAGTACTCAAACTTACATAAGAAATTTTAATCCCCATATAAGAACCTGGACCATTAGCATAGATTAAACTTGTAAAATCATATTCTTTAAGCAATTCATCTAAAATTTTTGGTAAAAATTCGCTTGCTTTTTCTTCACTTTTATAAGTTTTTATAAGTTTATCATCTTGATAAATTCCGATCATTAAAGGCTTAGATAAAGCATTAAGCAAAAGAGAGGTTTTTATGCAAATACCTTTTCATAAGCTTTTTGGGTTGTTTTTTCAAGGCTTACAATTTCATAAGCATCTTTATCTTTTAAAACTTCTTTAGTAAGTAAATGATTTAAATGATGACTCCCAGCATATGAAGTATAATCTCCAAAAACACGATATCCAAGTAAGGTTAAATCTCCAATTGCATCTAAAATTTTATGTCTTACAAACTCATCTTTGAAACGCAAACCTTCAGGATTTAAAATACGATTTTCATCTACCACTATAGTATTTTCTAAACTTCCACCTAGTGCTAAATTCATACTCCTAAGAGCTTGAACATCTTTTAAAAAACCAAAAGTTCTAGCCCTTGCTATGTTTTCTATATAATTTTTTTTGCTGAATTCAAAATTGTAACTTTGTTCACCTATAACAGCATTGTCAAATTTAATCGTATAGTTAATACGGGGTTCTTTAGTAGGAGTTAAACGCACAAATTTATTACCATCTCTTACTTCTATAGGCTTTTTAATTACCATAATTTTTTTAGGTGCATCAAGTTCTTTTACCCCTGCTTCATCAAGCATCATACAAAAGCTAATACTTGATCCATCCATAACAGGAGCTTCATTTGCATTTAAAACTATGCGTACATTATCGATTCCATAAGCATTAATCGCACTCATTAAATGCTCTATTGTAGAAATAAACCCTCTTTCATCTCCTAAAACAGTTGCCATTTGAGTATTGATCACATTTTCAGGACTTGCCTTATAGCTTGCATTAAGATCACTTCTAAAAAATACTATACCACTATTTGCTTCTAAAGGCTCTAAAGTAATTTCTATGGGTTCACCCTTATGAAGTCCTATACCTACGCCTTTGACAGTTTTTGCTAAAGTTAATTGTTTCATTAATTTTTTCCTAAAATTATCTTTTTACCATCATTTAAAACATTGTAAATATTATTTTCTATCCATTTTTTATCTTGCCATTGTTCAGGACGCGTTTCAACCCCTTGAACCAAAACTCCAAAATGCAAATGATCGCCTAAGGCTAAACCACTTGTTCCTGTTTTGCCTATAATGCTTTGTTTATTAATCATTTCATCTAAATCAACATTTTTAGAAGAACAGTGTCCATAAAGACTATATACTCCAAAACCATGATAAACAATTAAATTTAAACCATAAATTCCATTTTCAGCAGCAAAAACAACCTTGCCTGCGTTATTGCTTATGATAGGAGCTTGTGCTACGCTTGCTAGATCAAGCCCCATATGATAAGAATCACTCACAAATTGCCCATTATAAGAATAATACCTATGATCAGCAAAATCCGCTACTTTCATACCATTTTTAAGAGGTAAAAATAAATTCAAATCAAAATTATCAATTTTTTCCTCAGGTACTTTTGAAGTGATTTCATGGATAAGTTTTTCATTGCTATTTCTTAAAGTTTCATTGACAAACTTAAATTTTTCATAACGATTGAGATTATTATCTTTTGGAGCGTACTGATTTGCTAAATTCTCAATCTTTCCATCTAAAAATTTATCCGTTAGATTGATATTTGAAACACGATATTTACGATTAACAAAATAATACCTTATACGTTCTTTTGAAATATTGCCCGCTTTATCCGTAGCGATAACAAATGCGCGAAATTCCTCATCTCTTGCATCCCAAGCAATCAAAGCCGCATAATATCCTTCTTTTACATAAGGTGTGACTTTAAAGATTTTACCTTTATTTGTTTCTATATACACCTTATCTAAATTAGCATCATCAGCCTTAAAAACAACTGCCCCGGCACCGCCTTGCTCGATTTGGTAAGAATTGCTTATGATATTGATTTTTGGAGCCGTATTATCTACTAATACCGCAATTTGTTTTCTTGCTTCATTGCCACTAAAAAAATTCCAAAAACTAGAATCTTTAGCTATCACCTCCAAAACAAAAGATTTTACATTTTCTTTGTAACCAAATTTTGGCAAAGCAACTTGTAAGGTAATATCTTTTAAATTAGAAATCTTTTCATCTGCTATAACCATTGCACTAGTATTGTCGTCTTTATGCAATATAATTTGTACATTTTTGATAGAACTTTCATCATCTTTAACATGTACTAAAATAGGTTTTTTAAGATCAGTATATACAACATCTGGCATTAAAATTTGAGGAGGATTTTTTTCAAAAATACTTAATCTTGAAATAAAAAAAATCAAAATTGCTATTAAAACTAAAATTAAAACAGATAAATAAGTTTTGCCTTTTCTTTTTGCCATAACCTTCCTTAAAAATTTTCAATGTTTTTGTTGTTTTTAGTATAAATTCTATTATATTTTCAGTAAATATCTAGCAAATTTATAAAATTTCTCTTAGAGTATTAGCCTGTTTCATCCATTCTCTTAATTCATCATTTTTGTCTAATTGTATCATTTGTTTACATCTCTCTAATTCTTGTTGAAAAAAATCAATAGAACTTAATACGTTATCTTTATTTTGTAAAAAAATACTTTCCCACATTTGTGGCGATGATTTGGCAATTCTGCTCATACCTTTAAAAGATCCTCCGGCTAAATGAACAATATTTCTTTTATCCTCTTCTTTCATTACAAAATTTGCCAAAGAAAAACTTATAACATGAGGCAAATGAGAAATAATAGCAGCATGATGATCATGGGCTTTACTATCCATAAAAACAATTTTCATCCCTAAATGAGAAAAAATTTCTACCGCTCTTTTTTGATGTAAATCATCAGCTATTTCACTATCACAAAGAACACAAACTGCATCTTTATAAAGCTCTTTAAAAGCTGCTTTTGGACCTGAATTTTCAGTTCCTGTCATAGGATGAGCAAAAAGAGTTTGTTTGATTAAATTCTTAGGCAAACTTTCTATAATTTTTCTTTTTGTACTTCCAAGCTCTATAATTGTTACATTAGAAGGCAAATCAACTAACTTTTGCAAAATTTCTATAATAGCATCAACAGGAGTTGCGACAAAAATCATATCACATAAAACTAAATCTTTAAATTCTATAAGCTCATGAATAAGACCTAATTGCAGGGCATCTTTTTCATTTTCTTTGCTTAAATCCATACCATAAACACAAGAAATAAGCTTATTTTCTTTCAAACAAAGCCCTAAAGATCCACCCATAAGCCCAAGCCCTATAATTGCTATTTTCATACTTTCTACCTTAGTTTTTTTGTTAAATTTTTTTTGCTATTATACAGCTTTTAATAAAGCTTTAGGTAAAAAATCAATGAAAAAACATCTTATTAGTATTTGTGCTTTAGTTGCTATGGCCAATGCAGCAACCATTAAAGATATTAAATTTATCGGATTAAATCATTTATCAAACACAAGCGCTATAAATATCGCGGGGCTTAAAATAGGCGAGGAAATAAATCCTGCAAAAATCAACACTGCTATTCTTAATCTTTATAAACAAAATTATTTCGAAAATATTGCAGTAGAAAACAACAATGGAATTTTGGAAATTATAGTTACTGAAAAACCAACTATAGCAAAGGTTAGTATAACAGGTATAGCTTCCAATGATAGAAAACAAGTTGAAAGTATTTTAGGGATTAAAAGAGGCACACTACTTGATGAAGGAAGTATAAAAGAAGCTATTGAACGCATTAAAGCTTATTATGAAGCAAAAAGTTATTTTGATACTATTGTAGAATACAAAAAAAAGACTTTAGAAAATACTGATGGACTAGAGCTTGAATTTATAGTAAATCGTGGCGAAAATATCATTATTGATAATGTTCATTTAAGTGGAGCCAAGAAATTTTCATATTCTGATATAGAACCTGCTGTTGTTAACAAAGAAAAAGAATTTATGGGATGGATGTGGGGACGCAATGATGGAAAATTAAAAGTTTTTGAACTTAGTAACGATAGTTCAAGAATTGCTGATGAATATATGAAAAAAGGATATTTAGATGTTCAAGTATCCTCGCCTTATCTTAAAACCTACACAGATACTTATCAAGCAAATTTGACTTATTTTATCAAAGAAGGAAAGCCTTATAAAATTAAAAGTATAAGCATAGAAAATCCTTTATTTGATGATAAGCAAAATGCACAAACCGTAAAAGATTTAAGATCAAGCGCTGGCAAAACTATCAATATCGAAGACATTAGAAAAGATGTTAAAACCATAGAAACACAAAGTGCTAATTTGGGTTATGCGTTTGTAGAAGTCTATCCTGATATTCAAAAAAATGATCAAACTCAAGAAGCCACCGTTGTATTTAAAGTAATCCCTCATGATAAAGTTTATATAAGAAATGTTATTATTTCAGGAAATTCACGTACTGTAGATCGCGTCATACGCCGAGAATTATATATAACAGAAGGTAATTTATACAATAGAACAGACTTAAGCGAGTCAAAAAATGCTTTAAAAAGAACTTCTTATTTTGACGATGTAAATATCAAAGAAGAAAAAGTTGATGATACACATATTGATTTGATTGTTGATGTTAAAGAAGCTTCTACAGGAGCTATTTCTGGAGGTATTGGCTATGGATCAAGCGATGGTATTTTACTTAATGCTTCTTTATCAGATACAAATATCTTTGGTTCAGGAATAAAAAGCTCTGTAAGCGTAGATAAAAGCGATGATACCTTATCAGGAAGGATTAGTCTCATAAATCCACGCGTTCTTGATAGTCAATATAGTCTGGGTGGAACACTTTATTCAAATGACTATGAATGGGATAATTATTCAGAAAAAAATTACGGCTTTGATATAACAGTTGGACGCCAATTTGCAAGATACTATAATGTAAGCTTAACTTATAATCTTGAACAAAGCGATATATATCACTTAAGTCCAACTCTTTTAAGAACAGGATATGAACTTGGCAAAAGTATTAAAAGCTCTATAACTCCAGCAATCACCTTTAACAATACAGATGATTATTATCTGCCACGATCAGGTATCATTGCTTCAACTAGTTTAGAATACGCTGGGCTTGGCGGAGATCAAGAATTTATTTCATCAAGCTCTAAATTTAACTTTTATCAAGGTTTGCAAGACTATATAGGATATGATCTTATTTATCGCTATAAAGCGAGTTTTTATAAAGTATGGGATGAAGGCTATTTGCCAATTAATCAAAGAATTTATTTAGGTGGTATTAGATCAATACGCGGTTTTGAAAGCAGAACGGTAAGCCCAAAAAATCAATGGGGAGATGAAGTAGGCGGAACCATAGCTTTTGCCAATTCCGTAGAACTTAGTTTTCCTTTGATTGATAGAATCAAACTTCGTGGTAGCGTGTTTTTTGATTATGGTATGATAGGACGTAAAAATTTAGATGAAATAAAAAGAATGAGTACAGGTATAGGCATTGAATGGATTACACCAATTGGGCCTTTACAGCTTGTATTTGCCAAACCTCTTAATGATAAAAAAGGTGATGATACTAATAGTTTTGAATTTAATCTTGGAACACGCTTTTAATGAAAGAATTTTTAGATGCTTGCTTGAATGCAAATTTGCAAATACGCAAGTATCTAAACAATATCCCACAAAATGATCTTAAACTTTGCTCTAAATTAGGCTATGATAAAAATCAAGGCTATGAGCTTGACTTAAAATGTGAACAAATTTTCATAAAATATCTTAGTTGTTTTGGACAAATTTTTTCTGAAGAAAGCGGATTGATCGGAAAAGCTAGCCCAAAACAAATGATTCTTGATCCTTTGGATGGAAGTTCAAATTTTGTTTCTAAAATACCATTTTATGGAACTTCTGTAGCTCTCATGGAAAAAGATCAGGCAAAAAGCGCTTTTGTTTGCAATCTTGTCAATCAAGAAATTTTTGCTTTTAATAACAATCAAGCTTTTAAATCTAATCTTTCCGATCCAAAATACTCACCCTTAACACCTAATCTATTTTCTAAAATAGGTATAGTTGAAAAAATTTCACTTTATCCAGAACTTCTCGATTTTTTAACAAAAAATCAATTAAAATTTCGCTCTTTGGGTGCAACAGCCTTAAGTCTCGCTTATGCTTCGTATTTTAGTTTTGTATTAATTCTTGGAAAAACACGAATTTTTGATACAGTAGCTGCTTTAACAATTCATCAAAATTTATATATAGAAAAAAATGAAAATTTCCTTCTCCTAAGCCAAGACAAGAAAATTTTTGATATAATCTTGGAATTTTTAAAAAATAATTAGGTGAATATATGAATTTTGCAGATATTTTTTCAAAAATAAGAAGACAACAACCTAGTATTAAAGAAGCTCCAAATCACTGGGTAAAATGCCAAAGTTGTCATGCTTTGATGTATTATAAAGAAATAGAATCTTGTTTTAATGTTTGTCCTAAATGCAATTATCACATGAGAATTTCAGCTGATGAACGTATTAAACTTTTAAGCGATGAAGGCAGTTTTATTGAGTATGATGCAAATTTAGAAGCTATAGATCCTTTAAAATTTGTTGATAGCAAATCCTATAAAAAACGCCTTAGCGAAGGTGAAAGTAAAACAGGTAGAAAAAGTTCTGTCATCAGTGGAGAATGTGAAATCAATGGTTTAAAAACCCAACTTGTTGTATTTGATTTTTCTTTTATGGGTGGATCTTTAGGTTCTGTTGAAGGAGAAAAAATCGTTAGAGCTATACAAAGAGCCATCACAAGCAAAACCCCTCTTGTCATCGTAAGTGCAAGCGGTGGAGCTAGAATGCAAGAAAGTACTTATTCTTTAATGCAAATGAGCAAAACTAGCGCCGCGCTTAAACTTCTTAGCAAAGAAAAACTTCCTTATATTAGCATTTTAACTGATCCTACTATGGGCGGTGTAAGTGCTTCTTTTGCTTGGCTTGGAGATTTAATCATCGCTGAACCTGAAGCTTTAGTAGGTTTTGCTGGTGCAAGAGTTATTAAACAAACCATAGGAGCAGATTTGCCTGAAGGTTTTCAAAAAGCAGAGTTCTTGTTAGAACATGGACTTATAGATGCCATAGTTGAAAGAGGAGAACAAAAACAATATCTTAGCGATGTACTAAAATTTTTTAGTGGAAAATAATTTGCAAGTTAATATCTTTTGTATTCAAAAAAGTGATGAATTTAAAACTTGGAGTGAGAAATACTCTAAACTCATCTCCAAATACGCCACTTTAAAAGAAATAAATGTTTTTAATAAAAAAATAGCCTTAGCTCAAAATTTAAATGCCATAGAAGCAAAAAAAAGCTATGAAGAAGCTTTTATGCCTTATAAAAAAGGCTATTGTATCGCTCTTGATGAAAGAGGAAAAGAACTTACAAGTATAGAATTTGCAAAACTCATCCAAGATAAAAATGAATTAAGTTTTTTTATAGGCGGTGCTTATGGTTTAAGAGAAGAATTTAATCAAAGTTTGGATTTTAGACTATCATTAAGCAAACTTACTTTAGCACATCAATTTGTTAAAACCTTACTTTTAGAACAAATTTATCGTGCATTTTGCATCAACAACAATCACCCTTATCACAAATAGAAAGTTTTAAAATGAAAAAAAATGAAATACAAAATTTCAAAAATATTTTAGAAGAAAGAAAAAAAGCCATCTTAGAAAATTTGCAAAGCAATTCAAATGAAATCGAAGCTCTTCACAATAGCGTCCCAAGCGATAGTGTAGATTTTTCTGTCATAGAAACAGGCTCTCAAATTGACTTTGCTATCAGCACCAATCTCAAAGAAGAACTTATAGAAATCGAAGATTCTTTAGATAAAATCAAAAACGGCACTTATGGAATTTGCGAATCTTGCGATGATGAAATCGACTCTCAAAGACTAAAAGTCAAACCTCACGCAAGATATTGTATCACTTGCCGTCAAATTGCAGAACAAGGAAAAAAACATGAAAATTAAACTCTTCTTACTTGCAAGTTTTATTTATATAGCACTTATTTTTGCCTTTGCTTGGCATCTAGAACTAGGAAGCTATACTCTAAATATCAGCACTTATACCTTTGAACTACCTATTATGATATGGCTTGTTATTCCTTTATTTATTTATATGATTTTAGCCGTTTTACACATAGCATTTTATGGATTTTTGCGTTATTTAAAATTTAAGCATTTTTTTAAAGATGCAGCTAAATTTGAAGCTTATACTCAAGATTTACTCCTTGAAAAAGATCTTAAAACCACTTTTCAAACAAAAGAATTTAGATCTGTAGCACAACTTTTTAAAACCATAAAAACACATGAAAAAATTCCACACTCAAATAAAATCAATGAAATTTTAGATCTTATTGATGGTTTAAATAAAAACGAATTTTTTAACCTTAGCAAATTTAAACTCGAAAATAACAATGTTTTATATTTGCAAAATGAAAAAAATCATCTCAAAAATGATGCAAATTATGCCTATAACAAACTTAAAAACCTTAATGAAATCAAAGATGAATTTGAAGAAATTGCTTTTAACACTCTTATAGAAAAAGCTAGTTATGAGCAAATTAAAAATGTAAAAATCCCTAAAAAGCCTTCTGAAGTTCTCACACTTATCAAGCGTTTTAAAGAAGGAAATTTAGAACTTAGTGTAGCAGAATATGAAGTTTTACTTTCACACAACATATTAAGCGAAAAAGACTATCTTAACGCAGCAAAACTAAGTACTAAACTTTTAAATCCTGATGCTATTTTAGGAATTTTTAACAAAATTAAAAATGAAAAAAGCGAAGCTTTAAGAGCATATTTATATCTTTTGGCTGAATTTGGACTTTTAGATGAGTTAAGAGAACAAATTCACAATGATGATAAAAAATTTAATGATTTTAAAGCCTTTTTAGCCTTGCGTGAAAAAAATATCAAAATCGATCTAAATCAACTCATACAATGATAGATTTTAGCAAAAAACCCCTGTTTTTAGCCCCTATGGCAGGTTTTTCAGATCTGCCTTTTCGTAATGTAGTAAAAAAATTTGGTGCTGATATTACCATAAGTGAAATGATAAGTTCTAATGCCTTAGTTTATGAAAGTTCTAAAACTTTACATATGTTAGAAAGAGCTGAATTAGAAAATCCCTATATAGTCCAAATTGCAGGTGGAGATAAAGAAGTGCTAAAAAAAGCAGTGCAAATGCTAAATGAAATGGATTTTGTAGATGGGATCGATTTTAATTGCGGTTGCCCTGTAAATAAAGTTATTAAACAATGTGCTGGCAGTGCTTTGCTAGAAAATTTAGAGCTTTTTAAAAATCTTGTAGGAGTGATTAAAGAAAACAATAAAAAAAGCCTTACAAGTGTGAAATTTCGACTAGGATTTAATGAAAAATATCCTGAAAAAATGGCTAAAATTTGCGAAAGCTTGGGGGTGGATTTTGTAAGTATTCATGGACGCACAAGAAAACAGCTTTATAGCGGAAAAGCCGATTATGAATCCATTGCCAATGCTAAAGCAAGCGTGAAAATTCCTGTGATTGCAAATGGCGATATTAACGCACAAAACGCTAAAGAAGTTTATAAAATCACAAAATGTGATGGACTCATGATAGGGCGTGCAAGCGTAGGAAATCCTTGGATATTTTATGAAATCAAAAGCGGTAAAAGTGTAGATGAAAAACTCAAAAAAGAAATCATACTCACTCATTTTGATGAAATGATAAAACACTACAAAGATCAAGGCGTAAGTATATTTCGCAAGCATTTACACGAGTATTCTAAAGGACACAAAGACGCTTCAGCCTTTAGAGATGAAGTCAATCGTATCGACAATACAGAAAAAATGCGAAAAAAAATAGAAGAATTTTTTAGTTTAGCTTGATCGATTTTTATAATTAAAAAACCTTAAGCCTTAATATCTATACCTTTTGGTGTAGAATTTAAAGAAAGAATTTTATTAAATTCTCCTGTGTTATCATCACTAAATTTCATACCAAAAAGAAGTTCTAACTCATCGCTTGTGCCAAATTTAGTTTCTAAAAGCTTTTTTACAAGCTCATTCATTTTATTATCATCTTTATAGGTTTCGCTTGAACTTTGCGCTTGTATAGGTTTAAATGGCTTTTTTTGTCTTCTTCTGAAGTTTCTTGCGATGAAACAACTTCTTTTTTGTTTGCTATCTCGGTTTGATATACTTCTCCCATTTTATCACTTTTGGCTTTCATTTCTAGCCATTGTTTTTTAAATTCTTCTATATCGCTAATATTGTTTTTAAGTTTTAAAATATTTGTAAAATCTGTTCCTATATCTCCTGTTATGCCGTATTTAATAGGATTTTGTTTTATAAATTCATTCAAATCTTCCACTTGATTTTGACTCATATTTTTATCATAGCCATTAAGTTTTCCTGATATGGTTGTTTCACCTTCCATAAGAGGATTTTGTCCTGACATACCCGCAAAAAATGCCATTAAAACACCGCCTTTACTTATAGTGCCATTATCATTTTTATAAAATGATGCTCCAATATCTATATGGGAACTTGGAGCAAATATATCGCTATTCTTTTTTAGTATAATCGTTAGGAGAATTTTCATTCCAACTTGGAAAACTTAATGCCAACTGTTTAGAACTTTGATAGATTTGCAAATCATTATTTGCACTTAAAGCACTATCAAACTCTTTTTGGGTTTGATAGATATTAGTTACTTGAAAACTTTTTTTGTCATAAGAAAACCCTAAAGGGATTTTGCTTAAATCTTCAGTAGTAAAATTTCCACTCGGTTCATCAACAAACTGTGAAAATACCTTGTAAGCATTACCTAAACTTTTGGCAATATCTATATTGGTAAAAGATTTAAAATTAAGGTTAGTTATATAACTAGCTAAATTTTCAGCACCTTTAGCATAAATCTTATAATCTTTTGGCAAGCCTGCTGCTTCGTTAAAATCACTTGTAAAAAAGCCCTCTTTATCTACGCCATAGCCTAAAATTTTATTACCGCTTGTGATTTATCACTTACAAGGTTTGAAGCTTCATTTATAGCATTAGATGATTTTGTATTTGAAGTAGTATTACTAAAAGTATTTGTGTAATTGTAGTTTGAATAAGAATTTATACCATTAATCATTTTTGCCTTCCTTGTAAATAAAATTATAAGATAAATCGGTAAAAATAATTTTTTCTTAAAATATCTACTCATAATTAAAATATATAATATAAAACCTTCTAACACTCGAAGAAAAAATTCTTACTTAATCTTCTAAGGTCCTTACAATCAAACTTTTAGGCAAATTAAAATGATCTATAAGTTCTTTCTCTTTTTCTCTCATTTCTCCATTATCATTTTCATGATCAAAACCTAGTAAATGAAGCATAGCGTGGATAAAAAGCAAGCTTATTTCTTCTTCATAGCTATGCCCTAACTCTTTAGCCTTTTCTTTTGCCAAATCCACATTGATCACAACAGAACCCAAAGGCAAACTCTCATCGATATTTTCAAGCGGAAAAGAAAGTACATCAGTGGTTTTATCTTGTTTTCTTTGCTCTAAGTTAATTTCTTGCATTTCTTTACTATCCACAAAAACAAGCTCCACATCTTTAGGACTTAAAAAACTTGCTATAGACTCTAAAAAATCACATTTTTCATCACTTAATATCATAAACCTTCCTTAATCAAATGATATAAATTTTCTATTTCTTCATCATCAAAAATCGCACAATTTTTACTGCTATAAAATTGTTTTAGTTTTTTCTCTTCAAACTCAAATCCTAAAGCGCATTGAGAATGCGAAGGTAAAAAAGCCCTTAGTAATGTAATGGAATTTTGAATTTTCTCATCACAGGCAAAACAAAAAAAATCCTTATGCAATCTTCCTTCAAATTCCAAAATTTTTAAATAAGCATCAACAATAACACGCTTTGGATTTTGTTTTTCAAACCTTTTCACACACTCATCAAGTAAATCAAAATAAAAACCATCAAGCTCTTCCACATCTTTTAAATGCCTATATAAAAGACGGATAAACTCTTGCCAAATAAGCATTTTATCCCTTTGCATAATCCATAAAAATCCCAAATGCAATACATCTTTAAGTCTTGGTAAAAAACTAGGATTTTCTTCTAAAGCAAAATCAATTTTATAGCCGCTTAAAATACTAGAATGTCTAAGTCCATAAAAACGATAAGCCTTAATAAGCATTTTAGGACTTAAAATATAAACGATCAAATCCTCATCTTTAACTTTTTGAGTATGAAGTATAAAGCCTTGCATTAAACAATTTCAATACCATAAGCCCTAAGTATATCAAAAGCGGATTTTTCTAAATTTTCATCAAAACTTGCACTTAAATTTTGGTGTAAAATTATCCTTGCATTAGGCTTAGCACCAAAAGCTAAAATGATATTACAAAACACACAAATATGAGAAACAAGCCCTGCAAAATGAAGTTCTTCATAATCACTTTTTTGTATGAAATTAGCTAATTCTAAGCTACCAAAAGTATTTTTATAAAAAATTTTATGAGCTTTTTGTAAAAAAGGTTTAAATTCCTTTGGCATTTGCCAACCTAAACTCTCTTTAATGCAATGTTTTACAGGTAAATTTAAACCTTCTTTGCTTTGTAGATAATGTTCATCGTGCGTATCATAGGTTAAAAGCAAATGCGTGTTATTAAAATCGATTTGATTTAAGGCTTTAAGAATATTTTCTTTGATTTTTAAAGCCTTATCAAAACCTAAACTTCCATCAATAAAATCATTTTGATAGTCCACTAAAACAAAAGCTTTTTTCATGCTTTTATGCCTTTTGAAGCCAAAAACTCTCCGTGTGTAAATTGGCAAAAGCGGTTTTTAAACTTGTAAAAAGCTTAGGATGATCTTTTTCTAAATTTGCTAAAAGCTGTTTAGCTTCTTCTCTAGCGTGGGGGAATTTTACATTTTTTTCGCTGAGTTTCATACCAGGACAAAATTCATTTCCTATCACGCTAAGTTCATTTTGCGTAGCATTATCCCTAAGCTGTCTTTCTCGCACAAAAATCAAAGGGCGTATCACAGTTACACCGCGTTTGCTTTGATAAATAGGCGCTAAGGTTCTTAAAGCTCCATTATGAATAAAATTCATAAAAAAGCTTTCTGCTGCATCATCTAAATGATGAGCTATAGCAAGCTTGTTAAAACCTTTTTCAAGAGCGTAAGTATATAAAGCTCCACGACGCATTCTCGAAAAATAACTACAAAAACTTGAATTTTCTCTTATGGTATCGCCTGAAACTTCATAAATATTTGAATCAAGCACGCTATGTTTAATGCCGTGTTCTTCACAATGTGCATGAAGATGAGAATAATCCTCGCCCATGCCATAACTCAAAGTTACCGCTTCAAGTTCAAATTTAAAAGGAGCGTGAGCTTGCATACGATTTAAAAGATGGGCTAAAGCCAAAGAATCTTTTCCGCCGCTAAGCCCTAAAAGAACCCTATCTCCATCTTTAATAAGTCCAAATTTAGCATTAGCTTGTGCAACTTGGCGTATGAGTTTTTTGCTAAGATTTATCATAATTTCTCGCACATTTTAAGCACAAAATTGGCTGAAATTTTAGCTGAATTGATCACAAATTCATCAAAATCAAATTCAGCCTTTTCCCCTGCTTTATCACTCATAGCTCTTAAGATAAAACAAGGCACCTTTAAAGCATCACAAACCAAAGCCACACTTGCGCCTTCCATTTCACAAGCATCAGCATTGAAAATTTCTCTGATTTTTGCTTTTTTTGCTTCATCGCAAATAAACTCATCACCCGTTGCAATAATACCTGCACGCAGTTTGATATTTAATTCCTTAGCAACTTCTAAAGCAAGATTGTTTAATTTCTCATCGGTTTTGATAAAAATTTCATTACCTGGAACAAAACCCAAAGGATGCCCAAAAGCGGTAATATCAAGATCGTATTGAGCTAATTTTGTTGCATAAAGCAAATCGCCAATTTCAAGTTCAGGATTAAAAGCACCTGCAACACCCGTAAAAAGCAACACTTGTGCGCCAAATTTTTCTATCATCACACTAGCACTAAGAGTAGAATTTACCTTGCCGATTTTAGAATACGCTAAAACAAGTTCATGATTTTTATACTTTGCAAAATAATAAGTATTGTTAGCGTGTTCTATTTTCGTATAATCTTTAAGTGTTTCAAGTAAAGGAGTGATTTCTTCACTCATGGCTCCTAAAATTGCTATTTTCATCATATAACCTTTAAAAATTCATCAATATCATTCATATTTGTTAAAGCATAAGTTTCTTTTGAAGTGATTTTTTTATTTAAACCCTTAAGCACACTTGCACCAAATTCTATGAAATAATCTACTTCATTTTCACATGCCTTGATACTTTGTTTATAAAGCACAGGAGAGATAATTTGTGCTTTTAAAAGTTCAAGGGCTTCTTCTTTGCTTGTATAAATTTTGGCATTTGCATTAGAAATTACGGCTTTAAAATTTGGTTTTAACACCTTTTCAAGCTCCACACAAAGCTTAGCTGAAGCATTTTCCAAAAGAGGACAATGACTTGCCACGCTCATATTTAAAAGCATAGCTCTTTTAGCTCCTGCTTCTTTAAATACACTTTCATAACTTGCTAAATCAGGTTTTAAACCTGCTACAACGATTTGTCCATCGCAGTTATAATTTGCAGCGAAAATTTGCTTGTTTTCTTTTTGTGCTTTTTGACAAAGCTCTTCAACTCTTTCATCATCAAGTCCCAAAACAACCATCATACTCGCTTCAACTTTTGCACAATCTTCTTGCATAAAAAGCCCTCTTTTATTGACCAAAGAAAGAGCCTCTAAAAAATCAAAAGCACCATTGACAGCTAAGGCTGAAAATTCTCCCAAAGAATGCCCTAAAGCAAATTTCGAACTTAAATCAGGTTTTTTTTCAAGTAAAACACTATAAGCCATTAAGGAATTTAAAACGATGGCGGGTTGAGTAAATTCACTTTGATTGAGTTTTTCGTTTTCTTCAAAAAGCAAATGTTTAAAATCAATCTTACAAAAATCACTTGCGTTTTGAAGGAGTTCTTTGGCTTTTATAGAGTTTTCATAAAAATCTTTTCCCATGCCAAGACTTTGTGAGCCTTGACCTGGAAATATAAACGCAGTCTTCATTAATGACAACCGCAACCGCCACCACAGCAACCGCCACCACCATGTCCGTGATGATGATCGTGCCCATGCCCACTTCCACAACCACAACTATGACTTCCTGCGATAATACCTGTAAGAATTTCATCTTCACTTGCAGCTCTAGCGTCTACGATATTTAAAGAAAAAAGCAAATCACGACCTGCATAAGGGTGATTATAATCAATTGTCACATCATTTTCGCCAATCTCTTTTACAGTTACACGAACGGTTTCGCCATTTTCACCTTCGCCAAAAAGCTCCATGCCTACCTTTAAATCAATACCTGCAAATTGCTCTTTTGGTAAAGTTTGAACGGCATTTTCATCGTATTCGCCTAAACCTTTTTCTTTTTTAATTACCACATCAGCATTGCTAGGGCAATCAAGCTTCATCACTTCTTCTTCTAAGCTTTCTAAAATCTGACCTTTGCCTAAAATAAAAGAAATAGGTTGAGAATATAAATTTGATTCTAAAACTTCATTTGTATTTGCATCTTTTAACTCATAAAACATTGAAACTACACTATTTTTTTCTATAGCCATTTTATCTCCTTAATTATTTTCTATTAGGTGAAGCTTTTGCTTCGGGTGAATTTGGATAATTAGTTTTTAAAGCTTTATAAAAACCATTTGCTGTTTTTGTATCACCTGTTTTATCCAATGAAATGGCAGTATGATATAAAAGTTTTGGGAAATAATCCCCTTTTGTACTCAAAGAAGAACTTTTTTTATAATAAACAATAGCATTGTTATAATTTTTTTGTTTATACTCGATCTCCCCTAACCAAAAATTTGCTCTTGCAGGTTTATACTGCTTTGTTATGAGAAAATTTAATTTTGCTTTGGAATCTTCAAAAGCATTTTTATCAACATCTTTTATCGCTAATTCTAAAATTTCATTATTTTTTTTCTTTTTCCAAGATTCATCAATTTGTTTTGCTTTATCATCTTGGGTATTTTGAGTATTATTGTTTTCAATGGTACTATTTGAATCTGTAGTTGAAACAACAACACTAGGTGTAATAGTTTTAACGCTTAAATTTGCATCATTTAATTCGTTTTTAGAAACATAATTTGCATTAATAGCATCTACTAAAGAACTAAGTTCGGCTAAAACTTTTTTTACTTGCTTATTATTAGCTTCTTGAATTTTTCTACTTTCTTCAACATAAGCCTTTAATTTTTGAATTTCACTAGTAAAATTATTTTCAATATTTTGATTATTCTCTTCAACTTGACTTAATCTAGAATTTGATTTGGCATATTGAGAATTTATACCTTCTAAAGTGCTTTGTAAACCCTCGATTCTTTCGTTAATTTCATTAATTCTAGCATTTGTTTGTATATTTTCATTATTTAAATTATCTAACTTTTCTTTAAATAATTTTTCATTTGAAGTTAAACCATAAGAAGAATTGCTTGTTATATCTCCTGCACCAAAAGCTGAGCTTTCTGCATAAAGTAAAGTAGCTCCAAGAAGAGCTACTGTGAATATTTTTTTCATTAATTATCTTGATAATTTAAATTCAGCACGTCTATTTTGCGCATCGCAAGCTTTAGTTTTTTCAGTGCACACAGGATTTGTTTCTCCATAGCTTTTAACAGCAATTCTATCAGCATTTACACCTTTAGCGATTAAAGCTTCTTTTACAGCTTTTGCTCTTTTTAAACCTAGAGCTTGGTTATATTCATCGGTTCCCCACTCATCGCAGTTTCCTTCAACAGTAATACTTACACCGCTTACTTCAGTGTTAAAAATATTAGCATTTGTGCTTACAACATTTTGCATATCAGGACGAATGTTGAATTTATCAAAATCAAAATATACTTTATTTAAAGTATCATTAAGTTGAGAAATTTTTGAATCAATATCCCAACCATCACTTCCACCTGAACCACGATTTGAATCAACACTACTATCACCGCTTACGCTAGTGCTTTTTGTGCTACAACCACTAATAACAACTGCAAGAGCTGCAATTGAAGTAAAAAGAATTTTTTTCATTTATGACCTTTCAAAGTTAATAAATTCTTATTATTATATCTAATTTTTAATTAATTTTAACCTAAAATTGAAATTTTTACCAATCAATTGATTGAATTTTTCCAACCCTAAGAGGAAAATAAAAAGTCTTATTTGCATTTACACGAATAACACCCAAAGCACTTTGCGCACCTAAATATTTGATAAATACTATACTTCCACCATCACTAGAAAATCTTGGAAATAAATTTTTTCCATTTGCTGTAAGTTGACGAATATAATCACTATTAATTGACATCAAATAAATATTAAAAACACCTGCTTGATTTGGTTCACGACTTGAATAAACCAAAAAATCTTTATAAGTCGAAACAGCCGAATTGTTTCTACCATGAAAAACAACTTGTTCAGCACTATTGCTATTTAAATCTTGCATAAAAATATTAGGATATCCTAAACGATCGCTTACAAATACCACTTTACTATCATCTGAGCCAATAAAATTTCCATTAACATCAATACCAGAATAATTAGTTAATTGTGTTAGATTTTTGGTATTTAAGTCATATAAATAAACATCAGGCTGATCTTTTGGAGCCATGGTAACAAGTAGTTTACTTCCATCTACATTCACATCACTTGCTACAACCATACCGCCACTTGATAAAATTTTACTAGCTTTATTGGTATTTAAATCATAACGGTATAAAGTTGGCTTATCATGATCATAAGCTGTATAATAAAATAGAGTTTGTTCTTTATTTCCCCATTTTGGAAATAAATTAAGTCCACCATCAACAATAACTTTTTGATAAGTTAAAGTATAATCAGCCATAATAATTTGACTTTTTTTAGAGCTAGAATTTCTCGCGATCAAAATTTTATGATCCATCCAATCAACAGGTGCAAGTCCTAACGCATTTACAGAAGCTTTGACGCTTTTATGTGCCAAAAATGGATATTGCTCTAAACCATTTAAAGTATAAGTTTGCTCTGACTTATCAGAACCGCCAGCTTTTATTTTTACATTTAAACTCAAAGTGTTACCATTTTTATTTAAAGTGTATTCAAAAGTATAATTACTTGTCTCAGTTGCATTAGCAACAACTTCAAAGTTTGAACTTACTTTCAAATCATTCACAATGATATTATAAAAGCTTTTCTTTAATTTCTCATCACTTAAATTTGAATTGTCTTTAACAATAATCTTTGGTAAAACTACACCAGAATTAACAACATCAATCACTGGATCTTCTGCCCAAAGACTTCCTAAAAAGACTAAAAAAATTGCTACAATTTTTTTCATTTTTTTCTCCTAATCATTTTTAACTTTTACTTCATCTCTTAAATTCATGGTAATGCTTATATTTTTATTTTGCGGAGGATAAGTAATAAATTTACCTTTTTGACTTTCTAAAAATTCAGCCACTTTAGCATCATATAAAGGATTCCCACTTTTTTCAACTGAAGTATAGCCAAATTTTCCATTTTCATCAATAAAAATTTTTACCTTAACAGAAATTTTTTCACTATTTGGATAATACTGAGTCCATCTTTGAGTGATAATACGCACAACTTTCCCTAAAAATTCATCATAAATTCCAATCTTTTGCGCCTTTGTGCTTTCGCCTTGCGTTGAACTTTCTTCTTGAAGTAAACTATCATTAAGTTGTTTTACAAGTTCAGAAGCTTGAGGTTTTGGGGCACTAGAAATTCCTGATTTAGCACTTGATTGAATTTTTGTAGTCTTTTCTTCTTGTATTTCTTTAATATTTCCAAAAAGCTCATTAAAATTACTTGCCTTTTGGTCAATATCTTCAGTTTTAACTGTTTTATTTGTAGTCTGAGCAAAAAGCTTTTCTATATCAATTTGCTCTGTTGATTTTTGTATTTCTTTAGGAGTGTTGCTTTGAGTAATAACTTGTTTTGATGGTTCAGTAAGTTCAATATCTACAAAACTATCTTTTATATCGGTATATTGTATAGCAGGTTCAACCTCGCTTACAAGTCTAAAAAAAACAAGAATTACTATACCAATATATATTGCTAAAGCAAGTAAAAACGAATTTAAATTACTCAAACCATAATTTTTCATGATTATTCAGTCTGTAAAGCAACTTTATTAAATCCTAAATTTTTTACACTTCTTAAGACTGAAATAACATCGTCATATTTTAAGCTTTTATCAGCGCGTATAAAAACCGGATCTTCGGTATTAAATTGTGCTTTTCTTTGAGCAAGATTGTCAGCAAAACTTATAAAATCGTATTTTTCTTGATTTAAAAAAATTTCTTTTTTTGCATTAATACTAATAATTAAACTCTTAACAGTTGGAGCGCTAGTATTTTTTTGACTACCTTGTGGAAGATTAATTTTTTCTTCATAAGTAATGCTTGGAGCTGTTACCATTAAAATCGCAAGCAATACAAGCATAATATCTACTAAAGGTGTGATATTAAGTTCAGGTTTTTCATCATCAAATGGCATTTTTAACCTTATTTACTCGAACTTATAACTTTAATCTCGCTATCAATAATGCTTAAAAGTTCAAAAGCTTTTCTTTTAATGATGAGATGAAATGTATAAGCAGGAATTGCTACTAAAATACCACAACCTGTAGCAACTAAAGCCTCACTGATTTTAGGAGCTATGAGACTTAAAGAATTTTGAGTTCCAAGCCCACCAAAAGTTTCAAGTATAGAAATAACTGTCCCAAAAAGACCTATAAAAGGTGAAGTTGAAGCAATAATACTAAGCCAAGTAAGCCCAGCAGAAGCGCGGCGACTTGCTAAATTTTTATAGATTTCTAAATGATTTGAAGTTGTATCATTACATTTTCTTAAAATCGAATCAGTACGACTTAAATCCTTCTCACCCAAGAGCAAAGTTTCTAAACTTTCTTTCTCCTTGTTTCTCCATGTAGCCAAATAAGTCAATCTAGCAAACAAAATACTAAATGCTAAAATAAAATATAAAGAAAGCCATAATAAAACTATATAAGTAATAATACTTGAACTATTGAAAAAATGAAATATAGCTTCAAAATTCATTAATGCATCCTTGCATTATCAAGTTTTGAAAAAGTTGCTGCTAAAGCTGCATTATCAGAACTCATAGATTTAATCAAATCTTTTGCTTGAGCAAGATTTCTTTCAATCTCACTTTCATCACTTCCACAAACCCAAATCGCACCCTTTGCTAACACGCAAATCTTATCTTCATCTACCTTTGCATGTCCAGCATCAATAGCAACTAACTCATGATTTAAATCAGCTTTTTCAATATCAATTACTCCAGATTTTAAAGAAGAAACCAAAGCAGCATGTCCTTTAAGCACACCAAATTCTCCTTCACTACCTGGTAAAGTAACAGATTTTACTTCTCCTTGATAGATTACACCCAAAGGCGTAACTATCTCGAAATTAATCAAATCGTTCATAAATTAACCTTTTAATTTATCCGCTTTTGCAATAGCTTCATCTATATTTCCAACCATATAGAAAGCATTTTCTGGTAAATGATCATATTTACCTTCTAAAATTCCCTTAAATCCTGCTATTGTATCTTCAAGGCTTATATATTTTCCTGGGCTACCTGTGAAAACTTCTGCAACGAAAAATGGTTGTGATAAGAATTTTTCAATCTTTCTTGCTCTTTCAACTACAAGTTTATCCTCTTCGCTAAGCTCATCCATACCTAAAATGGCAATGATATCTTGTAAATCTTTGTATTTTTGAAGTACTGATTGAACACCACGAGCAACATTATAATGTTCTTCTCCAATGATATTTGGATCAAGCATTCTTGAAGTTGAATCAAGTGGGTCAACTGCAGGATAAATACCTTTTTCAGCAATAGCTCTATTTAAAACTGTTGTAGCATCTAAGTGAGCAAAAACAGTTGCTGGAGCTGGGTCGGTCAAGTCATCAGCTGGAACATAAACAGCTTGAACTGAAGTGATTGAGCCTTTTTTAGTTGAAGTAATTCTTTCTTGGAATTTACCCATTTCACTTGCTAGGGTTGGTTGATAACCCACAGCTGATGGAATTCTTCCTAAAAGTGCTGACATTTCAGAACCTGATTGTGAAAATCTAAAGATATTATCAATAAACATAAGCACATCAAGACCCATTTCATCTCTAAAATACTCAGCCATTGTTAAACCTGTTAAAGCAATACGATTTCTTGCCCCTGGTGGTTCATTCATTTGTCCATAACATAGAGCAACTTTGTCTAAAACATTACTTTCTTTCATTTCATTATAAAGGTCATTTCCTTCACGAGTTCTCTCACCTACACCTGCAAATACAGAATAGCCGCTATGTTTAAATGCAACATTGTGAATAAGCTCCATAATAATAACAGTTTTACCAACACCTGCACCACCAAAAAGACCTACTTTACCACCTTTTGCATAAGGAGCAAGTAAATCCACAACTTTAATCCCTGTTTCAAAAATCTCACTTTTTGTGCTTTGATCTTCAAAAGCTGGCGGATCTCTATGAATTGCCCATTTTTTATCAAAAGAAATTTCTTCACCTTCATCGATCAAATCTCCAGTAACATTGAAAATTCTTCCTAAAACTTTCTCACCAACAGGAACACTAATAGGAGCACCTAAAGCCTCAGCTTTTAAGCCCCTTACCAAACCATCTGTCATATCCATAGCAATAGTTCTAACTCTATTATCTCCTAAATGAGCTGCTACTTCTAAAACAAGTTTATGTTTTTTTCCTTCGCTTTCAAAATTTACAACAATTGCTTCATTAATTTGAGGTAAATAGTCGTTAAAATCTACATCAACAACCGGACCTAATACCTGTGAAATAAATCCTTGCATTATTTATCTTCTCCTTAAAATTTACTATTTCATTGATTCAACACCACTGATAATTTCTATAAGCTCAGTAGTAATGGATTCTTGTCTTGCTTTGTTATAAGCTAAATTTAGTTGTTTCACTCTTGCCTTTGCGTTATTAGTTGCATTATCCATAGCTTGCATTCTTGCACTATGCTCTGCCGCCAAAGAATCAATTAACGCATAATACATATTATACTCAAAATATGTTTTCATTAAATCTTCTAAAAGCTCAGTTCCTTCTGGTTCAAGCTCTAAAAGAGAATTATGAGTCTGTTTAATACTCTTTGGTTCAACCGGAATAAGATGATTAATTTTAAGTTCTTGGGTAATCATATTTTTATAACCATTATGAACTAAAATCACTTCATCTGTATTTCCATTTAAAAAATCATCCACAACAGCATGAATTACTTCACATGCTTTCTCATAATCAGGACTAGAACTAAGATGGAAATATTTCTCTAACAATTCTATTTTTTGAAAATTAAAATATTCAATCCCAGTTTTACCTATAGCTCTAAGACGAATATTAATATTTTTTGCTTCATATTCTTTTAGCATTTCACTTACTGTTTTTAAAGTCTTAATATTAAAACCACCGCATAAGCCTTTATCTGCAGTAATAAATATTAAATCTACGGTTTTAATTTGTTCTTTTTTATGAAACAAAGATAAACGCACATCATCTTCATTGTGAACAATTTTATTGATCTGAAATGAAATTTCACTTAAAATTTCATCAATTTTTTGTGCATAAATTTTTGATCTTTTAGCTGCTTCTTCTGCTTTTTTTAACTTAGCAGTAGAAACTAGCTTCATAGCATTTGTAGTCTTTTGAGTGTTATGAACACTTTTAATTTTTCTTTTAATTTCTTTTAAATTAGACATAAAAGACCTTATAAATGATTTGCTTTAAACTCATTAATGGCTTTAGCTAGTTTTTCTTCCAAATCAGAATCTAAAGCTTTTTTAGAGCGAATTTGCTCAAAAATATCTGGATGTTTTGCCTCAATAAAAGGATAAATTCCATCTTCAAATTCTTTAATTCTAGAAACAGCAATATCATCTAAGAAACCTTTGGTTCCTGCAAAAATTACAACTACTTGTTTTTCAACACTAAGCGGAGAATAAGGTGGTTGTTTTAAGAGTTCAACCATTCTTTGTCCACGTTCAAGTTGTTTTCTACTTGCTTCATCTAAATCACTAGCAAATTGCGCAAAAGCTTGAAGCTCTCTATATTGAGCAAGGTCAAGTCTTAATGTGCCTGAAACTTGTTTTGTAGCTTTAATTTGAGCAGCCCCACCTACACGAGATACTGATAAACCAACATTAATTGCAGGACGAATTCCTGAGTTAAATAAATCAGTTTCTAAGAAAATTTGTCCATCTGTAATTGAAATAACATTAGTTGGAATATAAGCAGAAACATCTCCTGCTTGTGTTTCAATTATCGGCAATGCTGTCAAAGAACCAGCACCTAATTCATCATTTAGCTTGCTTGCTCTCTCAAGCAATCTTGAATGAAGATAAAAAACATCGCCTGGATAAGCTTCACGACCCGGGGGACGACGTAAAATCAAAGACATTTCGCGATAAGCTACAGCATGCTTGCTCAAATCATCATAAACAATTAAAGCATGTTTTGCGTTGTCTCTAAAAAATTCACCCATGGTTACGCCAGTATATGGAGCTAAGTACTGTAAAGCCGCAGGATCTGAAGCACCAGCATTTACAACAATAGTATATTCCATAGCACCATGTTCTTCTAGTCTTTTAACCACTTGTGCCACTGTGCTTTGCTTTTGACCAATTGCAACATATATACAGATAACTCCTTGACCTCTTTGAGATATAATAGTATCAACAGCAACAGTAGTTTTACCTGTTTGTCTATCACCTATGATAAGCTCTCTTTGACCACGACCAATTGGCACAAGCGCATCAATAGCTTTAATTCCTGTATGTAAAGGTTCATGAACACTTTTTCTCGCCATAATACCTTTTGCTTTTTCTTCAACAAAACGATATTCATTAGCATTGATCACACCTTTAGCATCAATTGGCTCGCCTAAAGCATTTACAACACGACCAACCAAAGCCTCACCTACTGGAACTTTAAGTAATTTCTTAAGTCTTTTTACAGAAGCACCTTCTTTTAAACCTTCTCCTTTTCCAAGTATAACAATACCTACACTCGACTCTTCAAGGTTTAAGGCCATTCCTTTATCACCATTTTCAAATTCTACCATTTCTCCAGCCATAATATTCTTAAGTCCATATACCTTAGCAACACCATCAGCTACAGAAATAATCTTTCCTGTTTCTTCAATTTCAAGATTTAAATCAAAATTTTCAATTCTTTCTTTGATTATTGAACTGATCTCATCAGCTTTAAATTTCATTTACTTTTTCTCCTTAGATAATTTTCAATATATATTCATTTAGCTTATTTTGAAGAGCTTTCATAGAAAAAGAAAGTTCATAACCTAATTCTTCCAATTCTATTTTAATGCTATCATCTTGACTGATTTTATTGTTTAATTTAATATTTGCATTAAATTTTTTGTTAAGTTTTACTTCAAGATCTTTAAGATTTTCTTGACTTAATTTTTCTTTAGAATACACAATACCAACAAAAATATTTTCTTTAAAAGCTTTCTGTCTTTCAAGTTCTTTAACTATTTGAGGAATGCATTTTAATCTTGAATTTTCAATCAAAAGTCTTAAGAAATTTTGAAAACTAGAATTTTTAATATCAAAAAAAGAATCAAGAAATTCCATTTTTCTTTCTTTTTTAATCTCATTAGATTCTATAATATTTTTAAATTTTGGCAAAACAAAAGCAGAATTTAAAATACACAAATTCTGATAAAAATCATTTATATCAGCTCTTGAAGCTATCGCTTTTGCATATCTTCTTGCAATTATATTTTCCATATTTAAGATACCTTCTTCATCATAAGTTCTATTATTTCACTCTGTTTTAATGTCATATTTGGATCAGAAAAAATTTCATTTAAAGTATTTGATACTAATTCTTTTTCCATTTTTCTAAATTCATAATCTTTCTGTTCCTCGAAATGTTTTTGAAGTAAATCCAACTCATCTTGAGTTTCTTTCTTAATATTTTTAACTAAGATTTCAGCTTCTTTTTTTGCTGTAACTAAAGCAGCAGCAGCATTTGCTTTAGCTTCTTCAAGTTTTTTCATCGTATCTAATTTCTTAGCTTTACTTTCTAAAAGTTTTTTTTGAATTTCATCAAGCTTAGAAGAAATTTTTACAATACGGTTTTTGTAAAAATTTTTAAATGGAGTTGCAACAAAATAATACAATATACCCACAAAAATTAGAAAATTAATAGTCCTTGGAATAATATCATATTCTCCACTATCATTTGATGCACCAAAAGCATACAAAGGTAGCAAAAATATAATAAATAATAACTTACTCATTTCTCTCCTCTTAAATTTTCTTTATGTTATTTTGCAAAGCTTGCTTAAGCTCAGGTAAATGTATGTTTAAATGTTCTTGTAACTCTTTTTTTTGAATAGCTAAATCTGCATAAAAGCTGGCCATTTTTCTTTCTAATTCTTCTTTCTTGCTTCTAAGAATTTGCTCTGCCTCTTCTTTAGCAGCAGCTATAGCACTTTGTTTGATTTTTTGAATTTCTTCTCTAGTGTTAATATGAATAACTTCTAATTCATCATTCACACATAAAACTTCTTGAGAATTTTCTTTTACTTTATTCTCATCATTTTTTATAGAATCATTTCTTTCATCCATAAATTTTAAAAGCGGCTTATACAGCATACTATTTAAAATAACTATCATAGCCAAAAAAATAGCTATAGTAGCAAGCATTATGGAAGGATGCATATCTTCAAACATAATTCTCCTTGGTTAGAATTTTTGAAGGACTATTTTACCATAAAAAAGCTAAGATTTTGGTTAAAACTTTTCAAGCATTTTGATTAATTTTTTAATTTTATCAATATTTTCTAAATGAATTACAAAATCATTATTTTTATTTTTGCAGTCAAATCCAAAGCGATTTAGTATTTGTTTTAATTTTTTTATTTCATCTTCAAATTCTTGATTAGGTAAGCTTTCATTATTTTTTATTTTTTTAACTATTTTTTCAGTATCTCTAACATTAAGTTTTTGACCTATTATGCTATCAACCAACATTTTTTCATCTTTTTGATCTAAACCAACCAAAACTTTAGCATGACCCTGAGAAATTTTTCCAGAAGCAATCAACTCTTGAGTTCTAATATCTAAATTCAGAAGTCTTAAAGTATTTGTTATTTGAGTACGAGACTTATGAATAAGTTCTGCTAAATTCTCTTGAGTAATCTTATGGACTTGCATCAAATCCTTATAAGAATTAGCAAGTTCAATAGGGTTTAAATTCTCTCTTTGTATATTTTCAATAAGAGCCAATTCTCTAAGTTTATTCTCATCAATATCAGCAATAAAAGCTAGAATTTCTTTTTTTCCTAATGCTTTTACTGCTCTTAAGCGACGTTCTCCAGCAATTAAAATAAATTTATTATTTTTTTTAAATACAATAATAGGCTGAATAAGTCCAAATTCTTTGATAGAATTAGCAAGCTCATCTAAAGCTTCTTGATTAAAATTCTTTCTTGGCTGAAATGGATTAGGTGAAATTTGATCAATTTCTATCATAGTGCTTTGATTTTTATCAAAACCCAATTCTTTACTATAAACAGTATCCATATCACTGATTAAACTACTTAAACCCCTATCTTTATTTAACCCCATTATAATTATCCTAATATAGAATACGCCAAATTTTGATAAGCAACAGAACCTGGTGATTTAATATCATAAAGAATTATAGGCTTTCCAAAACTTGGACTTTCTGCAAGTTTTACATTGCGAGGGATCACAATAAAATCATCTTCGTTCCCATTGATAGTAAAAAGTTGTTTTTTAAAATTTTGTTTCAAATCATCTACAACATCTTTAGAAAGATTATTTTGAGAGCTATACATTGTCGGTAAAAATCCACGAACCCTGAGTTTAGAATTAATAGTTTTTTTGATAATTTTAATTGTATTTAAAACCATAGCTACACCCTCAAGCGCATAAAATTCACACTGTATAGGGATAATTACACTATCACTTGCTGCAAAAGCATTTATAGTAATACTTCCAAGAGCAGGTGGAGAATCAATAATAATAAAATCATACTCATCAATCACTTCTTGAATTTGATTTTTAAGCAACATTTTTTTCTCATTATTTTCACCTTTAGCAAGCTCTTGTTCTATGCCTACAAGACCTATATTTGAAGGAGCTAAATGAAGTTGTGGCAATTCTGTTTTTAAAATAATATCTGAAAGCTTTTTTCTTCCTATAAAAACATGGTAAATATTATACTCATAATTATTACGATTAAAACCAAGTCCTGTAGTCGCATTAGCTTGCGGATCAACATCAATCAAAAGTACTTTTTTTTCAGCCACAGCCAAAGAAGCGGCTAAATTTACTGCTGTTGTAGTCTTTCCTACTCCACCTTTTTGATTTGCTATTGTAATAATTTCGCTCATCTTAAACTATACACCCTTTTATCGCCTAGTAAAATTGAACCATCTTCATACAAAAAAGAATTTTCAAGTGAAAAAACTTTACCTTCATGATGGACGCTAAATTTTCTTGATTTTTCGAATTCTAACATATACTTGCTAAAAATATTCTTCCATAAAATTTTTTTTTCTACTTTTTGCAAAAACTCACTCACTAAATCTTTAAGCGAAATTTCTATATCGCATAAAGCTGTATTTTGGGGTGCAAATTTCAGATTTAAACCCATACCGCCTATGATAAAATTTGAAATTTTAGCACTTATAACCCCTCCAGCTTTTTTATCATCTAAATATAAATCGTTAGGCCATTTAAGCCAAATTTTAGAACCTTTTTCTTGTAAAACTTCTTTAAGTAAATAAGCAAAATAAATACTCACAGAAGCTAAAGGTAAATCTTTTGGCAAGTCTTCTTCTTTAATACAGAAAGAAAGATGTAAATTTCCTTTAGAGCTCTGCCAAGAATTTTCCCTACTTCCAACTCCATTTATTTGTTCTAAAGCATAAATAGCAAAATTTTCATCAATCTTTCCATTGCGTATTTGCTTGCATAAAAAAAGATGAGTTGAGTCTATACTTTCAACACAAACTATCTTCACTTTTAAGCCTTTTTCCATTTAAATAAGTCCTACCATCAAGAGCTTTTTTTCCACTTTCTTGAAGTTTTTTAATACGCAAAACTCCTTGTTTGCAAGCAAGCAAAAAACTTTCTTTTTCTAATTCTAAAATTTCACCCATCTTAGCATTTTGTTTTAATTCATCCACAAGTTCAAGTTCTAAGAATTTAAGTCCATTTTCCAAGAAAACTCCAGGCCAAGGGGTGAAAGCTAGATATTTTTGATAAAGTTCTCTTGCATTTTGCAAATTTATAAGCCCATCTTCTTTTTTGATTTTTCTACAAAGCGTTGCTAGACTTTCCTCTTGTTTTTTAGGGGTGATTTTATCAAAATTTAAAAGAGTAGAGAGGATCAGCTTAGCGGCCAAATTTGCTAAAAGTTCAAAAACTTCACTTGAATTTTTATCTTTTATATCACATTCTAAGCTTTCAAGTATAGCACCTGTGTCAAGCCCTTCTTCCATGAGCATGGTGCAAACTCCACTTTTTTCATCTTTATTTAAAATTGCACTTTGGATCGGACTGGCACCACGGTATTTTGGAAGTAAAGAAGCGTGCAAATTCACACAAGGTGCTAAATCCAAAATGGCTTTAGGTAAAATTTTTCCATAGGCAGCAACCACGATAAAATCAGGATTTAAATCCTTAATCTCTCTTATAATATTTTTATCTTTTAAAGAACTTGGAGTAAAAATAGGAATACTAGGATAATTTTGACTTAAAAAAGCCTTAGTATCACTTGGAGTTAAAATTTGCTTTCTACCTACGGCTTTATCAGGCTGAGTAAAAAGTGCTACGAGTTTAAAATTTTCATTTTCTACTAGTGCTTTTAAAATACAAGTTGCGTAAGATGGAGTGCCCATAAAAATAATTTTTTTCATTTTTTCGCTTTGTGTGAAATTAAAAGTTTTAATTATAGCTTATTTGATTTTAAAAGAGAATTTAATAAATTAATCACTCAAACAAAGTTCCACCTATTTGTTTATCTTCTAATAAAAATGTCTTTGCCACACTTAAATCAAAGCCACTTGCTAAAAACATTTTTTTATTGTGTTCAAGTAAAAATTTAGCTGCCTTAAGTTTGGTTACTATACCACCTGTTCCGTGCTCACTACCTGTTTTTATGGTTGCTTGTAGCCATTCTTCTTTAATATGAGTGATTTTTTCTAAACGCTTTGCATCACTAAATTCACTAGGATTTTTATCGTAAAATCCATCAATATCGCTTAAAATCACAAGCAAATCCGCATCAAAAAAATGCGTAGCATAAGCACTTAAACTATCATTATCACCAAAGACAATTTCTTCTATAGCTGTAGCGTCATTTTCATTGATAATAGGCAAAATTCCTAAATTTATCATCATATCGATAGCATTTTTTGCGTGTTTGGTAGCTTTTCTAGAGTCAAAATCCTTGCCTGTAAGTAAAATTTGTCCGCCTAGTTTGTTAAATTTGGCTAAAAGCTCGTTATAAACACTGATTAAAAAAGGTTGTCCAATAGCAGCTAAAACTTGTTTATTAATAAGGTTTTTTCTATCGATATCTAGTTTGGTGTGTCCTGCCGAAATAGCAGCCGAGGTTACTAAAATTACTTCATATTTTTCCATGAGTTTAGCTAAAAATGCGACTAAATTTTTAAGACGCTCAAAACTTAAAGTGTTTTCTTCGCTAATCACATGAGAACCCACTTTAACAACTATTCTTTTCATGCTTATTCCTTGAAAAATTTTTATAATTTTAGCCAAAATTTCATATAAACTAGTTATTTTTTGAAAAAATAGGGAGTGTTTGAAATTTTTAATATAAAACACTTCCTAGATTGTTAAAATTTTTATTTGTTATTTCTTAAAGTTTTAATTTCTTCTAAAAGCATGAATTTAAGTTCTTTAAGTCCTGTTTTTTCAAGGCTTGAGACTTTGATTAAAAAGCTTTGTGGATTATTTATTTCTTTGAGATAATTGTCTAACTCATTAATGTTTAAAGCAATTTGCTCAGCAAATTCCTCTCCTAAACGAACACTATCACTTTTTGAAATCATGATGCCAAATTTACGCCCAAAAAGTTCATTGGAAAATTTTTCAAGTTCTTTTCTTAGTACTATAAATTGTTCTTTTAAAGGCATTTGCCTCACAGGATCTAGCACGAAAAGTAAAAAGCTCGTTCTTTCTATGTGCTTTAAAAAGGCAAGTCCTAAGCCTTTACCCCCACTTGCTCCTTCGATAATCCCTGGAATATCAGCCATAACAAAGGAATTATCCTCATCTACATCTACGAGTCCAAGTTTTGGAGTAAGGGTGGTAAATTCATAATTTGCAATTTCAGGTTTTGCATTTGAAACAACGCTTATAAGAGTAGATTTTCCCACATTTGGAAAGCCCACAAGCCCTACATCGGCAATAAGTTTAAGTTCAAGTCTGACTAAGCGACTTTCTCCTTTTATACCAGGTTGTGCGTAATCGGGGCGTTGATTGGTGGCGTGTTTAAAATGGGTGTTGCCAAGTCCACCTTTTCCACCTTTTAAAAAAAGCTCTCTTTGTCCTTCTTTGGTAAGATCAAGTAAAATTTCATTGGTTTGTACATCGATAACTTGCGTTCCTTCGGGCACTATAAGTTCTAAATTTTCACCCTTTTTGCCATTTTTATTGCGTCCCATTCCACCAGCACCATTTTGCGCGCGTAATTCTCTTTTGCCTTTGAAATTTACAAGAGTGTGGGTATTATTATCACATACGAAAATAATATCACCACCATTTCCACCATCTCCTCCATCAGGGCCACCGAGTGGAACATGTTTTTCACGGCGAAAACTTACAGCACCTTTGCCACCATCGCCTGAAGCTAAAGTAATTTTAACACTATCAATAAACATTTAAATTGCCTTTGACTTTAAATTTATAAAGCTAAATTTGAGTACATAAAAGAAGTTAAATTTATAAATTTAAAGTTTTCAAGACGCTAAAAAGCGTCCTAAAAACTTATGCAGGATATACAGAAACTTTTTTTCTATCTTTGTCTTTTCTTTCGAATTTTACAAAACCATCAATTAGAGCAAAGATAGTATGATCTTTTCCCATGCCTACATTGTTACCTGCATGAGTTGCAGTTCCTCTTTGGCGGATGATGATATTTCCAGCTCTAACAAACTCGCCACCAAATTTTTTAACACCTAAACGACGACCTATGGAATCGCGGTTATTTTGAGTTGAACCTTGACCTTTCTTGTGTGCCATTCTTTACTCCTTAAACTTTGATATCTTTTACTACAACGCGAGTAAATTGTCTTCTAAAACCGCGTTTGAGTTTAGAATCTTTTCTGCGTCTTTTTTTGTAAATCACAACTTTTTTATCTTTTCCGTGATTGATCACTTCCAAAACAACTTTTGCACCTGCTACGAAAGGCGCACCTACCTTTAATTCTTTATCATTGATAGCAAGAACTTCGCTTACTTCAATACTTGCTTTGCTTTCAGCTTCAAAGTGATCTAGTTTTAGCTCATCGCCAACACTTACTTTGTATTGCTTTCCGCTGTGTTTGATAATAGCATACATTGCTTTTCCTTATAAATTGGTAGTACCATAAAGCACCGTAATAACGGATTTAAAAGCTTTAGTGGTTTAATAAAATTTCGATTTTACAAAATTTTTCTTTAATTTTTGATGAATTTAAGAAAGAGTTTAGAGTTTGAGAAAAATCAAACTCTAAAAATTTAAAAGCCTAGATTTACTCCGCCACCTTCTTGGGTTTCATAATTTGTATCACGACCTATAGTGTAGCCATTTCCACTACCAGTATTACTTAAAGGTCTGCAAATATCGCCCACTTTTACACTACCTTCTGTGATTTTTGCATAAGAAAATTTAGGGCTTGTGCGAGTGATTTCAATACTTCCTGTTTTGCTTTCTACTCTTCCTGTATTTTCTTTTGTATAAGTATCTTTTACAACCTTCCCAAGAGCAAAACATTCATAAACATCACCTTGATTTAAGCTTTGAGAAAATATTACTTCATTGTTTTCAACACTTGCAACTTTCAAAGGATAAATTGCGTTTAAAATATCTCCTGCTATACGATTTGCAATTTGTTTGAGTGCGGTTTCATTGGCACTAAGACTATTGTCTGTAAGATTGACTTTCATGCTTAAAGTATTAGAAAATTTAATTTGTCTTGTAGCAAATAAAAGCACACGATAATCTATGATAACTTCAATTTCAGTTTTGCTTTTTCCTGTTAAATTGCTTGTTTTTTGTTTACCTTCAAGTCCTGAAATAGAAAACAATAAAATATAATCTGTTGCTAACACATTTTTAAGTTTATAAACTTCATCACTAGCTGCGTCGCCACTTTTAATTAAAGCTTTTTCCATTTCATAATAGCCACTAGAATCACGGTCCAAAACATTAAATTTACGACTTTGCAATAAATCAGAAATGATTTTTTGTTGCAAAGCTGAGCCTATGCCTCTTTTGGCAGCATCTGGAGTAGAATCAAAAACAGTAATACTTCTTCTATTATCTGCACTTAAACCTAGAGCTTGATACTTTTTTGTTGTTGTGGTTTTAAAAATCGTTACATTGGCTACATATTTACCATTTGCATCTTGTTCAACACTATTGATTTCATAAGTATCGGCTCTACCTTTGGTAGCTTTTGAAATTTGCTCGCTGTAATTATCTTGTATGTTTGAATCTGAATTATTAGTTGAAACGCTAGTGTTAGATTTCTTAAGAGAATTGATGCTTACTCCGCTCATTTTTCCTATAGCCTCTATAATGGCATTGTTTATCGCATCTTCCCTAGTCAAGCCTGTGCCTTCACCTGTGTTTGATTTTGTTGAAGTTGTGGTTATAACTTTAGCATTAAGACTTAGGCTTAAAAATAAGCCTAAAAAAAGAATTTTAATTATTTTCATCTTTTACCTTTAAAAATCATCCATGCTATTTACAACATTAGAGCTTCTTTGTATGCTAGAAGATTTTTTAGCTTCATTTTTTGTTGTATTTGACTTTGAATTTAAAGCCTCATTTGTGTTGGCTAAATTTTCATAAGAATAAAATCTCACAGCTCCTACGTGTTCAATACCATTTTCACTTGTATAGCTCCATTTTTTAAGAGTACGAATACCACGAATTTTACCGCTTGTGCTTGCTTTTATTTTACTATTTACTTTGTCAATAATATTTGTTATGTTTTGAGTTTGTTCTTGAGTGGAACTATCATTAACATTAATACTTTGTTTGATGATTTCCTCGTAAGTATCACCAGTTGTTCTTTCATCTTTAAGACTTAAATTTGTATTAATAAACTCTATAATAGCAGCATCAGCCATAGTAAGTGCTGTTTCTTTGGCTCTATCTTCTAAAATATTTGTTTTTTTAGCATTGCTAGGATCTGCTACATAACCCCAGTTTCCATAACTTAAAATAATAGGCGCACCATTTTCATCATAAACTAAGCGAATTCCATATTCATTTAAAAAGCCTTTTGTATCTTTTGGCAGATACTCACTTATTGCCTTGCCTTTACCCTTAATAGCACTCTGTCTTGCTAGTGCCATATCTTTTGCTAATTGGCGAGTTTTATTGGAAATAACAGCAATAACACCTACATCATACTCACCTCTTCTTTGTGTAACTATAGTTTGCACAGGAACAAGTCCACTCATAAAACCTATGGCATTTGTCATAGTTTTATTAAGAAATTCTTGCTTTAATAAAGTCTTTTTTCTGTCTTCGCTTAAAGAATTTGTATCTATACCTAAATCTTTTAATGCCTTATCAAGCTGAGCGCCAGCTAATTGCGTAAGTTTATTTAAAATTTGATCAACCTTATCATCTTTTGGCAATTCATCAAATTCCTTAGCATTAGTAGAATTATCTGCTTCATAATTTTGAATTTTGCTTGTAGCAATTCTTCCAAAAGCATCTCTTATAAATTCGCTTTGTAAATTTACATTGCTTTTTGATAAGCATTTTGTAAAGCTTGTGCAAATTGTGGATCAGTATCATTTACAGCAACAGTACCTTTTCCTGTATAAAAAGTTTTTCCATCTTTGATTATACCATATTCTATACCGAAATTATCCGCAAATTCTTCAAAAAAATCTTCAATTGATTTTGGGGTAATATCCTTAGTACTTGCGTCAGACATTTCATTTTGAATATTTATATCTTGTTGTGTAATTTTTACAGGCTGGGAACCTTGTGCATAAAGTAAACTTGCCATAACTAAAGAGCCGATAAATAATATTTTTTTCATTTCATATCCTTTTAAAAATCATAAAAAAAGCCCAAGCTAAATACTTGAGCTAAAAAATTTTATTCATAAATTAATTTTTATTTTACCAAGTAACTGATTTACTAGAACCGGTTTTATCAATAGTTTGCTCATCTTCCCAATAAACTAAACCTGATGTTAGATCAGTAAGTCTTAGTAAGAAAAAGTATTCTACTTGAGTTTTACCATTGCTAAGTTTTACATTATCTTGTCTAATTTTACCCGCAAGAGAAAAATCAGGCGATACCAATGTCCCTTTTTTTGCTATGGTTTTTTGATTAAACTCATCATTATCTCTTAATTCTCTTACATCTTCACTCATGCTATCAAGTGCTCCACCTGCAGCAACTGCTGAAGTTAGAACAAATTTACCTGATTTTCTTAATGCAGAAGTGATTTTTGCGGTGAGTTTTTCAGTATCGATTCTTTGTGGGGTATCATTCACAACCCTACCAATAGCAATAACCTTTCTTGTACCTGGTTTAATATTTGCAAAAGCAGGATCGCTTAACATACTATTTATCATAGTTTCAGCTGCACTTTCAAAATCTTGTCTATCAAGACCCAAGGTTAAAGCATCACCTTTTTTTACCTGACTTGCCTTTCCATCTGTATAAGCTGTTTGTGCACAACCACTAAAAAGCAAAGCTCCAATAAGAGCTGTTCCTAAAATTTTTGTTTTTTTCATGATTTATCCTTCCTAAAATGAGATTAATTTTTTGCTTTAATTTCTAGCCTAAAATCCTTCGCTCTTATATCAGATGCAAGTTTACGAAGAATCACCTCTTGTCCTGCTGGAATTCTAAGGGCTTGATAGTCCTCATTTAAAACATCTCTTAACACAAAACCATCTTTATCTAACCAATCTACTTTATAAATTACATCTTTAGCAAAAGTACTGCGTAAAATCACTTCAAATTCTAAATAACCATTGCTATTTATACGCTTTTGAAATTGTTTTACTAAACTTTTTGGTAAATTTGAACCTAAAATTACAGTATTTTGATTTGAATTTATTTGATAACTTGGTGCACAAGCACTAAGTAAAAACATTAAAATAAATAAAATAATTTTTTTCATCTTTTAGCCTTATTTTTCCATGATAGCAACACTTGCGGGTAAATACAGAGCAAAAGAACGCACTACAACAAGAGCATTTTTATTTTTATCTAATGATTTTTGAAACAAAATATTGCCTTGTGGATCTTTAATTTCTAAATTTCCGTCGTTTTCTATTGTTGCTATAGCAATACTTTTTGGTAAACCTCTCCAAGAACGCACATCAGCTTTGTTGGTTACAGCAGTTGCTACTGCTGTTGCAAGACTTAGCCATCCACCTGTAGAGTCATTATTTGCAACAGCTACATTTAAAGTGGTTTTAACTATAGTTTGAGCTAAGGCTTTAGCAATCATTGCAGGCATATTTATTTTAAATTCAGTAGCGACAATATTGTCTAAATCTACAAAATCATTTGTATTTTGACCATTTATATTTAAATTTGCAAAAGAAGCTTCCCTTTTTTTCAAGGTTTGTAAAGCAATATTTGTGCTAATAATTTTTTTATCCACTATAAAAGGTAAGGTTAAAGCAAATTCATCCTTAACTACACCAAATCCATTTTCATAAACTACAAAAACATATTTTTTAGCTTTTTTGACTTTTATTTTTGTAGCATATTCTTTAAAAATTTTAGCCTCTTTTTTGATAGTTTTGTTTTTTGGATAAATAATAGATACTTCTCTAAATAAATCTGCAGCTTTTCTATAATCTTTATCCATAAAGAAAAATATTGAAGCAAGATAAGTCGCATAAGGATTTATGAAATTTTTTGTTGTATCAAATTCTTTAAATAAGTTGTCATATTGCGCTTCTATAACTTTTGAATTTTCATTCATATTTTTATCATAATTTTTATCTTCTTTTGCCTTATCTAAATCAGCACGATTTTTTTCAATTTCTTTAGCAAAATATTCTTTTGCCTTATCTTGACGCATTAAAGCACGATTAAACTCAACTCTTGCATTTTCATAATCATCTTCTTCCATATAGTTTAGAGCTTTATATATATTAACCATAATTCTTTCATATAAAGAACCATCATAATCTACTATATTATCATTAAGCAAGGTTGTACCAATAAATTTAGCTGCTTTAGGGCTTACATTTTCTAAATCCACATCATATTTATAAGATTCTTCTACAGCATCAAAAAATACATTACTTTTATTAAAATCACCACAATTTCTAGCAATCAAACCTGCATTTAATCCTGTATAAATGACATCATCATTTTTTTTAATTTTTTCTAAATTTTGATTGAAAAAATCATCACCACAATATTTTTGTGTTAAAGTATTTTCAAATATTGTATTTTGTTTAACCTGATTAACACAAGCTGTTAAAAAAAGGCAAACAATACCTGAAAAAATCAACCCAACTTTTATCTTCATTAAATTCCTTTCTTAAAGAAAATTGAAAATGAATATTATAACGTAGTATATACTTAAAAACTAATGAAAAAAATTTAACCCTAGGAGAAAAACCTAGGGTTTGATTTAAATAAGCATAGGAGCTAATACAAAGCCTAATACTACAGCAATTGCAATAGCTAAAACCCCTGGTATAAAGAATGAGTGATTAAATATAAATTTACCAATTCTAGTCGTTCCTGTATCATCCATTTGCACTGCACCTAACAAAGTGGGATAAGTTGGAAGTACAAAAAGTGCTGAAACTGCTGCAAAACAAGCTACAAGCATATAAGAATCATGCGGATTTGCTGCTGAAATTCCTAAAGCAGTGATAATTACAGGTACAATGGCCTTTGCGGTTGCTGCTTGAGAATATAAAAGCATACTTGCAAAGAAAAATGCAACTGCTAACATAGCAGGGGTTTGTTTAACCCAGTCGCCTGCTACTTCTTTGATAGAAGCTTCGTGTCCTGCAACAAAAGTATTTCCAAGCCATGCTACACCAAAAACACAAACACAAGCAGTCATACCGCTTTTAAATACACTAGTGTCAAGAATTTTACCTGGTTCAACTTTACAAAGCCAAGTGATCAAAGTTGCTGCAGTAAGTAAAAAGCTCATAATAGCTGCATCTCTTGGAACCACAACAGGATCAATCCATTTAATATTACTTGAAATTGCAGTTGCATAAAGTACAACTGCCAAAACAGTGATCAAGAAAATTACCACTGAAAGTTTAGCACCTGGTTTATCTTCGCCATGCAAAACAGCTCCTGCATCCTTTACAAGTCCTGCTTTTAATCGTTCTTGATAAACACTATCCTTACTCAAATCCATAGGAGTGATTAAACTCACTATAAAAGCTGCAAGCATACAAGCTACAAAAGTTGTGCTAATCCAAATTCCAATTAAAGTTGGATAATTCCATCCAAGTGGCTCTAAAACTCCGCTCATATAAACCACAGCTGCACTTACAGGAGAAGCAGTGATTCCAATTTGCGAAGAAACAACCATTAATGAAAGTGGAACACTAGGTTTTATGTTTTGAGATTTTGCAACATCAACTACAACAGGCATTAAAGAAAATACCGCATTTCCTGTTCCTGCTAAAATTGTAAGCAACCACCCACAAGCTGGAGCTAAATAATTTATAAATTTAGGACTTGATCTTAAAATTTTTTCTGTCACCCTTACCATGTAATCAAGTCCACCTGCTTGTTGCATAGCAGAAATTGCTGCAATAGCTGCGGCAATAATTAAAATAACATCCCAAGGAATATTACCAGGTTTCATACCTAAAACAAGCCCTAATATAACTACACCTAATCCTCCAGCATAACCTATAGCAATACCACCTAGGCGAATACCGATAAAAATCGCCCCAAGAAGGACAATTACTTGCAAAATTATCATTATATCCATATTAAATCCTAAGTGCTATTTTTTAGCTTCCATGTGAGGATTTAGCATATTTGATGGAGTTAAAATTTCATCAATTTGTTCTTTGCTTAAAAGCCCTCTTTCAAGCGCAATATCAGCCACTCTTTTTCCAGTGTTCATTGCCTCTTTGGCTATAGAAGCTGAATTTTCATAACCAATATAAGGATTTAAAGCTGTTACTATACCTACTGAATTATAGACAAAGTCTGAACAAATTTTTTCATTTGCGGTAATACCATCTATACATTTATCAGCTAAAGTATACATTGCTTTTTCTAGCATTACAACAGAATTAAATAAGCTATATGCTACAACTGGTTCAAAAACATTAAGTTGTAATTGTCCACCCTCACAAGCAAAAGTTACAGTTACGTCTGCTCCAATAACAAAATAACAAACTTGATTAACTACTTCAGGAATAACAGGATTTACCTTACCTGGCATGATAGAACTACCTGGTTGCATTTTTGGAAGATTAATCTCATTAAGACCACATTTTGGACCACTACTTAAAAGTCTTAAGTCATTACATACTTTAGAAAGTTTTGTTGCAACACGTTTTAAAACACCTGAAATTTGTACATAAGCTCCCGTATCTTGAGTCGCCTCGATTAAATCCTCAGCCACAGTATATTCAAAACCTGTCACTTCTCTTATTTTTCTTTCTACAACCTTCGGATAATCAGGATGAGAATTAATTCCTGTTCCAATAGCAGTTCCACCCAAATTGATCTCTAAAATCAATTTTCTAGCTTCTAATACTCTTTGTATATCTTCACCTATCATTACGGCAAAAGTTTTAAATTCACGACCTAAAGTCATAGGTACAGCATCTTGCAGTTGGGTTCTACCCATTTTAAGAACATCTTTAAATTCTTCAGCTTTTCTCTCATAAGCTTTTTTTAGATGTTCCATAGCTTTTGCCAAATCACTTAAATAATCATGCAAGGCAAGGTGTAAAGCTGTAGGATAAGCATCATTAGTACTTTGGCTTAAATTAACATGATCATTTGGATGAAGATATTGGTATTCACCTTTTTTATGACCCATAAGTTCAAGTCCTATGTTTGCTATAACTTCATTAGCATTCATATTTGTACTTGTTCCAGCACCTCCTTGGATCATATCTACTACAAATTGATCATAATACCCACCTTCTAAAATTTTATCACACGCTTTAATAATCGCATCTTGGATATTTTTATCCAAAAGACCTAATTCATGATTTGCCATAGCTGCAGCTTTTTTTACTCTAGCCAAAGCCCTAACAAAGCGAGGAAAATCTTTTAATCTATCATGAGAAATATCAAAATTTTCAACAGCTCTAAAAGTTTGCACTCCATAATAAACCTCATCAGAGATTTCCAATTCCCCAATAAAATCATGTTCTTTTCTTGTTCCCATTTTGAACCTTTCATAAAAGTATTTTAATTTTAAATCAAAAATTTTTGATTTAAATCATAAAATAATGATATCGCATTTTTAGTTAATAATTGATTAATAAGTAAACTGCTTTCAAATACGATAAATTAAGTATTTTTATATCCTATTATGTCTTTATATTTAATTTTTATTAATATAAAAAATTTTATTTACTTTAAAAAAAAATTAATATATTTTTGTAAGCTTTTTTGTTAGAATAAAATTTTTAATAATTTAAATAATTAAGGATAATATGGAAGAAATTACAATAAACATAGATAAGATTAAAATAAATGATGACTGGAAAGAATTTCTAAGAGACGAATTTCAAAAAAAATATTTTCTAGAAATCAAAAAACAATACCTAAATGCGATTAATCAAAATATAATTATTTATCCGCCTGCGAATTTAATCTTTAATGCTTTTAATTTATGTCCTTTAAAAGAAATTAAAATTATTATCCTAGGACAAGATCCTTATCATCAACCAAATCAAGCAATGGGGCTTAGTTTTTCGGTTCCAAAAAATGTAAAAATCCCACCAAGTCTTAATAATATTTTTAAAGAATTGCAAAATGATTTAAACATCACTCCAGCAAAAAGCGGAGATTTAAGCTCTTGGGCAAAACAAGGGGTTTTGCTCTTAAATTCTATTCTTAGCGTTGAAGCAAATAAAGCAGCTAGCCATAGTTCGTGGGGTTGGCAAGAATTTAGTGATACTATAATACATAAATTAAGTAATGAAAAATCAGGGCTTGTTTTTATGCTTTGGGGAAATTACGCAAAAAGCAAGGAGATTTTGATTGATAATACTAAGCATTTGATTTTAAAAGCAGCTCACCCAAGCCCTTTAGCTAGAATAGGATTTTTAGGTTGTAAGCATTTTTCAAAGGCTAATGAATTTTTAAAAAAAGTTGGTAAAATTCCTATAGATTGGAAAATAGTTTAAAAAATTATTTTAAATTTTAATAAAAATATTAAAATATATTTATTTATTTAAAAATAAATCGTATTCCTATAGAAACATATTCCAATAAAACAACTCAAAAAATTAATTCTTAAGGAAAAAGATGAAAACCATTGGTATTATAGGCGGAATGAGTTTTGAAAGCACTATTACTTATTATAAAACAATAAATCAAGCTATAAATGATAAATTAAAATCTTTAAATTCTGCAAAAATTTTACTTTACAGTGTTAATTTTGAAGAAATAGAAAATTTACAAAGCCAAGATAAATGGCAAGAAGCTGCACAAATTTTAACTCAATGTGCTAAAAAATTAGAGCTTGCAGGGGCTAGTTTTATAATAATTGCAACTAATACTATGCATAAGGTTTTTGACAAAATTCAACAAAACATAAATATCCCTATTTTACATATTGCAAAAAGTTCTGCTAAGGCTTTAAAACAAGAAAACATGCAAAAAATTGGTTTATTGGGTACTAAATACACAATGACTCAGGATTTTTATAAAAAAGTGCTTATTGAAGAAAATATTAGCGTTATTATTCCTAGCGATGAAGATATAAAAATCGTTAATGATATTATTTTTAATGAGCTTTGTAAAGGCGAAATCAAGCAAGAATCTAAAGAAAAATATTTAAATATTATAAAAAAACTACAAGAAAAAGGGACAAAGGGAGTGCTTTTAGCTTGCACTGAAATTGGTTTATTAATATCCAAAAATGATACAAATATCAAAATTTTTGACACAAGTCTTATTCACGCCCTTGATGCTGCTAATGAAGCTTTAAAAGATTTATAATTAAAAGATGCCCAAAAATGGGCAAATTGCAATATTTTGAAAAGATTTATACTTATATCGGTTTAAATCTTATCTTGCTTTATAATTTGCTATCTTTTTCTAATTGATTGATATTTAGCATGATAAATTTATAGCTTAGATAAATTACTAAAGGCCAAGCCAATAAAAACAAAGCATGTAACATTTTTTTTCCTTAATATGCGTGATCATCGTTTGCGATTTCTTCGCGTGTGATTTTTACTTTATCCATTGCATTCCAAACATAGATAATATAAGCTAAAACAAAAGGTACAAGTAAAGACACATAAGCCATGACGCTTAGAGTATAATAGCTTGAACTTGCATTTTTTAAAGTTAAAGAACTTTGTAAATCACTTAAAGATGGGTAAAAAGCACTTTGACCTAAACCAATGCTTGATAATAAAGCAAAAACTGTTAAAACCGTTCCAAGTCCTAGGGTAAAAATAGCTTTAGAGCAACCTTTTGCTCCTTGAACCATACCTAAAAGCACTAAAATCACACCAATAACAAGCAAAACAGCAAAAATCATTTGATTTAAGAAATTATATAAATATAAATTCGCACTCATGCTTACAACTCCATTTGCATCTACACTAAAACCATCTTTTAAGAAAATCCACACTAAAAAACCTAAGAAAAAAGGTAAAAATAAAATACTATTGATCATGAGTTTTTTCATAACTCTTATTTTGATATTCTCATCATTGATATTGTTCATAAAATACGCTGCGCCTAAAAGCCTTGCTAAAAATACTAAAGCTAAGCCTAAGAGATAATTAAAAGGATTAAGTAAAAGTTCTAAGCCGTGCAAAGGATTTTGCCAAGAAACAAAATTATGCTCATTTAAGATAAATTCAGAACCGCTAAAAAAACTACTTACTGCAACTCCGATTAAAAACACACCTAAATAACCATTAATTTTAAGAAAAATTTCATAGGTTTTAGAGCCATAAACATTATTTTCTTTTTTGCGATATTCATAAGCCACAGCCTGTAAAATAAAACAAAATAAAATACAAAGCCAAGCCCAATAAGCTCCGCCAAAACTTGTACTATAAAAAAGTGGAAAAGCTGCAAAAGCTGCTCCGCCAAAAAGTACGAGAGTTGTAAAACCAAGCTCCCATTTACGCCCTAAAGAATTAACTAGCATAGTTTTTTCAAGCTCATCCTTGCTAAGCTCATCGATTAAAGTTTGTCCGCCTTGAACAAAAAACATAAAAACTAAAAGTCCGCCAAGTAAACTTAAAATCAACCACCAATAAATTTGCAAACCTTCGAGTTCTAAACCAAAAAACATTATTTTTCTCCTTTGCCCATAAGTGGAGTATGCCCTGCATGTGCATCAAAACCTTTTTTAATCTGAGTAAGTATGATTTTAACTTCTGCAATCAATAAGGCTGTAAAAAGTACTGCAAAAATCCAAAATGAAATTTGAACATTGACTTTTCCAAGTTGTGTTGCTGCGATATGTACAGGAAGCAAGTCTTGAATTGCCCAAGGTTGTCTGCCTACTTCAGCAACGATCCAACCTGCTTCAGCGGCGATATAACCCAATGGAATGGATAATAAACACACCCAAAGTACTTTTCTAAATTTCTCAATATTATTTGCCATAGTAAGATAAAGCGTAACGATGAAAAGTAAAAAGAAAAAACTTCCTAAAGCAACCATGATATGAAAGCTATAAAAAGTTAAAGCCACAGGTGGAATAGTATCGCTTGGTTTTTCTAAATATCCATAACCAAAATCTTTAAAATGAGTTTCTAAAATGGATTTGTGATTTGCCATAGCTATTGTATCATTGTTTTCTTTAGCAAGTTTATAGTCTTTTAGAGCTTGTATAGCGATTTTTCCTCTATCGATACGATTTTGCATAGGTTCTATCCCTTTGCTTTCATTTCCATAGATCAAATCTTCAATTCCTGGAACAAAAGAATTTGGATCACGGTTTCCTAATATAGAAAGAGCGTAAGGTATAGTAATGTCAAATAAAAACACACTTTCGTTATTATCTATGGTTTTTTTAGGATTTAAAATTCCAAAAGGTACAAGTCCTGCACGATGTTCACCTTGATAAACCCCTTCCATAGCTGCAAGTTTCATAGGTTGAGTTTGAGTTACACGGTAAGCGCTTTCATCTCCGCTGAAAAACAAAAAGATTGAACAAACCAAACCAAAACTAGCTCCTACAACTAAGCTTTTTTTAGCCTCGATAATATGGCGTCCTTTTAACATAAACCAAGCTGAAATTCCCATTACAAATAAAGCTGAAATCACATAACCACTGCCTATGGTATGTAAAAATTTTGAAATAGCTACAGGAGAAAGTGCTACTTCAAAAAAGCTTTGCATTTCATTTCTTGCTGTGTCAGGGTTAAAGCTCATTCCTACAGGATATTGCATCCAACCATTTGCCACTAAAATCCAAAAAGCAGAAAGATTACTTCCTATAGCCACACACCAAGTTGAAAGTAAGTGAAAACCCTTGCTTACTTTATCCCAGCCAAAAAACATAACTGCAAAAAAAGTAGCCTCTAAAAAAAATGCCATAATACCTTCAACCGCCAAAGGTGCACCAAAAATATCACCCACAAACCAGCTATAATTTGCCCAGTTTGTTCCAAATTCAAATTCCATTATAATGCCTGTAGCTACACCGATAGCAAAATTTATAGCAAACAATGAAAGCCAAAATTTGGTGATTTTTTTCCATCTTTCATTTTTAGTTTTTACATAGATGGTTTCCATGATAGCGATCATAAAAGACAAGCCTAAGGTTAAAGGCACAAACAAAAAATGATAAAGTGCAGTTAAAGCAAACTGCGCTCTTGACCAATCAACGCTACTAAGTTCGTTCATTTATTTTCCTTCGAGTGTAAGATTTTTGAGTACAAAAGTGCTTTTTTCTTTGTCGCTTTTAAAAATAGAATTAAAATTTACATCAAAAACAAAAAGTTTTAAAATCACAAACATAACAAAAAGTTTGATAAAAATAATTTTCCAAAGGGTCTTTCCAAGAGTTAAATTTTTAAAACCTTCTTTGTAAAAATTAAAAATTTGAGAGATGCTAAAATATAAGTGTTTAAGATACATGTAAATTCTACCTTTAAAAACAACAAAATAAAACATTTTTAAAAAGCGGGAAATTATAATGAAATTTATGTTATTATTTTCTTAAAAATTTAAATACATATTTAAGGTTTTTAATGTAAAAAATTATATTTTTTATTTTATGTTGTTTTATGACTTTTTTTCTTTATACATGTTCTTCTAAAATTTTAAAATGCAAATCCTTTGGGGCGTTCATTTGTAGAATTTGAAGATACTGATCCTTTAAAACTAAGACTTAAGCCTACTTTTCCTACCAATCAAGAAATTCCAAATTTAATTAGCAGTGCTGATTTAATACCTATTATTCCCATTACCCCACCTTTAACTAGAACAAGTAATAGCGCCAACAATAATGCAGTATAATGAAATCAATCCTCGCTTTAAAGACGAAGCTTTTATGATGTTTTAATTTTTGAAAATCGCCCTGCGGTTTCTGATTTTTTAACCATTTTAGGCCCTAGCGGAGCAGCTTTAACAGTTTGGGCTTTAGCACAAGGAAATTGTATTTTGGATTTGGCGATGCTAGAGTTTGGCAACTTTTGCTTTATCCTAATGATTTTGTAATAATTAAAAATGCCAAAACCAATACCTGTCTTAATACTTATGGCAATAAAATTGTCCTTTATCCTTGCGATGCAAGCAACCACGCACAAATGTGGAAACTTATCCCTATGAGCAACACAGCAGTTCAAATTAAAAATTTATGAAATGGAAAATGCATACAAGCACCTATTACAAATCTTTATGGTGATTTTCACAAGGTTTTTAAAATTTTTACCGTAGAGTGTACAAAAAAAGATAATTTTGATCAACAATGGTTCTTAACTACTCCACCTTTTACCGCAAAAACCTTTATATCGCCAAGGAGGGGTACGATGAAAAAAATTATATGTTTATTTTTATCTTTTAACCTTACTTTTGCAAATTTAGAAAATTTTAATGTTGGCACTTGGAATTTGCAAGGCTCATCCGCAGCCACAAAAAGCGAATGGAGTATTAGCGTAAGACAACTTGTAAGTGGAGCAAACCCTTTAGATATATTAATGATACAAGAAGCAGGAACTTTACCAAGAACAGCCACTCCAACAGGACGCCATGTGGAGCAAGGTGGAATACCCATTGATGAATATGAGTGGAATTTGGGAACTCTTTCAAGACCTGATAGAGTTTTTATTTATTATTCTCGCGTTGATGTAGGAACTAATCGTGTAAATTTAGCTATAGCTTCAAGAATGCAGGCTGAAGAAGTGATTTGTTTTACCTCCGCCTACTACAGTTTCAAGACCCATTATAGGAATTCGCAATGGAAATGATGCTTTTTTCAATATCCATGCTTTAGCTAATGGAGGAACAGATGTAGGAGCAATTATCACAGCCGTAGATACACATTTTGCAAATATGTCTCAAGTTAACTAGATGATAGCAGAGGATTTTAACCGTGATCCTTCTACTATAACAAGTACAGCGGATAGAGAATTAGTAAATAGAATTAGAGTGGTTTTTCCCACTAGCGCAACTCAAACAAGCGGAAGAACTCTTGATTATGCAATTAGCAGGAAATTCAAACAGACAACAAACCTATACTCCACCACTTTTAGCTGCGATTTTAATGCTTGCAAGTTTAAGATCATTTTCAGTAAATTTTAGGACATTTAATATGAAAAAAATTATTACTTTGTTTTTTTATGTTTATAACTTTAGCCTTTGCAACTCTTGCTGGAAATTTGAAAGATTTTACCGAAATGGTTTCTATAAAGAAGCTCGAAAACGGGAATTTTTAGTGCCTTTAGGGATACCTCAAAAGATCCTATTGATCAAAATTTGGAATATTAAAGAAATTGTTTTAAGCAATGAGTTAAAACAAAAAGATAAATTAGCTAATGAACTTCCTTTTGGTTATGTGTAATTTACAAATCCAAAGGAAAACGATCTTTGTTTGGCTATCTTAGAAGATGGAACCTTTGGAGCAAAATCTTGTCAAGATGATCTAAAAGATGGTAAATTAGAAACTGTATTTTTATAATACCAACAACAACTTCAGCTGTGCAAATTCGTTCTTTAGTTTTGGAATCTGATGAATGTATAGTAACTTTTTTTAATCCAAATATTCCTATACAAAAACGCTTTGGAATAGCCCCTTGCACCTTAGATTCTAATTTTTTGCTGAAGTAAATAAACTAATGATTATAACCCCATCTTTAACAGCTGCTACCCCTTTAGAATAAGTTCTATTTTTATATTGATTTAATATTTATGATATTACTAAAATACACAAAATAATTAATAATAATACAATGTAATTTACCTTACTCTATAATTCTTTTATTTTAATTTAATTTTTTTGTTACAATAAATTTATACATAATAATTATCAAGGAGGAAAAATTGGAACAAATTTTAACATGGCAACAAATTTATGACCCTTTTTCAAACATTTGGCTAAGTGCTTTAGTGGCATTTTTACCTATACTATGTTTTTTAGTTTGTTTGGTTGTTTTAAAACTTAAAGGCTATCAAGCAGGTTTTTTAACTGTTATACTTGCTACTTTGGTAGCTTTATTTGCCTATAAAATGCCTTGGAATTTAGTGGGTGCAAGTTTTATTCAAGGCTTTACAAACGGTATGTGGCCTATAGCTTGGATTATCATCGCGGCAATCTTTCTTTACAAACTTTCTATCAAGTCAGGTTCTTTTGAAATCATTAAAAAAAGCGTGATGAGCATTACTCCGGATCATAGAATTCAAGTGATTTTAATAGGTTTTTGTTTTGGTTCATTTTTAGAGGGTGCTATAGGTTTTGGTGGCCCTGTGGCTATAACCGCTGCACTTTTAGTAGGACTTGGCTTGCGTCCTTTACAAGCTGCAGGGCTTTGTCTTATCGCAAATACCGCTCCTGTTGCTTTTGGTGCGGTGGGAATTCCTATTATTGCTATGGCAAATCTTGTCGGCATAGAACAGCATTCAGTTTCTGCCATGGTAGGTAGAATGCTAGTTCCTTTAAGCCTTACTATACCTTTTTTCATAGTTTTTTTAATGGATGGATTTAAAGGTATTAAAGAAACTTTTCCAGCTATTTTAGTTGCGGCATTAAGTTTTACAACTACTCAATTTTTAAGCTCAAATCACCTAGGAGCGGAATTACCTGATATTATTTCAGCTGTGGTTTCTTTAGCAGTTACGACTGTATTTTTGAAATTTTGGAAACCAAAAAATATTTTTAGATTTGACAATGAAAGCAATTTCACTCAAGATAACACCTTAAGTTTTAATCAAATTTTAAAAGCTTGGTCACCTTTTATTTTACTCATTGTTTGTATTATCATTTGGACACAACCTTGGTTTAAAGCTCTCTTTGATAAGGACGGAATTTTAAGCTATACAAGTATTACTTTACAATTTAGCAATATCACAACTGGAATTTTAAGCCCTTCTATCACAGGCATAGGAGAAGCTAAGCCTTTATCTTTGGCCTTGGGTGTAGATTTAATCAATGGAAAAACCGTAGCTCAAGCAGGAACAGCGATTTTACTTGCCGCTTTTCTAACTATAGCTATTTTAAAAATCAAAGCCGAAGATGCTACAGAATGCTTTTGGGTTACCTTAAAAGAAATGGCTATACCTTGTATCACCATAGGTTTGGTTGTGGCCTTTGCTTTTATCTCTAAAAATAGTGGTATGAGCACTACTTTAGGACTTGCTTTTGCACACACAGGTGATGCTTTTTCTTTCTTTTCACCAATCATTGGCTGGATAGGGGTATTTTTAACAGGCTCTGATACAAGTGCTAATTTACTTTTTGGAACCTTGCAACAAGTAAGCGCTCAAAAACTAGGTATTAGCGAAGCTTTATTTTTAGCAGCTAATTCAGTAGGTGGGGTTGTTGGAAAGATGATCAGTCCACAAAGCATTGCTATAGCTTGTGCAGCGGTTGGACTTGTGGGAAAAGAATCTGATCTTTTCAAATTCACATTAAAATATTCTGTAGCTTTTATTATTTTAATAGGAATTTGGACTTGCATTATAGCTTTTTTCTTACAAGGAATCATCCCTGAAGTTATAGTGAAATAATTAAAAAAATTTAAGTTTTATTTCAACAAATATTCGTTTTTAGAATATTTGTTAGAAATTTTACTTTGCTTTTATTTTTACAGGATTAGAATATTTATCCTAAATTATCCTAAAAGGAGAAAAATGATGAAAAAAGTGTATTTTTACGCCACATGCTTAGGAAGTGCTGCTATGCAACAAAGCGTTTTAAATGCGATAAAACTTTTAAGGCGTGAGGGTATTGAAGTGATTTTCAAAAAAAATCAAACCTGTTGCGCCCAACCTTCTTTTAACTCAGGTTATTTCGATGAAAGTCGTGAGATCGCTTTATATAATGTAGATTTATTTGATAAAGATTATCCCATCGTTGTACCCAGTGGTTCTTGTGCGGGTATGATGAGTCATGACTATAAAGAGCTTTTTAAAAACAGACCTGAATTTTCCAAAATAAAAACTTTTAGCTCTAGAGTGATAGAACTTTCACAATACCTTGATGAAGTTTTAAAAGTAGATTATGAAGATAAAGGTGCACCTATAAAAGTAACTTGGCATTCTAATTGCCATGCTTTAAGAGTGCAAAAAAGCATACAAGCGAGTAAAAATCTTATCAAAAAACTAAAAAACGTAGAATTAGTAGAACTTCAATACGAAGAAGAATGCTGTGGTTTTGGAGGAACCTTTTCAGTAAAAGAGCCTGAAATTTCAAATGCTATGGTAAGAAGCAAAATCAAAGATATACAAAATAGCGGTGCAAAATATCTCATCAGTGGTGATGGAGGTTGTCTTTTAAATATAGATGGCACAATGAAAAGAATGGGTTTGGATATAAAAGGCATACATTTATATGACTTTTTACTTAAACGCTTAGAAGGAGAGAGACTATGAGTCAAAAAATTCCTCACGAACAAATCGTTCAAATTAAACTCAATGACAAACAAATGCAAGAAAATTTAATGACTGCCATGCATACTTTGCAAAAAAATAGACTCAATGTTATTGATGCTAGATTTAAAGACTGGCAGGGCTTAAGAGCTAAAGCTAAGCAAGCTAAAAATAATGCCTTAATGAGCTTAGAAGAAAGACTTTTAGAATTTGAAAAAAATGCTACAAAAAATGGCATTAAGGTGCATTGGGCAAGTAGTGATGAAGATGCCTGTGAAATCGTCTATGAAATCATGAAAGAAAAAAATATCACCAAGCTTTTAAAAGGCAAGTCTATGGCAAGTGAAGAAATAGGCCTAAATCACTACCTAGAAAAAAAAGGTTTAAAAGCTATAGAAACCGATCTTGGAGAGCTTATTTTACAGCTTAATGAAGAACCCCCTTTACACATAGTTGTACCTGCCATACATAGAAACCGCCATGAAATCGGAGAAATTTTCAAAGAAAAATTAGGAGCAAATTTAGAAAACGATGAACCCGAAAGTTTAAATGCGGTGGCTAGAGAATATTTAAGAAAAGATTTTGAAGGCTTAAAACTTGGACTTAGTGGGGTCAATTTTGCCATGTCAAGAGAAGGAGCTTTTTGGCTTATAGAAAATGAAGGAAATGGTAGAATGTGCACTACAGCACCTGATATTCATATCGCACTTTGTGGTATAGAAAAAGTCATGGAAAGCTTTGAAGATGCGGCTACTATGGTTTCTTTACTTACTCCTTCAGCCACAGGACAATTTATACCAACTTATAACAATATCATTACAGGCCCTAGAAAAAATGGAGATTTAGATGGTCCTAAAGAAGTACATGTGATTTTATTTGATCACAATCGCTCTAAAATGTTAGCTCATGAGGATTATTATGAGGCTTTGCGTTGTATTCGATGCGGGGCTTGTATGAATTTTTGCCCTGTTTATGATCAAATCGGCGGACATGCTTATCAAACCACTTATCCAGGACCTATAGGAGAAGTAATCAGTCCTAATATTTTTGGTATAGATCATACAGGAGATATTTTGAATTTCTGTTCACTTTGTGGGCGTTGTTCTGAAGTTTGTCCAGTGCAAATTCCTTTGGCTGATCTTATTCGCAAATTAAGATGTGATAAAATAGGACAAGGTAAAAATCCACCTTTAGGAGCAAATAATGTTCATCACAATGCCCTAGAAGCCTTTACTTTTAAACAATTTAAAAATATCGCAACCAATGGCGATAAATGGCGTTTTTCACTTTCAAAAGCACATTATTTCAACTGGACGGTACAAAATTTCGCAAGCATTTTGCCTGTGATTAAAAAATGGTACGCTTTTAAAGAATTACCTCAAATTAAAATGGATCTTTATAAAGAAGTGCAAAAACTAGAAGGAGTAAGCTATGAGTAAAATCGATGAAATTTCAAGCAAAAGCAAAGCAAATATTTTAGAACATCTTAAAAAAGCTTACAAAGAAACAACTTTCACACGCATTGAAAGTATAGATCCTGTAGAACATATCCAGACAACCCAAGATATGCTTACAGAAATGAAGCAAAAAATGAGCGATAACAAATACATCGTTGAAAATGCTACAAAAGATACCTTAGAAGAAAAAATCAATGAAATTGTCGCAAAATATGGCTTTAAAAGTATGATTTATGGAGCGGATTTAAATTTAAATTTAGAACAAATCAAAGCAGAAAAAAAGATTTGCTTTGATAAAGAAATCGAAAATTTAAGATCTGAAGTTTTTCATAGTGATTTTTCCATCATTCACGCAAGAGCAGGGGTAAGCTCTCACGGAGTTGCACTTATACCTTCAAGTAAAACCCAACCTAGAATGCTAAGCCTTGCACCTAAACTTTGCATAGTATTGCTTAAAAAAGAAAATGTTGTTAAAAGTCTTAGCGAAGCTTTAAATTTAGTAAAAAAAGAAAATGAAATTTTACCTACTAATATCTTATTTATAGCAGGGCCTTCAAGAACAGCAGATATAGAACTTATCACTGTTTTTGGTGTTCATGGGCCACAAATTGCACATATTATTATTTACTGATTCTATACTAGAATCAGTAAGTCTTAATTTTTAATATTAATTATATATATTTTTTATATTATATAAATATAAATAAAATAAATAATTTCTAATTAATAATATTTTAATAAAATATTATGTAATATTTCACTCAAATATATTAAATTAATTTTAAATACAAAAATTAAAGAAGGTGCTTTTAGATAAAACTAATTCCAACTTGGAATGAAAAATACAGTATTCATGACACAATGATTGACATTTAACACCAAAAACTTTTTGAACTTGCAAGCAAGGTTGAAAGTGCTGTTTATAAATTTGCAAAACGAGAAGAACTCAAAGAAATTTTAACAGAACTTTTTAACTATATGAAAGAACATTTTAGTAATGAAGAAGATTATATGCAAGAAATTCATTATCCTTATTTAAATGAACACAAAATCATGCATAAAATATCATTCGTGATATGTCTTATCTTATACAAAACATAAAAACCACTAATGATTTAAAAGAGAAGCTTTACACAGTTTCTAAAAAATGGCTTTTAGAACATATACTCTATAAAGATATGAAAGTTGAACAATACAGAAGATCTTCTTTAACTTCTGAAGATGATGGGGAAGTAAGCTTTGAAGAAGTCAAAGAAGAAAAAGATGATGAAAATACAGTTTATCTTTATACATGCGAATGCGTAGAACAAATGCATGATGTACCATTTGGAATTTATCAAAAAATTCAACTTAAGGGCGTAAAATTTAAATGTAAAAAATGCAAAGAAGTCATACAGTTTTATAAAAAATATTCATCAAATTTCTAATTAACTATTTATGCGTTAAAATAATAAATTAAAGTATAAGTTAGACAAAGAAGGAAATTTAATGGATAAAAAAATAAAATATTTTATTTTGGATAAATTTGACTATTCCTATCCTATACTAACCAAAGATACAAAATGCTCATTTTGTGAAAATTTTTTCCCGATAGAATATAGCTCAAACTTAAAAACAATAGAAAAAGAATGTCCATTTTGCAATAATAAAATGGACATTAAACTAAAGACTAAGCCTTAGTTTTACTTACAATATTAATAATATTTGAAGCTACTTCATCAGCAAGTTCTAAATGAGAAGTAAAGCCTACACAAGAACAATTAATCTCGCCTAAAACATATTTATCATTGCCCTTTTCATCAATATCTAAAATAAAATCAGCCGTCCAAATCAATGGTAAGTCGTAATTACCTAATTTTTCCCTTACCTTAGGAAGCTCGCCTAAAAACATATCCACCAAAGTTTTCCAATCTTCTGGCTTATCATAGCGATATTTTGCCCCACTAAAAAGCGTAGCAGAAAAAGCATCGGCATCTTCGGCTGGTTTTTTATGCACTACATTTACAGGGGTGTTATAAAGCATTAAAAGTCTGATTTCACCTTCTTTAATGCGCGGTAAAAAAGTCATATCCACAAGCATACCATTATCACCTATAATATATTGCTCGCAAAAATCCATAAATTCCCCAAGCTCTCTATGTTCTACATGATTATCCTTAGCTTCTGTACATTTGATTTTTGTGTTTAAAGGCAAACTATCTCCACTAACATTACCCTCTACACTCACACGCCAAATTCCCTCTCCTGTAGAGCCACGATTTTGTTTTAAAACCCTTTCACCTTTAGCCAAACTTTTTGGAAAATTTTCTTTAAAAGTCTTAATATCATAGTAAGCATAAGTATCGCTTGGAACAAGATCAGTGTCTGCTAATTTTGTAAGTGCATCTTTAGCGCCATAACCTATCATAGCATCGGGATGAGGCATACCTACAAGCTTATCGGCACAAAGTTTTCTTAACATATCAAAATACTCATTTTCTTCTTTAAGATTACCAGGATTGATGCGAGAAACATAACCATCAAAATTTTCTTTTACATATTTGTAAATTTCATCTTTTTTACCCACTTCAAAAAAAATCACCTCAGCATTCCAACCCTTAGCTTTTAAGGCATTTACCATAGGCATGGTATCTTTTCTATAACCATCTTCACCTTTATCACTCCCACCTTTAACTTCGAAAAAAACAATATTTTGTTTCATTATTTTTACTCCTTATCTAAGATATAAATAATTATTGCGTAAACATATTGCAAAAATTAAATAAAAATATTTATATATTTTATCTAGCATTTATAAAACTGCTATTAGTCTTATAAGCGATTTCAATTAAGCTTTTACTTATCAAGCTTGATGCTTGTCCTTCTAGGCGGTTAAGAAATTTATCAATCTTATCTTCTTCTTTCCAAACAGGATTTGAAACATTAGCAAGTTTTTCAAGCTCCTTTTTAGCATTTTCATAATTACTAAGCTCATCTATAAGACCAAGCTCCTTAGCCTTGGCAGCTAAAAACACTCTTGCATTTGCCCATTGATCTTTTTTGTTAAGATCTAATGCTCTTTCCTTGGCAACAAAACCTGTAAAAAGATCATAACTTTGATCAATTAAACCCTGTAAAAAATTTCTTTCATTCTCATTCCAAGCTCTTGCAAAAGTTCCAGCACTTTTAAATTCACCCGCTTGAATAGTTTGTTCTTTAATACCAAGTTTATTAGCCAATCCACTTAAATCAGCTCCTTGCATAATCACACCGATAGAGCCTATAAAGCTTGCCGGATTGGCTAAAATTTTATTTGCTCCAACTCCTGCTAAATAACTTCCACTTGCCATAGTTCCACTTGCATAAACAAGCACAGGCTTTTTAATTTTTAAATCCTTTATAGCTAGAGCTAGTTCCATACTAGGAGCAAAAGCTCCACCAGGAGAGTCTATAACAAAAAGCACTCCTTTAATATTGCTATCATTTTTAGCATTGATAATTTTTTCCAAAACCGCAGAGCTGTCAAAAATTTCACCCTTTAAATCAATGCGTTCTAAATTTGCAAGATTAGAGCTTGAATTTGCACTAGGCATTAAAATCCATATAATAATCAACAATAAAACAAAGGTTTTAAAATAAGTATTGATAAATTTTATACCACATCCTAAAGCCTTAAAAAATGATTTTAAAATTTGCATTCTTTTCCTTTTATAAATAATTTATCTACTTCCTTGGCGTTTAAAATAAACTGCAAAGGAGCTTGCTTTTTATCACATTCTCCTAGCTCAAATACGCTAAAATCAGCAATTTTACCTTTTTTAAGCTCTCCTAAATTTAAATTTAAAGCCCTTGCAGGATAAAGCGTTGCCATTTGCAAAAGTTTAGAGGCTAACTCTAATAAATCAAAATTTTTATGTATAAGCAAATTCGCGCGCATTTCATCTAGCAAAGACAACGAAATATTTGAGCTAAGTCCATCGGTTCCTAAATGGATATTTAATCCACTTTTTAAAGCCGTTTTTAAATCTAAGCTTTTTTGACTTAAAAGGCGATTTGAAAATGCACAATGTGTAATAGAATGTAAATTTTTATCTAACCATTCATATTCTTTTAGATAAACACAATGCGTAAAAAGAGTCCTTACTCCTTTAAAAAGTTTAACAAAATCCTTTGGTGTATAAAGAGGCTTAGGATGAAGTGTGAAATTTTCAAGCCATTTTTTAAAACCCCCTTTAGACTCTCTAAGCCAGATATTTTCAGCCTTACTTTCTAAAAAATGCGTACTAGCTAGTAAATTTTGCTTTTTAGCTAAATCAAGAGCAAAATGAGCCAAACTAGGATGAGTTGAATAAGGAGAATGAATCGAAATTGCCGGAATAAAAAAATCATTTTTAAATTTCAAAGAATTTTCAAATCTTTTTAAAAATTCTTGTTTTCTATCTTCAACTTGATTTTCATTTGTACCCAAAATTTCATTAAAAAATATTACACGTATACCCTTTTGACTAGCCTTTAAGCAAGAATCTAAATCACTCCCAAAACTTGAAATTTCACCTATAGTGCCTATACCGCTTTTTTGCATTTTTTTAATGCTTTGAAGTATTAATTCTTCTTTGGCCTGTGCATTTAATATGGAACGAGAATTTATAACACTTTTAAGCCAAATTAAAAATTCTCCAAAATGTAAAGTTGTTGAATTTGCACTAAATTCTAAGTGCGTGTGAGGATTTATAAAAGCAGGTAAAATAACCGAATTTTTAGGTGTTTTGATGATTTTAGCCTTGGGATATTTTTTTCTTAAATTATCCAATTCACCCAATTCTAAAATTTTATCTTCAAAAACAAAGGCTTGATTTTCTAGTATCGTAAAATCTTCATCACATAAAAAAAGATATCTTGCAGCAACTATAAACACGATTTTCCTTTCAAAAATTACATTGTAGCAAAAATTTATTTTTAAAATGTTATAATAAAAGGTTAAAAATAAATTTTTAAGGTTAAATCCATGAAAATAATGATTATCCAAGGCCCAAATGTTAATATGCTTGGCGTAAGAGAAGTGGGAATTTATGGTGCTATGAAAATGGAAGAAATTCACGAGCAAATGAAACTTGCAGCATCGCAAAACAATGTAGAACTTGACTTTTTCCAAAGTAATTTTGAAGGTGAAATCGTAGATAAAATTCAAGAATGCCTTGGAACAGTTGATGGAATTATTATCAATGCAGCAGGCTATACTCATACTTCAGTAGCTATTCGCGATGCTATTGCAGCAGTAGCTTTGCCTACAATTGAAGTACATATTAGCAATGTTTATCGCAGAGAAGAATTTCGTCAAAAAAGTCTTATAGCGCCTGTATGTTCTGGAACTATTGTTGGTTTTGGTCCTTTTGGCTATCACTTGGCTTTAATGGGTATAATTCAAATTTGCGAACAAATAAAAAATTTGCGCGCGATGCAACAAGCACAACAAACGAATAAATAATAATGCTAAAAATTCAAGGAGTAAAACACTTTGAAAAAAGTCGTTTTTTTCCTTTTTTTAGTCAAAATATACGATCTTTTAAATATTTAGCTCTTATAGGCTTAGGAAGCAATATAGAGCCCGAAAAAAAAAGATTTAATATGCTTTTTCGAGTAATGATGGATGATAAAAGATTTAAAATTTTATCCACATCTCCTATGTTGATAAATGAAGCCTTTGGTTTTAAAGAGCAAAAAGATTTTACCAATGCTGTTATGTTGATACAAACTAATTTGCATGCACGAGCACTTTTGAAAGTTTTACTTTACTATGAAGTAAAATTTAAACGCAAGAGAACTTTCAAAAACGCTCCTAGAACGCTTGATTTAGATCTTTTATACTTTTCACAAAAAGTCAAGCGTGATAAGTGGTGTGAGGTGCCTCATAAAGGGGCTAAAGAAAGAGTGAGTGTAATTTTGCCTTTAGGCATGATATAAGGAATATAAATGGGACAACTTATACATACTTTTACTGTTGAAGATACAGAACAAATTATACCCAAAGTAAAAGAAGATTACGGAGATAAAGCTTTAATTATAACAAATAAACAAATTCGTCCTAAAACCTTAAATCGCAGTGCGCTTTATGAGGTTATGGTAGCCATAGAAGAAAGCGACTATGAAGAACACTTAAAAAAACAAGGAAAATCTTTACCTGCAAAAAAAAGCTCGCCAAAACCATCTTCTACCTCTCTTGTAGAAGAAAAAATTAGATCTCAAATCCCTCAAGAAGATGAAGATGTAGTCTTGGATTTCTCAAACACTCGCTTAAATACAAATTTAAACACTGTAAAAAACAATGACTTAACTAAAAAAACCTATCAAGATTTTCCACAAAACAAAATCAACCCTCATCAAAATAAGACTCTAGGCTTTGATGATTTCAAAGAAAAACTAAGTGAAGTTAGCAATGAAATTTCTAAAGTCACAAACACACCTTTAGAAAATTACACCCCTAATCCAAATTATAATAAAAAAATAGAAAATTTTGAAAAGCAATTTGAAAAACAAATCAACAAGCTTAATGATAAAATAGATCTTCTTGCAGATATGATGTGGGACGATAAAGCTGAAGCTAGAAAAAATCTTATGATACCTCCTGAATTTGCAAGTATTTATAAACAAGCCAAAGAAAGTGGAATGCTTGAAAATCATCTAGAAGCGATTATGAAAGCAACTATAGAAAATATGCCAGCTGCTATGAAAACCAACAAAGATGCGGTTCAAAGATATTTTCACTCACTTTTAAGAAATATCTTGCCTTGTCGTGTTGAAAGCGATATAAAAAAACAAAAAATCATGATGCTAGTAGGCCCAACAGGAGTCGGAAAAACAACAACCTTAGCTAAGTTAGCTTTTCGCTATGCTTATGGAGATAAGCGTTATAAAACAGGTATTATTACGCTTGATACTTATAGAATCGGTGCAGTTGAGCAACTTTTTCAGTATGCAAAAATGATGAAACTTCCTATTATTGATAGCATAGAACCAAAGGATTTAGATGAAGCGATAAAAAGCTTAAATAATTGCGAAGTAATTTTAGTTGATACTATAGGAAATTCACAATACGATCAAAGCAAACTTGCTAAAACTAAAGAATTTTTAATGCACTCAAATGCAGAAATTGATGTAAATTTAGTGGTTTCTGCAAACACCAAACATGAAGATTTAATGGAAATTTATAAAAATTTTTCATTCTTAAATATTGATACTTTGATTATTACTAAATTTGATGAAACAAAGGTTTTTGGAAATATCTTCTCTCTTGTTTATGAAACAAATATTCCTCTAAGCTTTTTCTCTATAGGACAAGAAGTGCCAGATGATTTAGAAGTAGCCAATAGTGATTTTCTAGTTCATTGTATTTTAGAAGGGTTTAACAAAGGAAAAAATAATGAATAACCAAGCAAATAAACTTCGCAATCTCATGAGTCAAAATGGAACCAAAAAATCCCAAAACACTCATTTTATAGCTATTACAAGTGGAAAAGGTGGCGTTGGAAAAAGTACGATTAGCGCAAATCTAGCCAATGTTTTAGCAAATAATGGCTATAAAGTTGGGCTTTTTGATGCTGATATTGGCTTGGCAAATTTGGATGTCATTTTAAATGTACGCATACAAAAAAATCTCTTGCATGTTTTACGCGGAGAATGCTCCTTGGAAGATATTTTAATAGAAGTTAAGCCAAATTTATGGCTCATCCCAGGCGAAAGTGGAGATGAGATTTTAAAATATAATGATAAAAATATTTACGAGAGATTTTTAAATCAAGCAAGTATTTTAGATGAACTTGATTTTCTTATTATCGATACAGGAGCAGGCATTGGTGGAAATATTTTAAATTTTTTAGAAATGGCTGATGAAGTTATAGTAGTAACTGTTCCTGATCCTGCAGCAATTACCGATGCGTATGCAACCATAAAAACAACTTCTAAGACAAAAGAAAATTTATTAATGCTCTTTAATGTTGTAAAAAACGAAAATGAAGCTTTAAAAGTGTTTGAAAATATTAAAAAAGTTGCAGATGCAAACATTAAAAATCCTTTAAATTTAGAATTCTTAGGTCATTTAAGTGCTTCTAAAGATGTAAGTGGTAGTATTAAAAAAAGAACTTTATTTAGCGATGAAAACACAACCTCAACCGATGAGCTTAAAACCCTAGCTTCCAAGCTTTTATATAGATTGGAACAGAAAGTGCTTGATAATGTTTCAAATCGTAGCTTTTCAAGTTTTTTTAGAAAAATTATTGAAAGATTTTAGCAATAAAGAGAAGAAATTATGAGGCCAGAAAATTACGTAGCTTTTTTTACTGTTTGTGGATTTTTTATAGGGCTTGCATTTAGCGTTATTAGCATAGATGAAGCTTTTGATATAGTGATTTTTACTTGTTTTATTACTTTTATGTTTTATGTTTTTATTCATATTGCTATTATGAATTTTATAGATGTAAAGAAAATTAGTGGCAGAATCTTTAATAAACACGATTATGAAAAAACTAGTAATAATATCATTAATGATTTAGTTATTCGTGAAAAGAAAATGGATATAATTTTAGAAAAGCTCAATGAGGAAAGAGAAGAGCTAAAGAAAAATGAATCCAAAGAAAGACGAAAAAATGCTAAAAGAGCCGCCTAAAGCTTATGCACAAATGCTAAAGAAAGAACAAGATGAACTTGTACTTTCTTATATGCCAGCTCTGCGTGCTATGGCTTTTAGATTAAAAGAACGCTTGCCTTCAAGTATAGATGTTAATGATCTTATCAGCATAGGTGTTGAAGAAATGATCAAACTTTCGCGTCGTTACGATAAAGAGCAAAATGACAGTTTTTGGGGTTTTGCAAGAAAAAGAGTTAATGGTTCTATGCTTGATTATCTTAGAAGTCTTGATATAATGAGTCGAAATAATCGTAAAATTATTAAAGATATTGATGCAATCATGGATGAATATTTTTTAGAACATGAATGCGAACCCGATGATGAGTATCTAGCCAAAAAACTTGACTTGGATGTAGAAAAAATCAAAGAAGTAAGAGCGGCTCATGCTATTAGTTATACTTTGCCTATTGATGAACAAATCGAACTTTATAACGAAGACAATACTTTAGAAAAAATTGAAAAAGAAGAACTTTTGGATAAAATTCATGAAGTATTAGACGATCTTAAAGAACGTGATCAGCTAATCATCCAGCTTTATTATTATGAAGAATTAAGCTTAAAAGAAATCAGTGAAATTTTACAAATCAGTGAAAGTAGAATTTCACAAATTCATAAAAAACTTCTTAAAAAACTTAGAGAAAGGCTAGCGTAATGGCTGAGATACTCTCCCAAGAAGAAATTGATGCTCTGCTTGAAGTTGTCGATGACAATACTGATACACCCATAGCCTCAAATTCAAAAGATGAAAAAGATGAAAGAAATATCGTTGTATATGATTTTAAGCGTCCCAACAGAGTCTCAAAAGAACAACTTAGGACAATCAAAGGCATACATGATAAATTAGCAAGAAATTTAGCCTCTCAAATTTCATCGATGATGAGAAGTATTGTTGAAACTAAACTTCATTCAGTCGATCAAATGACTTATGGAGAATTTTTAATGTCTTTACCAAGTCCAACAAGCTTTAACGTTTTTTCTATCAAACCCTTAGATGGAAACTGTGTTTTAGAAATCAATCCAAGCATAGCTTTTCCTATGATAGATAGACTTTTGGGCGGACAAGGTGATAGCTATGAAGCTTCGCGTGAGCTTACGGATATTGAGCTTAATTTGCTTGATTCTATTTTGCGTATCATTATGCAAAGACTTAAAGAAAGCTGGGCTACTGTAACTGAAATTTATCCTAGTATTGAAGCTAAAGAATCAAGTCCAAATGTTGTACAAATCGTATCTCAAAATGAGATTGTTATCATGGTGGTAATGGAAATCATTATAGGAAATTCAAGCGGAATGGTAAATATCTGCTATCCTGTAGTACATTTAGAAAGTATATTAAGCCGTTTAGCAAACCGTGATATTATGATGGGTGAAACTTCGGCCAAAAAATCACGCAACAAAGAGCTTAAAACTTTAATCGGTCGTGCTGAAGTGGTATATGAGGCAATTTTAGGAAAAACCTTAATTAATGTTCATGAATTTTTAGAACTTAAACAAGGCGATATTTTAAGGCTTGATAGAGAAGCAGACGATAAAGCTATAGTAAGTATCGATAAAAAAGATGTTTTCTTAGCACAAATTGGATTGCATCGTTTTAGAAAATCTATTAAAATTTTAGAACTTATACGCACAGATAAAGATGAAATCAAAGAAATTTTGGAAAAATACGAAGAAGAGCGTAAAGCTAAAGCCAGTGTTTATGATGAGCCTGAAGAGGAGGATGAAGAAATATGATCAATGATTTTTTAAAAATGTTTACAAATGAATGCATCAGCACTATTGAAGGTTTAACAGGAAAAAGTGCTGAATTTAGCGAATATAAAGAATTTGATGTCAATACAAGCGATACTTTAAAAGCACCTTTAGTGTATGCTATATTTAATATAGCAAATGGAGGAAAAATAGGAATTTTAGCTGGTGCTGTTTTAATGAGTGCTATTGGTGAATGGATGATGGGTGAAGAAGAGATCACCAAAAACGATAAACTAGGTCCTGATGAAATGGATGCAGCTAAAGAAGCCATCCAAAATATCGTTTCAGCATTTTCTACAACCTTAGGAGCCCAAAAAGACATTCCAAAAATGGATTTTAGCATAGAATCTTGTGAATTTGTGCCTGAAAGTGTAGATTTTAAAGATTTTAAAAAATTATTTTTATATGATGTAAAAATAGGCGATTTAGAAGAACAAGTTTCTTTAGCCATGGATCAAACACTCCATAACATCCTAAGCGGGAAACCTGCTGAAACAGGAAATACAAGCACTGATTCTAATCACAATACTGAAGAAAAAGCGATAATGCTTAGCGAAGAGCTTAAAAATATCAATCTTATCATGGATGTGCGTTTGCCTGTTCGTGTGCGTATAGGCAATAAAAAAATGCTTTTAAAAGATGTTTTAACTATGGATATAGGCTCAGTTGTGGAGCTTAATCAACTTGCAAACGATCCGCTTGAAATTTTAATTGGGGATAAAAGAATTGCTTATGGCGAGGTAGTAATTGTCGATGGTAACTTCGGCGTTCAAATTACAGAAATTGGTTCTAAAAAAGAAAGATTAGAACAACTAAGATAAAAAGTTTTAGCCTACAAATTAAGAATAATAAATATAAACGAATTAAAACTAAAACAAACTAAAAGGGCTGAAATCAAAATGTAAAGATTTTGGAGTGTTTAACTTAAAAGGTTTTAGCTCTTTTTTAGGAGCGATAATTAAAGCATAACCACCTTTATTATATCTATCCCAAATGCTAAAAAATTGACTTTTAGAACTTATATATTCTCCATGGCTTGGATCAAGCACTTGTAAATAATTTCCTTTATGATTGATAATTATAACAAAATGTGGAAAGCGTGGATCATTTTCAATTTTTACAAGCATTGGAATATTTACAAGTTTATCCAAGTTTTCTCTATTGATTTGATATGAATTGCTTTGAAAGCCCAGTTTTTTAACTGCATCGTTTAAATCTGCAAAGCTTACCATATCCGTATAAAGTTCTTGTCCGCTCATAATCTTTAAAAGTTCAAGTTCATCAAACTTTTTTTGATCATCAAGTATATTAAGTAAAGTTGCTAAAGATGAAGCACCACAAGACTCTTCATAAGTTTGTCTTATTACTCTTTCGTTTTTAATTTCTTGATAAGACTTAACTACCCATTCGGCTTTTGTACTCAAAGCAAGAATGGGTAAAAAATAATAAAATTTTTCGAATTTTTTCCATAAGCTTATCCCAAATATGCTATCAGGAGAAGCAGAGCTTCCTCCAAAACTAGCATTAACAGAAACTGCGGTATCTGAATTAATGCTATAAGTAGAACCTAAACTTAAAGTTGGAATAGAACGCACTTCAGAATTTTGATAACCATTAATTTTTTGCTCGGTTTGAAATCTTTGCTCTGCTCCTAAATCTAAAGTAATTTTAGGACTTAGAATAATAGATAAATCCCCACCCACATAAATACTATTTCCATACTCTATTTTAAGGGTTTTAAATTTTCTTGATTGATTATAACCAAATCCTGTATAAATACTATAAACCACAGGATCGCTATATCCCCTTAAACTAGCTTGTAAGCTTTGTGATTTTTAGATAAAAGTTTTTGGTTTGATTGATTGCTTTTTCTCTTTGAACGACTGCAGTTTGAAAGGTAATTTGTGGAATTAAATCTGCAATGCTATCGCCTGTATCAATAAAACCTAGCCATAAATTATCAAAACCTATTCTGTTTTTACTAGAATACTCATTTGTAAAAAAGTTTGTATATTCTTGTCTTGCATAACTTCCGCCCCCTAAAATAAGTATGTCAAACTTAGGTGTTATGGTATAAATGAAAGTTTGAGTTAAAAACACTTGCTTTGTATCATTCCAAATTGTAGGATCTCCGCCTATTGTTATATTAGGATAAAGAGAATACGAGTTTGCATTTCCTGTGCTAAGCAAAGAAAAGCTTGTAATGCTTCTTAAGCCTATTTGCTTTTTAAATAAACTGTCTATATTTAGTTCATCACTAGCAAAAACACAATTAACTAAAACCATAAATACTAAATAAATCTTTTTCATTGTTACCTTTCTAAATATTTTCAAATTTTTTTAAAAGCAATGAATGTTCCAAATAAAAAATTTGATTTTAATATATAATTTGTGATATTATTCAAATAAAGAGTAAAAATAATTAAATAAGGAAAAATTATATTTAAAAAATTAGCAAGTTCATTGATTTTAGGTTCTTTGTTGGCAAGTTCTGCTTTTGCTGGGGATTTTTTAGCTAAAGTTAGTAATGGTGCTTTAAGTGATAATTCTCAAGGGGTTAAAGCTCTTAATTTAGATGAGATGAAACAAGTTAAGGGTGGGTATAGCGTTGTTCCTATCATAAATGGAACAGAAATGTATGCAATAGCAAAATATGAGCAAGGAGAATTACAATATATAGCAAATTATCTTAAAGGGAATACTAATGCACCACAAGGACTTTGTGGCATAGATCAAACATCTTGCTCAAATCCTAGTAAAAATAGATTAATAGCATTTTTGCAAGTAACACAAAACTCGCTCTCTTTGCTTCCTACTTACATTGTTAAAAGACAAGTAAAAGTTTCTGACTTAGGACAACCTTATGTGCTTTTCACTTATGGGGTAGGTGCTTATAATCCAAATACTTATCAAATGTATCAATTTAATTCTAGCTCAATGTTAAATAACAATATGATTATTAAAGAAATGGTTAATAAGTATAAAGAATATATGGAAAGCCAACTTGGTGGCTGGACTGCTAGAGCTAGAAGATAAAAAACTTATGAAAAAATCATTTTTGCCGATTTATCTTATAAATAAAACTTTACTTACAGGAAGGCAAAAATGATTAATGGTATAAATTCTTATTCAAACTACAATTACACAAATAATACCTCAAATACAAAATCATCTAATGTCATAGCAAATAATAACCTTGTAAGTGATAAATCACAAGCAGTAGATAAAATTTTAGGCTATGGCGTAGATAAAGAGGGCTTTTTTACAAGTGATTTTAACGAAGCAGCAGGCTTGCCAAAAGATTATAAGATTTATGCAGATGGTTTAAATAATTTTGTAAATAACTTTATTAAAAGACAACCTTTTTACTCTCAAATAGACATTGCCAAAACAATAGGAGATGCTTATAACTCTTTTTCTTCTTTTGTTAAAGATAAGGGATTAGGAGAAAGCTTTCAAGAACAGGATTTAAAAAATCTATCCCAAAAAGATGGGGTAAATTATTGGCAAGAATTACAAAGCGATAATGCTTTCATTTGGAAGCTTGCTGATAAAAATATAGCAGATTTGGGTTCTAATAAATATCAAATACATGATAACAAAATATCTAAAGGTGGTGCTTTAATTGCGTTTTTTATAAATAATCTTAGCACAATTAAAGGACAAACAACCTTACTGGGTAAATTAGCTGGACTTAATAGCGATACGGACAACAATGAAATAAAAGAATTTTTGTCCTTTATGAATAAAAATCCCTTAAAATATTCCTACGAGCAAGATGGCTGGGGCAATCCTATGGGAGATAGTTTATCAATATGGAATTATATAAATAGAGCTAAAAATTTAGGAGATGATAAACTAATAAAAACTATTGAGAATTTAGGAGATGAATACAATAAGCTTATTAATTCTAATATGAGCCTAGAAGAATTTAAAACTAAATATCTTGATTTTAAACAAAGGCACGATGAGTTTGTAAAATCACTAGAAGAAACAGAAAAGGCAAAAGGTGTAGATTATAGCAATCCTTTAAAAAATACAAATAACAAAGAAACTTCAGAAGAAGACAAAGAAAAGCCTTTTAAACCTATACAAGCAGAAAGTAAAAACAAAGAAACTTACAAAGATGATAATGTAAGAAACGAGCTTGTAAAAAAAACTATTAGAAGGTAAATTTAGCACAAGTAAAGAATTAGAACTTCTTTTTGGTATGAAATTTAGCGATGATGATACAGGAGAATTTAACAAAATTATTTCTCAAAATACTGCACAAAAAAGTATAGATATTAAAGCTTAAGGATTTAAAAGTCTTTAAATTCCTAATCTTAATAAAATAAATCTATTAAAAACTTATACAATAAAGAACTTATTATAAATTTTTAGCTAGAATGGAATTTATCTTAACTAAAGGTTGCAAAATGAATGAAAAAATAAGCCAAGATTTAGAAAAATTTGCTAACATACCAAACCTAAAAAATGCCGTAACTTTTTTTGGTTCTGCAAGATTAAAAGAAGGTAATTTTTATTTTGCACAAGCCAAAAAATTAGCCAATTTATGTGTAGAAAATGGCTTTTGTGTTATTAGCGGCGGAGGTGGTGGCATTATGCGCGCAGCCAATGCAGGCGCATTTGAATGCAAAAACAATGCAAATTCTATAAAATCAGTAGGCTTTAATATACTTTTGCCTCATGAGCAAAAGCTAAATGATTTTGTGGAATACAATATAACCTTTGAGAGCTTAGCCATACGCAAAATGGCTCTTATTGAAAAGAGTCTAGCTTTTGTGATTTTCCCAGGCGGCTTTGGAACACTTGATGAATTGTGTGAAATTCTTACATTAAAACAATTAGAATTTAAAAAAGATGTTCCTATTATTTTGTTTGGGAGTGAATTTTGGCGAGGTTTTGATGAGTTCGTCAGAAATTCTTTACTCAAACTTGAAGTGATTTCTAAAGGAGATGAGTTAAAGTATAAAATCACTGACGACTTGGATTTTATAATTAATACTTTAAAGGAAATTTAATGAAAATTCTAGTCGCTATGAGCGGTGGGGTCGATAGCACAGTGACTGCTTATAAACTTAAAAATTTAGGTCATGAAGTTATAGGTTGTTATATGAAGCTTCATGGCAAACCAAATTACCATGAAGAAAATATCAAAAAAGTAGAAAAAGTTGCAAATTTTTTACAAATTCCTTATCATATTTTAGACTTACAAGAAGATTTTAAAAATAAGGTTTATATGCCTTTTGTGGATACTTATAAAGAAGGCAAAACGCCAAATCCTTGTGCTTTATGTAACCGTTTTATCAAACTTGGAAAACTTTTAGAATTTGCTAAAAGTTTAGGTTGCGAAAAACTTGCCACAGGACATTATGCAAGACTTGAAAACAATTTAATAAAAACCGCAGTAGATGAAAGTAAAGATCAAAGCTATTTTTTAGCTAGCGCAGATAAAGAAGCTTTAAAATATCTTATTTTTCCGCTAGGTGAGATGAAAAAAGAAGATGTGAAAAAATTTGCTTCCACTATAGAGGTTTTAAAATCTTTTGCCACTCAAAAGGAAAGTTCTGAAATTTGCTTTGTTGAAGATACTTATGTGCAAGTTTTAGATCAGTTTATGGATACAAAAATTCCTGGAGAAGTATTAGATAGTAGCGGAAAAGTGGTAGGCAAACATGAGGGCTATATGCACTATACCATAGGCAAAAGAAGAGGCTTTGAAGTACGTGGGGCGCATGAGCCGCATTTTGTTTTAAAAATCAATCCTAAGCAAAACCAAATCATCGTAGGAACCAAAGAAGAACTTAAAATCAGTGAATTTAACCTAAAAAATATCAATCTTTTTATAGACGCTAAAGAGCTTGATTGCGAAGTGAAAATCCGCTATCGTTCAAAATCCACACCTTGCAAGGTAGAAATTTATGAAGATAAAAGTGCAAAAATCATCCTAAAAGATCCTGTTTATGGACTTGCTAGCGGACAAATGGCAGTCTTTTATGATCATGATAAAGTCATAGCAAGCGGTTTTATAGAATAATTTCTAGGAATTAATTCCTAGAAATTATTAATAAAATCCTAAAATTTTCCACCAAATAAGCCCAACAGCTATCATCACTACTATATCAACTATGGAAATCACAAAACCTATACTCCACCATTTTTTAAGAGTTACACAGCCTGTTCCAAAAATAACAGGAGCTGTTCCTATTGCATAGTGAGTTAATGCCATCATAACATTACCTGTGAAGCTATCATAATAAAAGCATAAAGAAGTAGTGGTGCTCCTAAGGCAAGCTGCACTATAAAAAACAAAAAAACATTGCAGATATATGAGCTGTAATGGAAGCAAAGAAATAGTGTGTATATAAAAAAGGCAAGGCTTAAAAATATCATAATAGAAATTTCCCCAAGTCCCATAGCAGAAGCAAATTCACCCAAAGCTCCAGCCCATAAAAGCAAAAGCAAGACAAAAACACTGAGCATGATTTTTTCACTATTTTTCATTTTTCCAAGTTCTTTTAATTTATCTTTAGCAAAAGCGGAAGCATTAGGCGTGGATTTAATTTCTAGCGGAGAAAGAAAATAAAGCACCAAAGGCATCAAAAGCATAGCAGCTATACCGGGTAAAAACATCCCTAAAGCCCATTGTCCCCAAGTTAAATGTACTTCTAAATTTGTAGCTTGTGCTATAAGATCAACCACCAAAGGATTTAGAGCTGTAGCTGTAATAAACATAGCTGATGAAATAGGATTGGCTCTTGATAATTTACCAAAGAAAGATAAGTGCCTATTTTATTTTGTGTTCCATCTTCAGGAGTAGATTTAAAACTTCTTGCAATAACTTGAACTATAGGATTTGTGATAGCCCCTGCTCTTGCAGTATTTGAAGGAGTAACTGGAGCTAAAATAGTTTCACAAAAAGCTATAGAATAAGCAATACCTAAGGTTTTTTACCAAAAATACTGATAAAATGATAAGCCAAATGCTCTCCAAGTCCTGTTTTAATAACTCCACGAGCCACAATAATAGAATAACTATAAGCTAAATAAGAAAATTTGAAAAACCACTTAAAGCGTCTTTTATACCCGTTTTAGATTTTAAATTTGATATAGCAGTATTTACCTTTTCATCTATACTCTTTTGAGATAAAAAATCAAGTGCTAAAGTATTTAAAGCTGAAATTTTGGTCTCATCAATAAGTTGTTGCGTAGAAGTTTTCGAAGTAGCTTTGGTGTAAATTTTACTTAGATTTTCAATTGGGTAGTGGTAATACTACTAAGAGCTACTATGGCAATAGCTATCATACAAACAGCCCAAAAGGCATTACTTGTAAAATCACTGCCATAATCACGGCAATAAAAAACTCAAGAAAATGCCAAGAATTATCTTACAAACTAACAGGAGTAGGTACAAGCCAAAACACAGTTGCAATTAAATACACAGCACCAACAAGGGATTTTTCTTTCTATCCATTGTTTATCCTTTGATATTGGTAATGTAATTTACAATGCTTAAATTCTAATTAACTAATATTTTAATAAATCTTAAAATTATAATTTTTAAATAAATTTTTAATTTATAAAAAAGCTAGCCTAATTGAAAAATGGGAATTTTAAAATGAATAAAACCCTTCCCCAGATAACTGCGGCACACACTAAAATCAAGTGCTCTGCTGTGTTCCCACCCTGAAGCGGTGCTTAAAAATAGCATTGCACAGGTCTAAGAAAAGGCTTTAAAATTATATCATAATATACTTAAAAAGCCTTGAGTTAAAAACTAAAACACACATGTATAAATAAGTAATAAATTAGTTATATTTTATATAAATTTTTAAAATTCATTTGTAAAATTATTATTTTATTTTCCAAAAAAGACAATTATAAAGGGTAAATTATTATTACAGTAAAGGAAAAAATATGGAAGTTAAATGGAGTAGAAATTTTAGCATTAAAAATATGCAATTAGACAAACAACACGAACTAATTTTAAATACCAATCTTGCAAATGATTTAGCTCTCAAAATTTAAGAAAACAATACACAGTATAAAGATGATCTAAAACAAATTCTTGCAAAACTATTTCAATACATCAAAATTCATTTTAAAGATGAAGAAAAATTTATGGAAAGCATCGATTTTACTTTGATTGAAGAACATAAAAAATCTCATCAAGTATTAGTAGAAAAACTAAAGAGCTTTTGGAGCATTCAGATAATATTGTAAAAATGTCTCAAGAACTTTCCATATTAACCAAAGATTGGATTTTGGATCATTTTACTAATGAAGATTTCATGGATAGCTAATTTTACAAAAAAACCCTACACCTTCAAGAAATCCATTATACCTTAGAATAATACATAAAACTAAAATCAATCAAACAAGACTTAAGAACCAAAAAAGCTCATGATTATATTTGTAATTATTCTTTGCGTATCCATACAGTTCCACAGACCATACATCAAGAGCTTGTTAGCAAGGAAAATACTTTAAAATGTGAAAAATGTGGACAAATTTTGGTGCATGTAGATCATATTGATTTAAATCAAAATTATGAGATGTTAAATCATATCCTCGAAAACATAGGATTGTAATGATGAGCTATAAAATAAAAACTTTAGAAACTTTCAATCCTTTTGAAAGTTTAAATCATGAACAAGCAAACACAGATCAAATTCTTGATTTTAGGGTTATAGGTTTTAAACTTCTGTGCTCTAGTATAAAACCAGCAAAAACAAAAACTTATGAAAGAAAAGATTTTGATTTGTTTTATGCAGATGATTTTTTTGTAAAAAACTACAATACCATAGTGCAAAAATTTCTTATAGAAATTTACCCAAAAACCCAAAGTTTTCCTTTTACAATAAAACTTAGATCCAACTCCAACCTAACCCGTCTAAAAGCCAGTATCAACCTTACAGAAAATTTTAAATATTACCCTAATTTAAAATTTGATATTTTGCAAAATATTTACAAAATAATGATCAAGTAAAAATTTTTAATCTTAAGACTTGATAAAAATTTGTTTAAAAAAATTGATGATTTTATCTTATCAATACAAAAAAATCCATCTATTAAAGAATTAGAGCTTGAAATTGCCAAAGGTGTAGATAAGATTGTAAAAGTGATGAAATTATTTATCATAGAGATGTTAACGAAGAATGTTTTGACGAAAATATTAACTATGATGAAGGAAGCTACTGCAAATCTATTGAAAAAATGAGCTACTTTTTGAATACATTTATAGAATTCTTGGAAAAGAAGGTAGAAATTTAAATAGAAGCAGAAAATATTTATATTTGCAATTTACTAACAGATAATACTTTATATCCAAGAAAAAATCTAATCATAGCAAATAATATAAAATTTAAAAACAATATCTTAGTTTCGCCACTAGTTTCTATTGAAAACAACTCAGATACAGAATGTGAAAATCTTAAAAATTTAAGCTTTAAAATAAAAAGTAAGCTTGATGACACCATAAGCAAAATGCAAAATTATTATGATTATCTAATCAAAAATCAAATCAAAATCATCAAACTTCAAAAGACTAAAAATCCTAGTGCTATAGAAATGAAATTTTCAAATCTTTATCACGATATCATAAAAAAATACAATCATCTTAACATCTCGTATAAAAAACTTATAAAATTAAAATATCAAATTGATGCGAAATTAAATTTCTTAAATGAAATGGTTTATAATATAAAAATATACATAAAAGCCTAAAATATCGGAGAGGATAATTTTTTAAAATTTTATCCTAAAACAAACACTAACCTTGAATTAAAACATCATATAAATTTAAAAGACTATGAAAAGGTTTTATATCTTGAAAAAGGGTAGTAAGTAAGTTATATTAAATCAAGCCATAATTATAGCGAAAGTGATATAGAAGAAATTAAAATTATTTTTGAAAAATTAGAAAAAGATAATTCCTAAAAATTATCTTTTCATATTAATGGCTTTTTGTATCATCTGATCACTTGTAGTAATACTTTTTGAGCTTGCATCAAAAGCTTTTTGAGTTACGATAAGGTTTGAAAGCTCTGTGCTTAAATCAACATTTGATTGTTCTAAGAATCCGCCTTTAAATTTGGCTGTATTAACAACTTGACCATCTTTCATAATAAAGCTTGCATCACCGCTATTTGCCGTTGCTGCAAAAATATTATCTCCCATAGCAGCCAATCCTTGCTCATTGATAAAATTATATAAAGCAAGCTTTCCAACTATGGCATTTTTACCATTGCTAAATTGCGCAACAATACTTCCATCATCGGATATATTATATTGTTCAAAAAACCCTTCAGCTACACCATCTTGTTGTGTAACTACATTTTTTTCGACGCCTTCTTTAATATAAATCCCACTATAACCCGAACCAGGTTTGTTAGCATCATAAGGAGAACCCAAATCAATATTAATTGTTCCACCATTTGGATTTGCAATGCTTGTAATATTGTTTTGAAGCAAAGCACCATTTTTATCAAAAACCATATTTCCTTCAGTCGGATTGCCTACAGCATTGCCATTAGAATCATAAATTTGTGCAATAGCTTTATATTGTATATTATCGCCTTCTTGTGGTAAAACTCTTTCAAGTGTAACCCTTAAAGTGCTTTTACTTCCATCTGCATTATAAATAGGGGATTCTAAAATATCTTTATTGGCTTTTTGTTGCTCTGTTGAAATTTGAGCTGTATCAAGCTTGATGCTATTTTCATCCAATCCTTTTAAATCAAGCTCGTTACTTTTAAAATTTAGATTTTCATCTAAAGTCGCTTCAAAGCTTGTTTTTACGCCATTATCATCAGTGAAATTTAAAATGATCCTATCACCCGCTTTAGCACTAAACACATCTTCTTTGCTAACACTACCACTAACTACATATTTTCCATCTTCAGTTTTTGTAATGTTAAATTTACTAGGATCAAGATCTACTTTAACTACTTCTGTTGTTGTGTTAGTATTTAAACTTCCACTCCATTTTACATTTTGAGTTACTTGAGGAGGTAAATACATATTCACAGGTACTTTAATAGCCCCTTGAGAAGCGGTTGTGCCTATACTGAAAGAATTATTTGAATTTACAGTAAAACCATTATTTACTGGAGTTCCTGTGTTAAGATAATCCCCCATAAGCCCAGCAACTCTATCGCTATAGTTAATACCAGTAAAAGCAGGATTCATTGTTCCTAAAACAAAATTTCCATAAGAATCTACCAAATATCCATTGGCATCTCTTCTAAATGATCCATTTCTAGTATAGTAAGCATTGCCATCAGCCCCTAAAACCCCAAAAAATCCTTTTCCTTGCAAAGCCACATCAAATTCGCCATCACTTGCAACAGGAGAACCCTGTTCGAAAACAACTTGAGAAGATGCTGCACCGCTACCATAACCACCTTGAGCAGGGTTGGTTGATTGGGTTGTTATGGTAGTATAAAAAATATCTTTAAATTGAGCATCAGAGTATTTAAAGCCCGTGGTATTGACATTTGCTATGTTATTAGCAGTGATATCAATACCAAAGCTATTGCTTTTTACTCCAGAAATCCCATTATAAAATGAATTCATCATGGCTTATGCCTTTTCCTCTTTGTCGCCATCTTCTGTAGATCCAGACCCAGAAGAATCTCCATCGCTTGAACCACCACTTGAGTCTCCACTTGAACCGCTTCCTCCAGTAGATGAAGATGAACCAAGCTTATAATCTGTTATTTCTTGTATTGCATCAAAAGGAACTTCTTGTCCAGCCATTTTTGCATAGGCAACACCATCTTTAAAAACAACACCTTCGATAGGATAAGTTCCGTAATTTGCAGTGATTTTTTCACCATTTTTATTATTATAAACCATTTTAACAGTGTACTCACCATCACCTGCATAAACCCCATCGTTATTTCTTCCTGGCCACTCCATGGTAAATAAACCTTGAGAAATAGATTTAGCATCGCTTTTTTCACTGAAAACAAGTTTATTATTGCTATCATAAATTTCTAGCGTAACACCGTTTTCATCAGAATCTTCAGGCAAATACATTTTAAGAGCGATAAGCTCATCTGCACCTGTAAGTTTGATTTTATTATCTGAAACAGTTGCCATTTTACCAATAGCCCCTAAAGCTGAAGTACTCATACTTGTACTAAAAGAATCAGAAAGCTTTTGCATAGTTTCAACCATTTTTTGCATAGTTGTATTGGTATTTTGCTGCATTTCAAGTGCGCTAAGCTGTGAAGTTTGAGTAAGCATTTTATCGCTATCCATAGGATCTGTTGGATCTTGATGTTGAAGCTCTATCAAAAGAAGTTTTAAAAACGCATCCTTATCTAAGGTAGCATTTGGATTGCTCACTATTCCTGAGCTACTGCTTGAATCTGTTCTAGTTGTTCCACTAGTACTTCCTGAAGAAGTAGTACCTGAAGTTGTAGCAGTGGTATTTAAATTCCAATCCGATGATGATATCATTATAAACTCCTTTTTATTTAGTTTTTTATTATTTAAGCAATAAGTGTTCCAATTTAAAAATACTTCGCTAAAACAAGCTCTAGATTGACTTTTTCACTTTCATTTTTTCCATCTAAAGCATCTTTAAAACCATATCCACTACGATTTTTTCCTTGATTTTGATTTTGCTCTCTTTTACCTTGATCACTAAAATTCATTTCAAGTCCAGTAAATCCCATATTTACAAGAGAATTTTTAAACTCGGCTTGATTTTGGATAAACAAATTCATTGCATTGGTATTGGAGTTGAAATTGATATGAAGGTTATTACCTCTTTGTATCAAAGTTACCTCCACTTCTCCAAGATTATTAGGATTTAGAGTGATACTAAGTTTAGTAATAGGTGCTTTGTATTGATCCACAGCCTCTTTTAAATCTTGTGAAAAATACTGCAAAGTTTCTTTAGGAGTGATATTGCGAGCATTGTTTTGTGTTACTTTATTTAAATCTTTGACTAAAGAATTTAACTCATCTAAGCTATTTTTATCTACATTTTCACTGTGCGTTTTTGTTTGCTCTTGAGTAAAAGTTTCTTTATTAATAGTAGTATTATTATTAAAATTTGCATTATTCTCTTTGTTTTGAACTACTTGAGTTTTATTTAAATTTTCAAAATTTAATTTTTGATCAAAGAAATTTTGTTTTATATCTTTATTTTCTTTGTTGTTGTTTTTAGGCTCTTTATTTAGATTAAAATCTTTTTGTGTTAAATTTGAAACTAAATTCTGAGTATCTTTGACAATTTCTTTATTTAAATTTTTATCAAGATTTAAATTTTGATTATTGTTCTTTAAATTTTTATTTTGATCTTGTATATTTTCTTGATTTAAATTGTTTTTTTCTTGATTTTTATTTAACTCTTTATTTAACTCTTTATTTAACTCTTTATTAAAATCTTTATTAAAATCTTTGTTTAAGTCTTTGCTTTCTTTATTTAAATCTTTAAGATTGTTATCTTTATTTAAATTATCTTGGTTTTTTTTATCTTTTATATTTAACTCTTCTGTTAAATTTTTTGCAAACTCATCATTTTTGATATTTTTTAAAGTATTTTTAGCATCTGTGGTATCTTCTTCTATTTTTGATTTAACTTTATCGTTTTTTTCATGTTTGCTTTCTTTGGATGAAAGTATGGAATCTAAATTTTTTAAAGTTTGAGAAAGCAAAGAACCGCTATCTTTAGAATTTGTTTTTTGCGTAGAATGAGTGCTTGTAGTATGAGTTGTATTTTCTAAATTGTGATTTAAATTTTTACTCACATTGGAAATTTTATTATTGATGATTTCTTTAAAAACATTATCCACAGCACCCTTAAAAAAATCAGCCTTATCTAAATTTGGAAAAGTTGCTTTAAGATCAAGAAGACGATCTACTTTAATATTTTTTACATTTAAGCCCAGATCTTTAGCTATGTCCAAAAGCTCACTAAGATTTGATGCACCTTTTAAAGCATTAAAATTAGCCTCTGTTTTAATAAGACTTGAAAGTTGAGTAGAAAGATTTGCTAGTTTAACATCTGCTGTATCTGTTTTTAGCTTATCCAACAAAGAAAGAATTTGCATAAAAGAAGCAGATTCGAAAATGCTTATCTTATCACTCTCATCAAAAGCTCCTTTTTGAAGTCTGTTCATCGCTTCATTAACAACTTCTTTTTGACTGATCTTCATATGATCAGGTAAAAATTCATTGGTTTCATCAATAGAATTAAGCAAAGAATTTAAAAAACTTTCCGTATCATCTTGAGTTGAATTTTTACTATCGCTACTTTCATGTTCTTTATTTTTACTCGTTTTACTAAAGGAACTACTAGTATTAGAAGTTTTACTCGGCGTAAGATTTAAAACATCATTTTGCGGAGCTAAATTTGACATCACTTTTCCTTCAAAAAAATTATTTTAAAAATTTATCTACCATTACATTAGGAAATTTTTCTTTCAAATAAGAATCTTCATATACTTTAATCATCTTATCTTCATTTAAAGCAATTAAAATATTTAAAAGCTCTTCTAAATTTTTAGCATTTAAAATTTTTTCTAAATTTTCTTCATTTTCTAAAATTTCTGTAAGCTCACTTGAAATTCTTGCCATTTTTTCGTTTTTATCTGATCTAAAAGTTTCTAAAAGTTCTAAAACTTGAAGTAAAACTTCATTTTTTCTCTCAGCTAAATCGCTTTTAAATTCAATAAAAATCTCTTCATTTAATGGTTTTGACATTTTAACTTCCTTTTTAAAATTTTAATTTCACAAGTCTTTAAAGCAAGAAGTGTTCCAAGTTTTGATGCTTTGTAGTTTAAGTTAAATTTTTGTATAATCTAAGCTTTTAAAAATTTAGCTTTGGAGAAGAAAATTTGGAAAACATTAGAAATATAGCAGTTATAGCTCACGTTGACCATGGTAAAACCACTATGGTAGATGAATTATTAAAACAATCAGGCACCTTTAGCGAAAGAGAACAAATTTCAGAACGCGTTATGGATAGCAACGATATAGAAAAAGAACGTGGCATTACCATACTTTCAAAAAACACAGCGATCAATTACAAAGGTACAAAAATCAACATCATAGATACTCCAGGGCATGCTGATTTTGGCGGAGAAGTAGAACGCGTTTTAAAAATGATTGATGGAGTTTTGCTTTTAGTAGATGCTCAAGAAGGCGTTATGCCGCAAACTAAATTCGTGGTTAAAAAAGCTTTATCTTTAGGGCTTAAACCTATAGTTGTAATCAACAAAATCGACAAACCAGCTGCTGATCCTGAAAGAGTGATCAATGAAATTTTTGATCTTTTTGTAGCCCTAGATGCAAACGATGAGCAACTTGACTTTGCTATAGTTTATGCTGCAGCAAAAAATGGTTATGCTAAGCTTGATCTAAACGATGAAAGTGATAATATGGAGCCACTTTTTAAAACCATACTTGAACGCGTTCCAGCGCCAAGTGGTACAAATGACAATCCTTTACAACTTCAAGTTTTCACTTTAGGGTATGATAATTTCGTAGGTAAAATAGGCATTGCTAGAATTTTCAATGGGGTTGTTAAGAAAAATCAAAGCGTAATGCTTGCAAAAGCTGATGGCACCAAAGTAAATGGTAGAATTTCAAAACTCATTGGTTTTATGGGCTTAGAAAAAATGGATATTGAAGAAGCAGGAAGTGGAGATATTGTAGCTATAGCAGGTTTTGAAGCTTTAGATGTTGGCGATAGCGTTGTAGATCCAAACAATCCTATGCCACTTGATCCTTTACACATTGAAGAGCCGACTTTAAGCATAGTATTTTCTGTAAATGATGGACCATTAGCAGGAACTGAAGGAAAACATGTAACTTCAAATAAAATCGCTGAACGTTTAGAAGCTGAAATGAAAACTAATATTGCTATGAAATACGAAAGCACAGGAGAAGGTAAATTTAAAGTAAGCGGTAGGGGCGAACTTCAAATCACTATTTTAGCTGAAAATATGCGTCGTGAAGGTTTTGAGTTTTGCATGGGAAGACCTGAAGTTATCGTAAAAGTTGAAGATGGAGTTAAAACAGAACCTTTTGAACATTTAGTTATCGATGTGCCTGAAGAATTTAGTGGTGCGGTAATAGAAAAACTTGGCAAAAGAAAAGCTGAAATGAAAACCATGGCACCAACAGGCGATGGACAAACAAGACTTGAGTTTGAAATTCCAGCACGCGGACTTATAGGTTTTAGAAGTCAGTTTTTAACTGATACCAAAGGCGAAGGCGTGATGAATCATAGCTTTTTAGAATTCCGTCCTTTTAGCGGTGCGGTTGAAAAGCGTAATAATGGAGCGTTAATTTCTATGGAAAATGGCGTGGCTTTAGGGTATTCTTTGTTTAACCTTCAAGAGCGTGGAGTACTTTTCATAGAGCCTCAAACTAAAGTTTATACCGGTATGATTATAGGTGAGCACTCTCGTCCAAATGATTTAGATGTTAATCCTATCAAAGGAAAGAATCTTACCAATGTAAGAGCAAGTGGAAGCGATGATGCAATCAAGCTTGTGCCACCTAGAAAATTAAGTCTTGAAAGAGCTTTAGAGTGGATAGAAGAAGATGAACTTGTAGAAGTTACGCCTGTAAATGTGCGTGTTCGCAAACGCTATCTTGATCCAACTCAAAGAAAAAGAATGGAAAAAGCAAAATCTTAATGGATTTAAAAAGCTTAGAAAATAATAGACTTTATATACTTAAACGCTTAGGAGTCTTAAAATTCCTAAGCATTATCGAAGCCTTACTTGTAGGTTTTTTAGCCTTTGTTTTTATAAGAGATGCCTTAATCGCAGTAATTTTAGCTGTTTTTGTAGGTGTTTTTTTCTTTCGTTTTACAGCTAAAAAACTAAAACTCGCACAAAAAGAATTGCAAATTAATGCTTTAAATTTATTTTTGCGTCGTTTTGGGGCAAAATTTAAAAAGCAAAGTTTAAGCCAAAAAGACTTTTTAAAATTAGGACTTACAAAGGATTTAAAAGAATTTAAAAGTCAAAACTGCTTTGAATTTAAGGATTTTAAAATTTATGATATTCAGTTTTTGGACGAAAATAAACGCTTTTTTTGCGGAATTTTGCTCGAAATTTTAAGTGCAAACAAAAATCCTAGCTTTGAAAATGAAGAGCAAATTTATATCAAACTTCAAGATAAAAATTTCACTTTAAATCATGTTTTTTCTAAAGAAAATCATTATCTTATTGCTACTTTAAGCAATCCTTTCTTTATAGATATAAAAAAAGATTTAGAAAGCAATTTCAAAGATTTAGAAGAAAATCTAAATTCTATAAAAAATAAATTATTTAAATAATTAATATAAAGTTAATATTATAAAATTTTAATAAATATTAATTATATACTTTAAATATATATTACTTTTAGTAACACTTTAAAATTTAATTTTATTTAAATTATTCTTATTATGCTTAATATTTAAGAAAAAATACATTAAAATCAATTTGAACTGCAAATAAAAAGGAGGAAAATCATAAAAAAACACATTTTATTACTTGGCTTATATCTTAGTTTAAGTCTTAGTGCTAAAAGCGTGAGTGATTACAAAGTAGGAGAAGAATTAAGCGACAAGGAAGGAGTAGAGTATTTTAAGGAGCTTTCCAAAAGACCTGTGCAAGAATGGCCAAATAAAAATTTAAGCATCAATGATATTCCAAAAGGCAAGCAAGGGGATTTAATCCGTTATGGCATAGAGCTTTTAAGCAAGACAGAAAGTACTTTAGGACCCTATAGCAAACTAAAAAAGACAAGCAACGAAGTAAATTGTATTTCCTGTCACATGGACAATGACGGCAATGGTTTGCCAGGAACAAAAAAATATGTTATTCCATTTTTAAATGTCCTAAACAATTATCCAAGACTTGATATAGAAACGATGAAAATCATCTCTGTTGAAGATAGAATTCGCGGAATGGGTGGAACTGACTCTCATAGATTTCCTAATGATTCTAAAGAAATGAAAGCAATTTTAGCTTATTTTAAATGGCTAAAAGAAGCTTATGGTATTAAAGACGGCGTAAAGCTTGAAGGAGATTTTTTTGCTAAGATGAATTTTCCAAATCGCCCAGCTGACCCTGTGCGTGGGAAAAAGCTCTTTGAAGAAAATTGCGTTGCTTGTCATGGCGAAAGAGGACTTGGGGTAAAAAATGATAATTACGAACAAGGTAGCGGACATTTATATCCATCTTTACTTATCTATCCTGATGGTGGACACATGGCTATGATACCATTTTTAGCAAGATTTTTAAAATCAGCCATGCCTTTTGGTGCGAGTGCGGATAATCCTATATTAAGCGATGAAGATGCACTAGATATAGCAGCTTATGTCAATACAGGTTTTGTAAGAATGCCTATAACCACTACAGAAAATCGTGCAGGACTTGATACAGCTTATAGCAAATCCCCATCATTAAAACCTGAGTATTTTGCCTCACCACAGCAAAATTTAGATCCTAAAGAATACATAAAAGTAAAATACGGACCTTGGAAAAATCCAAATCACTTCCCAGGAGAATGATTAATTTTGGGCTTAGCCCAAAATTAATCCTCATCTTTGGCTAAATTTTCAAGACTTTTAATCCCTTCTTCGCCTATCAAATTTCCACCTTGTAAGTCGCTAAATATCGCATTTAAAGAACTCACTATGGCAGTGGAATTAAAACTTAGATTTTCTATAGCTCTTTCTCTTTTTTTCCATATATTTTGCAAAGCCCTTTTTTCAGCTTCTAACTCTTCTTTCATATTTTGGTAAGTTTTGAGTATAAAAGTGATTTGCGTGTTAAATTCCTTGGAATTTAAGTATTCGTATAAAATGTGATTTTTTTCATCTTTGTTTTGCAAAGCATTTTTGAGTTTATAAGAATTTATAATGCTTTCTCTAAGCACTGCTAAAACGCCTTTGAATTCATTAAAAGTGCAGATCAAAATTCCTTCTTTAAAATGCGTTTTTTCTTTATCTTTTGGCATAGTTTTTGTGATCAAAACCGCTATATCACTTTTTGCGGCTATACTATCTAGTTTAAGTTTATCCAGCCATTCTTTGTTAAATTCTTTAGTGCGTTTGCTCTCATACAAAATACTTCCGCAAATATTTCCAAAATTATCCTTTACTATATGCAGACAATCAGCTCCATTTACGCCCTTTGGCACTTCTTTTACTTCATCACTTAAATACTCACTTTGTATGTATTCTTCTATGAGTAGTTCAGCTGCTTCGCCTTGGAGTTGCTGTGAGCCTTGCTCTATCCTGCGTTGTGCGTCTTCTAACTTTTGAGCTACACTTTTAAAATTCGTTTCTAGTTCTTTGTATTTAAGATCTTGCTCTTGAGTGCTTTTTTGAAATTCAAGACGCATTTTTTCTCTTTCAAATTCCAAATTTTTGCTTTCTTGTTCTTTAAATTCTTTAAAAGCCTCTTCTTTGGCTTGAAATTTCAATCTTTCTTCATTTTCTTTTTGCTCTCTTTTTAGCCTTTCATTTTCAGCCTTTATGCTTAAAAACTCGCTAAGCTCTTTGCTTTTTTTCTCGAGTTCTTCTTGCATAATTTTCATTTCATTTTCATGCTCTTTGTTAAATTTCTCGCTGAATTCTTTTTGGAAATTTTGCTTTTGCGTGAGAAGTTCTTGTTCAAATTTTTGCTTTTCTAAAAGAAGCTTTTGGCTTACTTGCTCGCTTATGAGTTTTTCTTGTTCCATCTTTTGAGTTTTTAAATCATTTAAAGCTTTGGTATATTCAGCTCTTTTAGCATTTACCTCATCATCAAATTCTTTTTTTTGTTTTAGCATTTCTTGCTTAGCTTTATCTAAAATTTGAGCATATAAAGCAGTGCTGATATCGATAAAACTTCCACAACTTGGGCATTTGATTTGTTCATTTTGGTTTAAATTTTGCATAAAAAATTTCCTTAGAATTTTTCTCTAAATTTAACATAGAAAAACAAAGATTATTCTAAGATTGACTTGTTAAAATCATTCTTTTAGAATAATTAGGATTACAAATGCAAAAACACACCAAAATTCACGGCTTTGCCAAATTTAAACTTATCATTATCCTTGCTTTGATGTCAAGCATAGCGCCACTTTCTACAGATATGTATTTACCCGCACTTTCTCATGTAGAACAAAGCTTTCAAACTAATTCTTTTTTAACCCAACTTAGTATCGCAAGTTTTTTTATCGCTTTTGCCTTAGGACAGCTTATATATGGTCCTTTAAGTGATATTTTTGGGCGTAAAATTCCAGCTTTGGTAGGGATATTTTTCTTCATCGTTTCGAGTTTGTTTTGTGTGATTATCGATGATATTTATGCTTTTATCGCTTTGAGATTTTTTGAAGCACTTGGGGGTTGTGCAGGTGTGGTTATCGCAAGGGCTATTGTCAATGACTTATTTGAGATCAAAGAAGCTGCAGGGATTTTTGCTTTAATGATGGTTTTTAGTTCTCTTGCTCCTATGCTTTCGCCAACTTTTGGGGGATTTTTGTTAGAGTATTTTTCATGGCATAGTATTTTTGCGACTTTGTTTGCTTTGGGAATTTTGCTTTTTTTGATGATACTTTTTGGTTTAAAAGAATCCGCACCTCATCTTAAAAACAAAAAATTTTCCCATCATGAAGCGATGAAAAGCTACAAATTTGTTTTAACCGATAAACGCTTTTTGGTTTATATACTATGTGCTTCTTTTGCTTTGGCGGCGATGTTTGCTTATATCACAGGATCAAGCTTTGTTTTTACGCAGTTTTTTAGCTTAAGTGAGCAAAAATTTGCCTTGCTTTTTGGGGCAAATGCTTTAGGTTTTGTCATCTGTGCAAATATCAATGCGAGATTGGTTTTAAAATACGAAAGCGAAAAAATTTTGGCAAAAGCTTTGATGATAATGTTTATATCGACCGTGATTTTACTTGTAAATGCCTTTTTTCATCCAAATTTCTTGCTTTTTGAACTTAGTATTTTTACAAGTATCGCTATGCTTGGTTTCATCGCACCCAATACCACGACTTTGGCTATGGCAAGGTTTAAAGAACATAGCGGAACTGCTTCTGCGGTGCTTGGAACGGTGCAATTTGGTTTTGCAGGGCTTATTTCTTTTGTGGTTGGGGCTATTAACGCAAATACGCCGATAATCCTTGCTTTTGTAATGTGTGCTTGCGTATTGGTTGCAAATATGATATATTTTCTAATCAAAATAAAGGAGAAAAAATGAAAACAAATAATATCTTTATGGCTTTAGCCATAGTTTTGGCAAGTTTGATTCTAGCTTTTGGATTTAACAAGGCTTTAAGTGATTTTAAAACACTTGAAAGAAGTGTAAGTGTAAAGGGTTTAAGCCAAAAAGAAGTCGAAGCGGATACTTTGATACTTCCTATAAAATTCACAAGATCAAACAACAATCTTACAAATTTATACGAAGAACTAGAACAAGATAAAGAAAATATCATCAAATTTTTAAAAGAACAAGGCGTAAAAGAAGATGAGATCAGCTACAACTCGCCAAACATCATAGATCGTTTAAGCGATCCTTATAGCAACGACACTCAAGCTACATACCGATACATAGGCACTGCGAATTTACTCATCTATACGCAAAACGTAAAACTTGGAAAAAGCATACTAGAAAACATTTCAAGTCTTGCAAAATTTGGCATAGTAACGAAAATCGATAATTATGACATAGAATACCTTTACACCAAGCTAAATGAGATAAAACCACAAATGATAGAAGAAGCAACGCTCAATGCTAGAAATGCAGCAATAAAATTCGCACAAGACTCAAACAGCCATCTAGGCAAGATAAAAAAGGCTTCTCAAGGACAATTTAGCATCAGCAACAGGGATAAAAACACACCTTACATCAAAACCATAAGAGTGGTTTCTACTATAGAATACTATTTGAAAGACTGATGATGAATTTTCAAGCTAAGCTTTAAGGCTTAGCTTGGTACTATGGAATTTTTTCGTGCGGTTTTTGATATAAAAATTTTTTTAATTTAGCTTCAGCAACTTCTTTATTTCTAATTTTTTTTAAACCACCTTTCTACGCCATTTATTTGCCTATCTGTTAATGTGTAATATTTTCTTAAATTTGATAAGATACTTGATAAATATGTTCTTTTGTTGCTAGGAATGCTTTTTAATGCAAGTAAAATTTTATATTCATAAGCATAACAAGTTAACAAATTCTCTAGTTTAAATTGTAAAGGTGCTTTTTTCTCTATATTTATAATATGTTTGATCGAATTTGGCGAGAGAATATTTGTCTTTAAATATTCTTTGTAATAATCATTTAGTATAAAATAATTTGCTTTTTTAAATTTTTTCATTTTACTTTGCCTTAAAACTACATATTCAATAGCCATAGAAATGTCACTCTTGCTCAAATTTGCCCTATGAGTGTGTTTTTTACCTTGGATTATTTTAGTTTCTTTTTTAAAATTTGAAATCAAAGATTTTGTAAAATCTGGTATAGCATTTAAATCATTATTGCACTTTTGCTTTGCGCATTCTTTTCCAGCATAACCACAAAATTTATTGTTATCTTTATAGTGTAAATAATATGCTTTTCCAGATGTCAATAATCTATCTTGACAAAATGATTTTTTATTAAAAGCAATAAAATCCTTTTTTACTGCTATAATTTCCCGCATGAATAATTCCTAATTTTATCGATAATTTCAACAACAAACCTAACTTTTTCTATTATTTCATCTGAATTTATTGTATTTTTTCCATGATTTAAATCTTGTATATCATTTGCTGTATATTTTTTAATTATATCAAATTTACTAAGTAATTTATCATAACAATCTGTGAAATTTTCGGTATTTTTAAAAAATATATTACAAATCTTTTCAAGAATAAATCTAACATCGCCACTGATATCAAATGCATCTTCATATTTCCCAAATTTTAAATATTCACATAATCTCAAATGAGTTGTTTTAAAATCATTATTCAATTTAAAACCTGCCAATTTTTCAATTTCAGACTGATTGGCATATTTTTTTATTTCAAAAATTGATTGTGTATCACTATTTTTTTTATTAAATTTATCACATACTTCATCAATATGTGTAGCTATAAAAAACTGGCCTCGATTTTGTTTCAAAAGTTTACTGGATATATAATTAATAATTTTATCTCGATTTGAATTGTCTAAACTATTTATAGGATCATCTAAAAAAACCAAAGGGCATTCTTTTATTTCTTTAATTTTTGATAAAAAATGATTTGTAAAATATATTATAGAAACTATAGTCTTCTCACCTTCGCTTAACCCCTTATCACAATCAAACCATTTATTATTAAAATTTAACCTTTGTATTTTATAATACGTATCCCCTATCTTCTCAAAGCAAATATCATTGAAAAACCATTCTTCCATATCTTTATTAAGATTTTGAAAACTTTGATCCATTTCTTTAAGTTTTGCATCTATATCTACTATATGCTTATTTCTTTTTTCTAATACACAATTAATTTTTTCTTTGATTTTATTATAAAAATTAATTAAACCATTATATAATGCAACATTATCTTTCTCTTTAGCTATAAAATGCTTTTTTATCTTTTCAATATTTTCATCTATATCTTTAAGATATGTTTGTTGCTTCCTATTGTGCTGTTTAATTAAGTTTTGAATATCATCGTTTAAAATTCTTTGAAATAAATTTAAATCGCAATCAATATCTATATCATTCTTGTTTGGATTTTGTTTCTTAAGTTCTATATGATTTATTATATTATTTATTTCTTTTACGGATTCTTCAATAAATAATAAATATTCTTGTCTTTTTTTATCAATATCATCATCAATAAGTAATTTAGTCTTAATAAAATACTCATTAAGCCATTTTGTATAATTACCCAATTCTGTTATAGAAATTTCAAAAAAAATTTTAGCTTTACCCAATCTTTCAATAAACTGTTTATATTCTTCATTAAAATGTTTTTCTAATTTTTCCCATAATTTAACACCTAATATATTTTGCCCACATAATGGACATTTATCTTTATACATCTCTGACTTATTTTTTATATCAAATGCTAATCTTGCCAAATTTTCCAAATCATTATCTTGCTTAAATCTATCTATTGCATTATTTTCTGGGGTTTGTTTAAGCATTTCATCAATTTTTTTTACACCATTTTCTATTTGTTTAAATTTATCAAAATTAAACTCTTTGATAATTTCATAATTTAAATTTTTCTTCATTGATTTAATTTTTTCAAATTCATCATACGACAATACTTCAAATAATGATATTTTTTCACTTGATAAGTAACCATCATCTATATGTGTAGATTGATAAGATTGTGGAGTATTATATTTATTACTATCAATTTTGCTTAGAACTTCTCTAGTATTTTTTGCTATTGTGCTTTTAAGATCCTTTTTGTTTTTATTTGCAGTATTTATTTTTTCTTCTATTTTATTTTTGAATTCTTTAAGTTTTTTTATTTTTTTGCATATCTTATTTTTTTCTAGAATTATATTTTCTATATCATCAGCTATATAAAATGTCTTAAATTTATCATTGCTATAAAATAAGCTATTTTTATAATCTGTATCATAAAAAAATAAACTAAAACCATTAGAGCTTATTTCAAAAATATCTAAATTATTATTTTCAATATTATCTTTAATGAAATTTACCAATGAACTTTTACCTTGACCATTTCTCCCATACAAAATATTAATACGATTAAATTCCAAACCACTTGAATTATAATTATTAAAACTTTTATAATTAACTTGTTTTATTTTTTTAATCATTTTCACTCCTTGTTTTCTATGATTTTTATTTCTTCTTCGGTGAGATTGTAAAGTTTATAAACCAAAGAATTGATTTTGTTTTCTAGTTCTTGGGTATTTGCGTTTTTGTCTTGCTCTTTGGCTTTTAAAATTTCATCAACTAAATTTACAAGCTCATTTGCTAATTTTTGATTTTTAGAATTTATTTTTGGTATAGGAAGTTTTTCTAAAAATGCTTTTTTATATCTAAAACCATTTTCTCCTAAATTTCCACCTGCATAAAATGTTTTAAAGATGAAAGCAACAAAGTCATTATTTAAAAAGGCAATAAGATATTTTAAATTTTCACCTGTTAAAATAAAACTTGTAGCTTCTGCATAAAAATTTAAATTTACATCTAAATAAAATTGTGGCTTTCTTACAATTTCGCTATACACTATCTTTTCTTTTTCAAATTCTTCGATATACGCACAATTTCTAAGATTATAAGGAGTCAAGCCTTTATCAGCTCTTTTTTCTAGTTGTGGATAAAATTCATCAAAATGCTTTTTTAAACTAGGATAATGCTTTATATTTATCGCTTCTACTTTTTCTCCATTTTGATTTTTGTAACCATTATGAGTATTTATCACCCAAAGTCCCGCCCACTCGTAACTATATCTTTTTATATCGCGTCCGCGTAGCATTTTGCGTATGAGTTTGGCGGTGCGTTCTTTTTCGGCTTCATCTTTGCAATTTGCTAAAATTTCATTTCTTTTTTCAGTGGTGATGATAAAGGCTTCATTATAGCCTGTTAAAATTCCACGATATATATTAAGCCCATGCCATTCTTTAAGCGGAGTTCCTATGCGTTCTATCTTAGCCTTTAAGGCACTAGTATTCTCATCGCTAAAAGTGAAGCTTTCTTTACTTAAAGAATTTTGCGAAAATTCTGCAAAGTCCTTATATAAGCCGATGTCATAAGTACAAGTTTTTAAAATTTCATTGCTTAGGGCAAGGTATTTGAATTTATTATCTTTGCTTTTTGATTTTTCAAAACAAAGTATGGAAGTATCCACTGTAGCACTATCAAAAACTTTTATGCCATTTAAATCAGTGTATTCTAAAAACTTAACATTTTTAAGCAAAAATTCACGCAAAGCTTCCCCATATCCTGCACGCGTGTATTTGTTAGAAGTGATATAGCTCAATACCCCATTATCTTTTAAAACATTAAATCCTAGTTCATAAAAATAAGTATAAATATCGCTCGTGCCTTTATAAACCTTATAATTTTTAGCTAAATGGGGCTTGAGTTCTTTAAGCTCTTCTTGTCTTATATAAGGTGGATTGCCGATGATGAGATCAAAGCCTTTGAAATTTCCATCATCGTCCAAAATTTCAGGGAATTCAAAACGCCATTCAAAAGGATGATTGCTTTCTAGGTTAAAGATATTGTCGTATTCTTTTTTAAGATTTGCAAATTCTTTTGCGGCTTCTTTTTCATCAAAATCAAAAAGAGTCAAATTCGCACTAACAAAGAATTTCAAATTTTCATCATCTACGGCTAAGAAATTTCCGTATTTTTTAGAGTATTTTTCACATTTATCATTAAAGCTTTTCATTTCTTTTTTAAATTTATCCGCAAAGCAGAAATTTTTAAAAGAAATTTTGAGATTTTTTATCTCTTGGTTGATGTGGCTTTTATCCGTGTAAAAGCCTTCTTTATAGTCTTTTACTATGCGTTTGTATTTGTTAATGCGTTCTTTGATGTTAGGATAGTGGTTTAGGCTTTTGCCTGTTTCAAAGTAAGATACCAAAGAATTTCCGCATTTTATGTTTATATCGATGTTTGGCAATGTTTTAAGATCGTGATAAGTCTCATCATCAAAGCTTTGATAAAAACTATGTTTTAAAAGCTCTATCCAAAGCCTTAGCTTGGTGATCTCGCATGAGTTAGGGTTGATATCGACTCCAAAAAGGTTGTTTTCTATGATGTCTTTTTTAGTGTGAAAAAGTTCTTGCTGGATAAGATGGGCTTTATCTTTAGGCGTACTTGGGCGTTTATACTCTATAAACTCGCCTTTTCTACCCGTGATGAGAATTTCATCGTTTTGCACTTCTAGATAAAATTCTTCATCAAAAAGATTTAGCTCATCATAAATGCTTAACATAACATTTAAAGCAGAAACCAAAAAATGCCCGCTTCCCACCGCAGGATCGCAAATTTTTATGGAATTTAAAAGCTCTTTTTGTGCTTTTTTGTCTTCTTTTCTTAAAGACTTTCTTAGTTCATTTATATCTTTAGCATCAAGATCAAATTGAGCGTTGAATTTATCAAGCACAACTTTTGTGATGCTTTCTTTACACATATAAGAAGTGATAAAGCTTGGCGTGTAAAAGCTTCCTTCTTTGTAGCCATTGAGTTTTTCAAACACATTTCCTAAAACACTTGAACTTATGAGTTCTTTTTGGCTTAAAATTTCGCTTTGCTCATCATCGCTACCAAAATCAAAACTATCTAAAAATTCAAACAAGTATTCTAAAAGCCCCACTTGTCCTTTTTTAGCCTTGCATTTATCATCTTTTAACACGGTGTTTTTATAGTAAAAAAGCTTTAAATCATTGCTTAAGCTTGAAATTTCAAGCGTGTTTTCTATGTTTTGTTTTTCAAACAAAGAAGAATTTAGATAAGGCAGATAGGCAAATTCGCTTTTCTTTCTCGTGCTTTTTTCTTTGGCTAAAACTTCAAAGAAAAGTTCGCTAAGCTTGTCAAAATCAGGGATTTTTTTGAAATTTAAAAATTTCAAATTTTTATCATCATTAAAACGCACCAAATTTGACTCTATAAGCTTTAAAAACAAAATGCGATTAAGCCATAAGATCAAAAGTTTTAAGATGGTTTCAAAATTTTCTTCTTTAAGCTTAGAGTTTATAGCGGTGTAGAAAGTGCCTTGCTCTTCTTTACTTTCTTCACTTTTTGCGATGATGAGTTTTGAGTTTTGTTTGCTCTCACAAAGCCCTAAGATATATAAAAGCTCTTTGTAAAAAGCGTTGTTGAGTGAATTTGCATCGTTGGGGTTAAACTCACTTAGCAAAAAGTCTCTATGAAAAGTTTTATAAATACTTGCTAGGTTTTTAAAATTTGATTTTTGTTTATCTTTTAAAAACGTCAAGTCAATCAAAAAGCCTTTTAAGTTTTCTTTGGAATTTTCTATGAGTTTGGCTACTTCTTTATAGAATTCTTCAGTATTGCCTTTGAAAAGTGAATTTGGATTACAAAATTCTTCAAAAAGTTTTTTAAAACTTGGATTTTTATAAAAAAGCTCTTCAAACTCACTAATTTTAAAAATGTAAAATTTATAAAAATCTGTGATGATAATAAATTTTAAGCTAAAACTATACTCTCTATTTCTAAAATAATATAAAATAGTCTCGTGTAAGGCTTTAGAATTTACCTTTGTATGAGTGATAAATTCTTTTGAATTTGGCTTTTTAGCCTCAATAAGAACTTCTAAGTCTTTACTAAACTCATCTTTAGAGATGGATAAGTCAATCTCACTTTTGCCTTTTTGCTTGGTTTTGATGTGGGTTTTGAAATTTAACATGGTTAAAAATGGACTAAGTGCATTAGCTACAAGATAATCTTCATTTTCACTTTGCGAACTTTCAAGTCTTTCTAAATACTGCATTAAAGCCTTGCTAAATATATCAAATTCATTTTGCATGATTTGCTTTTTGCGGTAGTATGGGTTGAAAAAATCTTTTTCATTTAGCAAAGTGAAATGCATTTTTAACCTTTATAAAAAATATTTTGTATTTTATCAAATTTTACTTTTATATAAAATTTTTTAAGAATTTAATATATCATTAATACCTTTATATGCTTCCTGTATAGGTTTTTTAATAAAAAAATCATTTAAAATTTGAATAAAATCTTTTTTAGAATTTTGATTTTCAATTAACCAATAAATAAAAGCGTATTCTCCTTCTAATTTTTCATTGTTTATTAATTTATCACAATAATAGTGATTTTGATATTTTCTAACATTTTCTTCTTTTACATCTTTAAATAATTTTAAACATTCTTTATATTTTTCATTTTCTATATCTTCTTCATCATCATTTGAAATTTCAAATGTCAAACCAATAATATCATAGTATTTTTTTTAAAATAAATATATATACATGGATATATGCTTTCATTCTTATAATCAATAGGATAAAATATAAATACACCATAATTAACACGATTTTCTTCTATTTTATTGCCGATAAAAGTTATATCGCCTATTTTAATTTCCTTGTGTTCAAAACTATTAAAAAATTCTTCTATTATATATTCGCAGATATTGCTCCATTTATGCTGAATAATATCTTTAGCTTTTTTATATTTTTCTTCATTTAAATTTTTAAGCTCTGATTTGTTTTTGTTATATCTATATAAAATCATCGCATTTTTTAAATTTTGCATTTTTATAATGTCTTGAAAAATAAATTCCAATACATCATCTCTTTGAGTATACTCATCTGTTATATACCATTGTAAAATACTTTTGTATTGATTTAAAGTAAAAATAATGTTTTGTATATCAAGAATAAATTTTTGATCTTTGGTTGATTTTTCTTCATATATTTTTATACACTCATCAATCCATTCCTTAATCCATATATAATCCATCTTCAAATAATAGCTAACATTATTTTCATTTTTATCTTTAATCAAATTTGTCTTTATTGTAAAATTTCCCAAACTATAATCACTAGGACTAGCACACTCATCTTGATGCAAATATATAGTCAATATGTTTTTATAACAATCTTTTATATTTTTGATATTTTTTCTTACAAAATTAATATAATCTTTCAATTGATTTTTTTGATCTTTTGCATAAATTTTATTTTCTATTATAATATATCTTTTATCACTTAATGTTATTAAAATATCTATCCTTCTATTATCTTTTATGCAGGCTTCTGTTTCTACGCTTTTTATATCTTCTATGTTTAAATTTTCAAATTTCGTATTTACTAAACTCTTACCAAGTTTTTCTAAAAATACCTTTGCAAAATTTTTTTGATAATGATCCTTATTTATATCAATTAAATAAGCTATAAATTTAGAATGATAATTTTCTTTTGTTTCAATATTCAAAGCATCAAATATATTTATATCACTCAAACCATTATTCACATCTTTTTCAAATTTAATATCTTCTTCAAGCAATCTTTCAATAAATTTTTCCATGTATCACTTTCCAAATTTTATACAATTTTACATGTAAATAAATTTCTAATTACAAACTAAAAAAACTGATTATTAATTTTATAGGCAAGTTAAGTAGAATTAACAAGTCCGCAATGAGCTACTTTCCCCCTGCCAGTAAGGCGTAGTATCATCACCCACGATGTGCTTAGCTTCTTGGTTCGGGATGGAGCAAGGCGTTTCCACATCTGTATAATCACGGACATTGTTATTTAAATATTCTTTGAAAGATTGAATTTAAGAATAAAACTTAATCTTTTATTCCTTTAATTTTTTCTTTATTCTCTTTCTTCTTTTCTTATCTTTTATCTTTGATAAGTTTTTATATAGAATACTTAAAAAACAATGTTAAGAGCAAGTTCTAATACAAACTCTACTTGAAAGATTTCTATTAAACTCTAAATATTATCTATATTCAAAGTCTTCTTAAAAACCTTAACAAGGAAGTGATGCTTTATTAAAGATAAGCCAAACGCTCTATTAGTACTGGTCAGCTAAAGGACTTTCATCCATTACACACCCAGCCTATCAAACTAGTAGTCTTCTAGAGAGCTTAGAGAAGATTCATCTTAGAGTTGGCTTCACGCTTAGATGCTTTCAGCGTTTATCCTTTCCAAACTTAGCTACGCTGCGATGCTCTTGGCAGAACAACAGCTACACCAGTGGTTTGTTCAACCCGGTCCTCTCGTACTAGGGTCAAATCTCTTCAATCTTCTTACGCCCACGGCAGATAGGGACCGAACTGTCTCACGACGTTCTGAACCCAGCTCGCGTACCGCTTTAAATGGCGAACAGCCATACCCTTGGGACCTGCTCCAGCCCCAGGATGCGATGAGCCGACATCGAGGTGCCAAACCTCCCCGTCGATGTGAGCTCTTGGGGGAGATCAGCCTGTTATCCCCGGGGTACCTTTTATCCTTTGAGCGATGGCCCTTCCACACAGAACCACCGGATCACTAAGACCGACTTTCGTCTCTGCTTGACTTGTATGTCTTGCAGTTAAGCTGGCTTATACCTTTATACTCTACGAACGATTTCCAACCGTTCTGAGCCAACCTTTGTAAGCCTCCGTTATTATTTGGGAGGCGACCGCCCCAGTCAAACTACCCACCAGACATTGTCCCACTTGAGGATAACTCAAGCTGGTTAGCTACCCAAATAAGAAAGAGTGGTATCTCAACAATGGCTCATATACAACTGGCGTCATATACTCAAAGCCTCCCACCTATCCTGCACATTCTTATCCAAGTAGCAGTGTCAAGCTGTAGTAAAGGTCCACGGGGTCTTTCCGTCTTGCCGCGGGTAGGAGGAATTTTCACCTCCACTACAATTTCACTGGATCCCTCTTTGAGACAGCTCCCATCTCGTTACGCCATTCATGCAGGTCGGTATTTAACCGACAAGGAATTTCGCTACCTTAGGACCGTTATAGTTACGGCCGCCGTTTACTCGGGCTTCGATCAAGAGCTTCGCTAATGCTAACCCCATCAATTAACCTTCGAGCACCGGGCAGGCGTCACACCCTATACATCCTCTTACGAGTTAGCAGAGTGCTGTGTTTTTGGTAAACAGTCGGGAGGGACTCTTTGTTGTAAGTTTCCTTGCTTTCGGAGTAAATCCTAATACAAAGCTAACCACACCTTATACCGAAGATACGGTGCTATTTTGCAGAGTTCCTTAAAGAGAGTTCTTCCACGCGCCTTAGAATACTCATCCCACCCACCTGTGTCGGTTTACGGTACGGGCAACATTAGCTAAACTTAGAAACTTTTCTTGGCTCGACGGCATCAGGGGTTCTTCTATCCATCCGAAGACTTCAAAAAGCCTTTCAGTTCTCGGAGTATTGTTATACGGATTTGCCTATATAACCTCCTACGACCTTAGACTAGCACTTCCATCCGCTAGCCCCCTTAGCCCTAAGCGTCCTTCCATCGCACACTAATGTTGGTATTGGAATATTAACCAATTTGCCATCGTCTACCCCTTTCGGACTCGACTTAGGACCCGACTAACCCTACGATGACGAGCATCGCGTAGGAAACCTTGGGTTTACGGCGTTAATGATTCTCACATTAATTATCGCTACTCATGCCTGCATGCTCACTTCTATTCGCTCCAGCACTCCTTACCGGTATACCTTCGACGCAAATAGAACGCTCTCCTACCACTTAGTAAACTAAGTCTACAGCTTCGGTACTTACTTTAGCCCCGTTATATTTTCCGCGCAAAATCACTAGACCAGTGAGCTATTACGCTTTCTTTAAAGGATGGCTGCTTCTAAGCCAACCTCCTGGTTGTTTAAGTAACTTCACATCGTTTTCCACTTAAGTAAGATTTAGGGACCTTAGCTGGTAGTCTGGGTTGTTTCCCTCTTGACGACGGATTTTATCACTCGCCGCCTGACTGCTGTGATTACATATAAGGTATTCGGAGTTTGATAGGGTTTGGTACATTGGTGTATGCCCTAGCCCATTCAGTGCTCTACCCCCTTATATTACGACACAACGCTATACCTAAATATATTTCGGAGAGAACCAGCTATCACGAAGTTTGATTGGCCTTTCACCCCTATCCACAAGTCATCCCGGGGCTTTTCAACGCCTATGGGTTCAGTCCTCCACTAGTTCTTACACTAGCTTCAACTTGCTCATGGATAGATCACTTCGTTTCGGGTCTGCAGCATCTGACTAAGCGCCCTATTCAGACTCGCTTTCGCTACGGCTTCGCGTTTGCTTAACCTTGCCAGACACCACAACTCGCAGGCTCATTATGCAAAAGGCAGTCCATCACCCTGTATTGCTACATAGGGCTCTGAATGATTGTAAGCAAATGGTTTCAGGTTCTATTTCACTCTGATCACCTCAGTTCTTTTCACCTTTCCCTCACGGTACTTGTGCACTATCGATCTGGTATTAGTATTTAGGGTTGGATCGTGGTCGACCCGGATTCAGACAGGATTCCTCGTGTCCCGCCCTACTCAGGATACTGCTAGCTAAGGTTTGTTTTTCGCATACGGGACTATCACCCTCTATGGTTATACTTTCCAGAATGTTCTGCTAAACTTACCTCTTGCACATTGCAGTCCTACAACCCCCAGTGCAAGCACTGGGTTTGCCCTCTTGCGCTTTCGCTCGCCGCTACTGACGCAATCTCTATTGATTTCTTTTCCTGAGGGTACTAAGATGTTTCAATTCCCCTCGTTCGCTCCTATATAGGTAATGTATATCTCTATACATTGGGTTGCCCCATTCGGAAATCTACGGATCAAAGCTTCTTGACAGCTCCCCGTAGCTTATCGCAGTCTAGTACGTCCTTCATCGCCTTTACCAGTCAAGGCATCCACCATTCGCTCTTAGTAGCTTACCTTTTTTACCTTTTATTATTGATTCTAAAACGCATCACTTCCTTGTTAAAGTTTTTATGATAAGACTTCTTTATCTTAAGACGGAAAGCATTCAAACACTTAATATAAAACTAAATGATTTAGTCTCAACTAAGCTGTGAGTTTGAAACTTGTCTTTAATTTATAATCCTTAAATCTAATATTCTCTTTATTCATAGAAGAGAAGACAGCTAAAAGTTAAGTTAAACTAAAGAAAAAATAAATAGGTTTTATCCTTTAACAAGTCCTGTAAAATTGTTTTTATTAAAACTTGCTTGTGACTCTTAACAATGATAATTAAAAAGAACATTTAGGTTTAAAACCTAAAGGAAGTATATATATTAACATAATCATTATAAATATAAATGCATAATGTATGCTACTTATATCTATTAAAGTATATTCTTTTATAGTTAAAGATAAAAATAAATCTAAGTATAGAGTTTATATTTTATATTTAATCTATTTTATATACTTGCTTTAGATTTTAAAGCTTCTTTATTCAAATCTTTTTTATGGTGGGCCTAACAAGACTTGAACTTGTGACCTCACCCTTATCAGGGGTGCACTCTAACCAGCTGAGCTATAGGCCCTTAATAAATGGTGGAGAATAGCGGGATCGAACCGCTGACCTCCTGCGTGCAAAGCAGGCGCTCTCCCAGCTGAGCTAATTCCCCATAAACAATTAGCTTTATCATCAATCTTTAAAATCTAAACAAGAATCAATTGAGTTTATATATTGAAGTAATAGTTGTGAGACTTATTACTTTGTACTCTAGAAAGGAGGTGATCCAACCGCAGGTTCTCCTACGGTTACCTTGTTACGACTTCACCCCAGTCGCTGATTCCACTGTGGACGGTAACTAGTTTAGTATTCCGGCTTCGAGTGAAATCAACTCCCATGGTGTGACGGGCGGTGAGTACAAGACCCGGGAACGTATTCACCGTAGCATGGCTGATCTACGATTACTAGCGATTCCGGCTTCATGCTCTCGAGTTGCAGAGAACAATCCGAACTGGGACATATTTTATAGATTTGCTCCACCTCGCGGTATTGCGTCTCATTGTATATGCCATTGTAGCACGTGTGTCGCCCTGGGCATAAGGGCCATGATGACTTGACGTCGTCCACACCTTCCTCCTCCTTACGAAGGCAGTCTATTTAGAGTGCTCGGCCGAACCGTTAGCAACTAAATACGTGGGTTGCGCTCGTTGCGGGACTTAACCCAACATCTCACGACACGAGCTGACGACAGCCGTGCAGCACCTGTCTCTAAGTTCTAGCAAGCTAGCACCCTCTTATCTCTAAAAGGTTCTTAGGATATCAAGCCCAGGTAAGGTTCTTCGCGTATCTTCGAATTAAACCACATGCTCCACCGCTTGTGCGGGTCCCCGTCTATTCCTTTGAGTTTTAATCTTGCGACCGTACTCCCCAGGCGGTACACTTAATGCGTTAGCTGCATTACTGAGATGACTAGCACCCCAACAACTAGTGTACATCGTTTAGGGCGTGGACTACCAGGGTATCTAATCCTGTTTGCTCCCCACGCTTTCGCGCCTTAGCGTCAGTTGAGTTCCAGCAGATCGCCTTCGCAATGGGTATTCTTGGTGATATCTACGGATTTTACCCCTACACCACCAATTCCATCTGCCTCTCCCTCACTCTAGACTATCAGTTTCCCAAGCAGTTTAATGGTTAAGCCATTAGATTTCACAAGAGACTTGATAATCCGCCTACGCGCCCTTTACGCCCAGTGATTCCGAGTAACGCTTGCACCCTCCGTATTACCGCGGCTGCTGGCACGGAGTTAGCCGGTGCTTATTCCTTAGGTACCGTCAGAATTCTTCCCTAAGAAAAGGAGTTTACGCTCCGAAAAGTGTCATCCTCCACGCGGCGTTGCTGCGTCAGGGTTTCCCCCATTGCGCAATATTCCCTACTGCTGCCTCCCGTAGGAGTCTGGACCGTGTCTCAGTTCCAGTGTGACTGATCATCCTCTCAGACCAGTTAAGCGTCATAGCCTTGGTAAGCCATTACCTTACCAACTAGCTGATACTATATAGTCTCATCCTACACCGAAAAACTTTCCCTACTCAACTTGTGTTAAGCAGGAGTATAGAGTATTAGCAGTCGTTTCCAACTGTTGTCCTCTTGTGTAGGGCAGATTAACTATACCTTACTCACCCGTGCGCCACTAATCCACTTCTAGCAAGCTAGAAGCTTCATCGTTCGACTTGCATGTATTAGGCACGCCGCCAGCGTTCACTCTGAGCCAGGATCAAACTCTCCATAAAAATTATAGATAGTTTAATCTTTTTCTTCAAAGAAAAAGTTATGAAAGATTAAAAGAAAAACTTTTAATCTTTTTAATTATTAGATTGAATAGATTTTACATAATTACTTATGCCTAAATCTTTCTGGCTCAATCGATCACTTATTTAGATTTCAAAGATTGACTAATAAGATTTGAATAACAATACTAAGTTAAAAGAACAAAACAAAAAATCATTTTTAAAAGAAAAGTTTTTAAATTAAAAAACAAGATTTATAAAAAAGCTTTTAGTTTATAAGACAAAAACCAAAAGAGTTAATTTATAAAATCTACTAAGCTAGTGAAACTTTATAATTTAAAAGATTTTAAGTCCTTTTTTCAAAAAAAGGAAATGAAAGTATAACCAATTAAACTTAAAAGGGGATTAAACAA